>NZ_CP097384.1:6103188-6428985 GCF_024584705.1 Blastopirellula sp. J2-11
TCAGCCCTCCGGCGCCTTCGACCAACAGCAGATCACATCGGCCTGCCCAAGCTGCAGCGCCGCTGCGCAGCAAATCGACGTCCAGTTCCTTGCCTTCGGCACGCGCCGCCAAATGGGGCGCGAGCGGGGCGGCGAACTTTTGTGGGCAGACCTCTTCTAGCGTGCCTGGGCGCCCCGCCGCTTCCCACAATTGAACCGCATCTTCGGCGACCAATTGGCCGTCGACCAGACGACATCCGCTCGCGGCCGGTTTATAGACGCCGAGCCGAATCCCGGCCGCGACGATTTGCCGCGCAATCAAAGCCGTGACGTACGTCTTGCCGACTTCTGTATTATTACCGGTGATAAAAAGGCCGAGCGGCGGTTTGGTAGTCATGAGAGTTAGCGTAGCAAGCTGTGCGGCGCTCGGCGACGCCCCCTGATCGAAATGGGAAGCGACCGTTTATAATCGCCCCATGGCCAGCAAACAAAAACCTCGATGGCAGCTTCCCCCCGGCGTGACGCGGGGAACGATGGATTACGTCGAGTCACCGGCGATAGCGGACGATTACGACGAGTATTTCGCGTTCAGCGACCTCTTTCAGTTTGACGAAGCCGTCATCGCCGAATCGATACCACCGGCCGGATTGGTCGCCGATCTGGGCTGCGGCACCGCTCGGGCATTGGTTCCTTTAGTACGCCGCGGCAATCGCGGATTGGCGGTCGACCTGTCGGCCGAGATGTTGCGCGTGGTGGCCGAAAAGGCGCAGATCGACGAGCTCGACATCACCTGCGTGCAGGCGAATCTGGTCGACTTGAGCGCGATTGAGACCAATTCGGTGGATCACGCGATCTGCTTGTTCAGCACGCTGGGAATGATTCATGGCGCCGAGAATCGCGCGAAATTTCTCGAGCACACGCGGCGCATCTTAAAGCCTGGGGGCAAGTTCGTCGTCCATGTGCACAACTTTTGGTTCAACCTGTTCGAGCCGAGCGGTTTCAGTTGGGTGGCGCTTCACCTGTTTCGCGCCCACATTTTGAAGTGGCACGAACGGGGCGATAAATATTATGAATATCGGAACGTGCCCAACTTCTTTTTGCACGTTTTCAGCCGCGGCGAACTGTTAAAAGCGCTCCGCGCCGCCGGCTTTGAAATCGATCGCGTCTTGCCGCTCGCCACGAATCGCCAAAATCGCTTGCGAGCAAGTTGGCTGCTCGGCGGGTTCCGCGCCAGCGGATGGATCGTCGTGTGCTCGGCGTAAACGACCTGTCCCGGGCGCCAAAATCTAACTTGTGACTCCAACACTAGCGTAGTGTCATGCAACGATTTTCGCTGGCTTCGCGGCGTTCGACTACTTGCCGTAGATCGCGACCGGTTTTCCCAATACGTCAAGCTTCGGTTTTACGCCCAGGCCTGGTTCGTTAGATGCGGCTAGGCGGCCATTGTTGCGCTGCGGTGCGCCCTCGGCGATGCTTTTGGTGACGTAGCTGTTGAAATCGGTCGACGAAAAAAGGTGCTCAGTCGGCGTGCTATGCGCCAGATGCGCGATCGCTGCGGTGACGATATCTCCACCCCAGCTATCTTCAATCGTCATGCCGAGACCAAGCGAAACGCACAAGTCGCGGGCCTGCCGCGTCTTGGTGAGTCCGCCCAGTTTGCTAATCTTCAGGTTGACCACGTCGGCGGCTCGATCCGCGGCGCAGCGCACGATCATGTCGACGCTATCAATCACTTCGTCCAAGATAAACGGCAGCGTCGTCCGCTCTCGAACCGCGAGACAATCATCGTAAGAAGGGCACGGCTGCTCGATATAAACGTCGACATCACGCACCGCGTTGACCACGCGCAGCGCTTCATGTTTTAGCCAGCCGGTGTTGGCGTCGGCGATCAACTTATCGCCAGGCTCCAGCATTTCGGCCGCTTCGCAGATTCGCAAAATATCTTCGTTCGGATCGCCGCCTACTTTCAACTGAAAACGCCGGTAACCTTCGCCCCGATACATCGCGACGTTTTCGGCCATCTCGGCCGCCGGTCGTTGCGAGATCGCTCGGTACAGCGTAAAGTCTTCGCCGTAACGGCCTCCTAGCAGCGTGCAAATCGGCAGACCGGCCGCTTGCCCCAAAATGTCCCAGCAAGCGACGTCGAGCGCTGATTTGACATACGGATGCCCTTTCAGCAGATAGTCCATCTTACGATTCAGCTTCGCTAATTCGGTCGGATCATCGCCGATCAAAGCGGGAGCGATTTCGGCGACTCCGGTTCGTACGCCTGCGGCGTACGCCGGCAAATAGACAGGGCCCAGCGGGCAGACTTCTCCGTGTCCGCTGACGCCGGCGTCGGTTTCGATTCGCACCACCGTGCTGTCGAATACCGAGACGCTTTTCCCCTCGCTCCAAGCGTAGTTGCCTTCTCGCAGCGGCAAGTCAACCTGGTAAACGGCGATCGATGTGATCTTCATGATGCGGCTCGATGCGATAGAGTGAAGGAGAGGAGTCGTCTGCTCAATTATAGCACCGTCTGACGCCGAAAGGCGATTCTCGAAGCCGCTTGCTGCGAGCCATGTCCAGCAAACAGTAGAATGGTCAGACAAGTCGCCGTTCGGTTCCCTGTGCTGCAGTCATGTGAGTCGAAGTTATGAGTAAAGCGGAAGATATCTCACTGGTCGCCCAGTGGTTGACCGAGTCAGAATCGACGGTTCTGTTTACCGGCGCTGGGATCAGCACCGAGAGCGGTATTCCCGATTTTCGCTCTCCCGGAGGCGTCTGGACCAAATATCGAACGATCTATTACGACGAGTTTCGCCAATCTGCTGACGCACGCCGCGAGTATTGGCGGCAAAAGTCGGAAGCGCACGTCGAGTTCTCCGCTGCGGCGCCCAATGCAGGCCATCAGGTTTTGGCCGCTTGGGAAGCACGCGGCGTCGCCCGCGGTTTGATCACGCAAAACATCGATGGACTGCACCAGATCGCCGGCAGTCGCAATGTGCTTGAGTTGCATGGAACGGCGCGAGAAGCGACTTGTCTGGATTGTTCGGCCCGCTTTGAGATCGATTCGTTGGTCGTACAATTTCGCGAAACCGGCGAAGTTCCTCCCTGTCCCCAATGTGCGAAGGGTAGATTGAAACATGCGACCGTCTCGTTCGGTCAGATGTTGCCGACCGACGTGTTGGAGATGGCCTACGATTGGTGCAGTCAGGCTGACTTGATCTTGGCGATCGGTTCGTCCTTGGTCGTAACGCCGGCGGCCGATTTGCCGGTCGCTGTTCGGCGTCGCGGCGGCCGTGTTGTGATTCTCAATCGCGACGAGACCGGGCTCGATCAGATCGCCGACGCCAAACTGAGCGGCGGTATTGGCGCGACGCTCGTCGCGATTGACGCGGCGCTGCGATAAGGAAACCGCCGGTTAAACGCTCATCCACAAGCCGACGCCAACCGCCGCAATCGCGACCAAGGTCAACGTCATGAGCACGGCGCCGCCGATGCGGACAAGCCGGTCGATTTCGACCAACAAGGTTTGCGTGAGGATCGCGTCTTTCGCTTTGAACGCGTCGTCAAACTGCTGCGTTAACCGGCGAATCCGTACGCCCAGACGAATCGGCGCCCAGCCGATCACCAGACCGACAAGCGATGCGCAGTAGATTCCGCCGAGCAGGATCAGCAAAATCGCGATGAGATTCGCTTTGCTGATCAAATGAACCAACGGCCGGATAGGTCGAAAGTGTGCGGTCGATTCTTCCTCCATCGAACGAGAATCCGGCGCAGCGGAAGGAGTCGATTCCGCGGAGGGGTGTTGATGCATGGAATGTCTAACTATCGCGCCGGACAGGCCGACGCGTTATCCGGCGATTTGAAAATCTTGAGCTGCAATATTTTAGGCGGCGGCGCCGGAACGGTCGAACGCTCGATGCAGATTTCCAAAGTAGTACTCGATTGCATCGGGATGTTTCACGACTTCGTCTGGGCGCCCTTCGCATAAAATCTTACCGCGATGAACGACGTAGCAGCGATCGATAATCTCGAGCGTCTTCTCCGCTTGATGGTCGGTAATCAGGATCGATATCCCCCACTGCCGCAGTTCTTTAATAATCATCTGGATGCTGTCGACCGTCACCGGGTCGATCCCGGTGAAGGGTTCGTCGAGCATGATGATCTCTGGGTCAGAGACCAAGCAACGCGCGATCTCCAGACGACGGCGTTCGCCCCCAGAAAGAGAGGCGGCCCTTGATTTGCGGATGTGCGTAATATCAAACCGGGTCAACAAGTCCTCGCACCGTTTGCGGCGCGTCTTGCCGTCCATCCCCAAGAGCTCCATCACGCCCAGCAGGTTTTGCTCGACAGTTAGTTTGCGAAAGACGCTGGAATCTTGGGCCAGATATCCCATGCCGCCGTCACGGCAGCGTTTGAACATCGGCCAGTCGGTGACGTTCTTGCCGTTGAGATAGACCTTCCCCTTGTTCGGTTCGATCATGCCGCAGGTCATGCGAAAACTGGTCGTCTTGCCGGCGCCGTTTGAGCCAAGCAGGCCGACGATTTCGCCGCGACGGACGTCAAACGTGACTCCGTCGACCACTTTGCGTTTGCCGTAGACTTTTTCGAGGTCGTTGGCCGAGAGTATGAGCTCTTCCATGGTCTCGCTGCGCATCCATGCGGCGTCGAGAAGCGATCGAGTACGTTACTCGATAAACTTCATGCGACGAAAGTTGGGAAAGTAAGGAACCGGATTGTGCGTTGAATGGGGCCAATACACGAACAGCGCTTTGCCTATCAGCAAATCACCGGGTACGTATTGCTCACCGATCGGCCAGAGTCGCCCATCAAAGCTTGCGGCGCTGTTGTCGCCCATCGGAAAGTATTGATCTTCTTCCATCGTGAAGCTGACTTGCGCCCGCATATCGAAGATGTCAGTCGTGCTCCATTGACTGGGACTACGCATGATCTCGAGGATCATGTTTTCCGTCGGACGCTCATTGGCCGTATGATAGTCCAAGATCGTCTCAGGGCGTCCACGGCGGGTCTGCGTCGAATCAGCGATGTAGTAGACGTCGCGTTTGATCCGCAAGCTTTTGGCCGATAACGCAGCGCCGCGCGATCCAATGCCGGCCGGCAGCAAATCGCCGGGATCCTCTTCGCTCCAAAACGGATTCAATGTACGCGGCGAAACAAACGTCGCCGGCGCCGAAAAGGTGATCAGACTGTCATCGACCCACAGTCGCAGCTCGTCATCGCAATTCGCGAAGCGAACCGAATGTTGTCCCGGTCCGCGCACCGCCGTTGCGGCGGTGATCGGCTTTCCGTCCGCCGCGTCAAACGTGATCTGTTCGCCGACGATCGACAACGTCGCTTCACTGGTCGCCACATCAAACGTGCAGCGGAACTTGTGGCGGCCCTCCACCAATTCCAGGATGATCTCGCCGGTTTTTGACGCGATGTTCAAATCGGCTTCCAGCGCCAAGTCTCCGACCCAGTGCATTCCATAATCGCGAGCCGGCAAGCCCGGCGTGCCCGCGTAGGAGGCCGCGTTGTAAACGTTGAAATCGGTGATCAAACTGCTGTCATCGTCCCGCGCACGCTGGGCGTTGACCTTCTGTCCATGCTTGGCCGAATTCCAATCGGATGAGCCGGGGAAGATGTTTCGATACCGCAACCAGTCGATCTCGCCGCCGCTCGGCGTACAAGCGTACGTATATTCATCGCTCGTCTTGCGCCAGGCCGTGTTGCTTAGCGGATAGGGCTCAAACCGATCAGGAAAACCGGCTTCTTCCAGATCAGGATTTGGATAGTCCGAGTCATAGACCGTCTGCAGCAGCGTCAGTTGCTTGCGCGGCGGCTTGCGAGCGATCTTCCCGACCTCGTCCTCGGGATCTTCCGAGACGTAGATGTCGCCGTGCCAGATATGAACCGTTTCGCCCGGTAATCCGATCAACCGTTTGATGTAGTTGACGTTCGGCTCTTGCGGTTGCTTGAAGACGATCACGTCCCAGCGCTTGGGAGCGAAGAACTCGTAAGCGAACTTACTGACCAAGATTCGATCGCCGGGATACGACGGCAGATCTTCGATATTCTGGACGGTGTGGTAGAGCGGATCAATCGTGCCGATCAACGAGCGGCCTTCGATCACTTGCCCGGTCTGCGAGTTGACTTCGTCGCTCGCGCCGACGTGGTACTCGTAGTTGGTTTCGGGATCGAGCACATCTTTGTGCCGGCCAAACAGCGTCGGCGCCATCGATCCGGTCGGAATGACGAAGGCCTCGGCTTCAAACGCGCGAAACAGCAGCGCCAGCACGATCGCGATCGCTACCGATTCGATGAACTCACGACTGATCGCAAAGTTGTCGGCCGCGGTCGACTTCTTCGGAGCCGCCCCCTTCTTCGGCGTCGGCGAATATTCCGGAGCGTCAGGGATTGCGGATTTCGTACGGTTCTTGCGGGCCATGCACGTTCTCAGTCAGACAGAGCGCCCAGTTCAGGCGCCAAAAGCGAAACTATACCGGATTTACCGATCTGAAGAAACTTTAGTCCGGCTTGCTAGCGAGGTCCATCCGACGAGCGTTTTTCGCCGGAACTGTCCCGAAATGCCGCGAATCTCGCGATGCCAGCACGTTATCCCCCAATACGAAGTACGCGTCCGCCGGGATTTTGGTTTCCGGAAAATCAGCATATTGGATATCGCGGAAGATTTTTAGGCTCTCGATCTGGCCGCTGCCAGGATGGATTCGCAGGGGCTTTGCGGTGCAGTTTCCTGGTTCTAGCTGGTAAGGGGCCGTCACACCGCCTGACTGAGTTTCACTTCCCAGTTGCAGTAGCTGGTCACAGACGCAGGCATGCACGACCGTCGTTTGCGGCGTCCGTTTGTAGGCCCCCTCCGTTTGTGAGTTACGAATGGGATAGATCTCCCCCTCTTTGAGATAACAAAAAGTCCTGCCCCTAGGCGGATCTTCGCGCAGCAGGAATTCGTTCTGTTCAAAACCAAAGATCACCTCCATCGGTCCATTCCGCTTCCAATCGAAGGTGCACATCAATTCATTGAGCGGATGCAGCTTGCCTGACAATCCTTGGTTGTAGGGATAGTCGTCCAACGGCGGCGCGGCGCCGGTGATTTGAATCCCCTGACTATGGACCTGGTGATGATATTGGATCCAGCCGTCGTCCGTGATGACGATACGCGGATCGCTGGCCAGATTGTCGGCGACCGCGTAAACAGGAAGCATGACGCGGGAGAGTTCGTCCCAGCGTTTTTGATAACGCTCGCCGCCGATCCATAAATCGCCGTCGCGGCCCTCGATCGTTTCGCCCGGCAAGCCGACGACCCGCTTGACCACTTGTTGCGTGGGGGCGTCAGGATCAGGAAACATCACCAGATCAAATCGCTCGATCTTGCCGGAGATGGGTTGGATCACATCGCCAGGTTGGACAGCGCCGGTTTTGATCGGCGCGATCGCGCCGCAGTAATCGCAAGTCGCCGTTGGTATCGGCCCGCGGGTCGCATCGATCGAAAAGCGATGTCCGCACTCAGGGCAAGTCACGCCGTAATGCGGCCCCAATAGCGCCGGCGCCATCGACGGACCGGACACGCGATAAACGGGCGCCCGCGCAAAGAACGTATAACCGCCGGCCAGCGCCGCGATCATCAAGATGCCGGTGAGTACGAGCAGGCGTTTCATAAAACCAAGTGGTGGATGCGGACAAATTTCACTTTAGCCCGAGGCGCAAGTTTTGAGGTTGCGCTATTTAGCAATTCAGGAAGTGTTGAACACGGGTGAAGCACGATCAAACAGGGTCCGAATCCACCGAAAATCGTCACACTAGCCCGCCAGCGCCAGCGAGGGAATGGAGTTGGCGATCCTAACACGGATTGAAGTGGCGAACCGTATTCCCTCGCTCGCGCTGGCGGGCTAGTGTTCGATGGATTCGAAATAGCGCAACTTCAAAGGGCGCAAGCCGATGGAATGCGGTCGAACCGCACAAGGTTGGACTGGACAGGGCGGACCGGACTGGACCGCTTTGTTTTTTTTGTCCGCAGGGTTGGACTGGAGTTGTTCCACTGTCCCCAGAGGCGAAAATTGGTGCATGTCGAATTCCCTACATCATAAATCGAGTTTGGCTGGGAGCCGCCAAGGAATCTCCGAGCGCGCGCAGGAATTGGCCAACTCGCGATTGCGACTTGGCGGTTTTCGTTCCTCATATAATCGACCCGAATTGCGTGCGCTTTGTAAAGAGACAATTTTTGGACACTCATCCGATGCGTGTCCTCTGAAGTTGTGCGATTTTCAGGTTGGCCGCGATAGCGCTGGTGATCGATCGCCGGATGAAGCGTTAGGCGAACTGGCGGAACGGATGCCGCTGTAGGTTTCGCCTCATTTGTGGCGCGATTTATTGGCGGTTCATTCGGCTTGGTGATTTTGACCGCATTCCTTCGGCTCGAGCCTCGGGCTGGTGTTCTCAATCGTCGCTTCGAACGCAAAACGCCCTGATCAAAAGATCAGGGCGTTTCTCAGTTTTACAACTGTGGGTCGTGACTTTTCGCGGCGACTAGATCAGTTTGGCGTCGCGCATTTTGGCGGCCATGCCGGCTTGACCGAAGGCGGTCATGCGGTCGATGCAAACTTGCTTCATCGCAGCGCGAGCCGGCTTCATGTAAGCGCGGGGATCAAACTCCGACGGGTTTTCGGTCAGCACTTTGCGGATGGCGCCGGTGATCGCCATGCGGTTGTCAGTGTCGACGTTGATCTTGCGAACGCCGCTCTTGATGCCGCGTTGGATTTCTTCAACCGGCACGCCGAAGGTTTGCTTCATCTTGCCGCCGTAGTTATTGATGATATCCTGCAGCTCTTGCGGAACAGACGAGCTGCCGTGCATCACCAAGTGGGTGTTCGGCAACTTCTTGTGGATCGCTTCGATGCGATCCATCGCCAGCACTTCACCGGTCGGCTTCGACGTGAACTTGTAAGCGCCATGACTCGTACCGATCGCGACGGCCAACGCGTCTACGCCGGTCGCTTTGACAAATTCAAACGCTTCGTCCGGGTCGGTCAGCAGCTGATCGTGCGACAGCTCGCCGACGGCGCCGTGACCATCTTCGGCTTCGCCGGTACCGCTTTCGAGCGAACCCAAGCAGCCGAGTTCTCCTTCGACGCCGACGTTTTTGGCGTGCGCCATTTCGACCACCTTCTTGGTGACGGCGACGTTGTAGTCGAAGTCAGCCGGGGTCTTGCCATCTTCTTTCAGCGAGCCGTCCATCATCACCGAGGTGAAGCCGTTCTCGATGGCGCTCATGCAGGTCTCAGGGCTGTTGCCGTGGTCTTGGTGCATGACGATCGGAATTTGCGGATATAGTTCCGAAGCGGCGATCATCAAGTGACGCAAGTAGTTGTCTTGCGAGTAAGCGCGAGCGCCACGCGACGCTTGGACGATCACAGGGCTGTCGGTTTCCGCGGCGGCCTCCATGATCGACTGAATTTGCTCCATGTTGTTGACGTTGAAAGCGGCGACGCCGTAGTTGTTTTCGGCGGCATGGTCGAGCAGAACGCGGAGCGTAATCAGCGGCATGAAATTCTCCTCAGCAGAACAGTAAGGACGCGAATCAGGATGCGGTAGAAGCGAAATCACCGCTGGTTTGCGCCCTGCGGTAAATTGTTTCGGCTTAGCAAGCGATCGATTATCAAACCGTAGAAGTGCTGCGGTCAATCCCCCGGAACTTAATCGAACGACACGGAGCTATAGCTTTCCGTAGATTCTGCCTTAACGGGTGAAATCTCCCCAGGCTCGGCAGCTTTTTCTATTTCCGCGGCAAAAAGATTGCCGGTCTGGCTCGCCGCCAAGCGAATCAACATCACCTGACGTCGCCCATCGGCGCGCGAGAAGAAGGCTTTTCCAGCCCCTTTGAGCTCGTCGGTGGCCCCCAAAATCAAGGTCTCACCGGGAGACATGATCGCTTTCATCGTCAAGTCCGAGAGGGCCTCGGAGCGGGGGCGATGGGCGATCTCAAAAATGCCGTCCCTTGGGGACGAAAAGTCGCGCTGCGGTTGGCCGTGTTGAATCTCGGGAGTCAATTCGACCAGCACGCGACCATCTCCTTGCGGATAGGTGAGGATGGCGAAACGACATTGGGCCTGGTAGTAAGTTTCACCGGTAACCGCATCTCCTTGCTTGACGAAGCAGGTCAGCTCGGGCATCACGTCCGACGCGATCAGTTCACCCCGTTTTCCTTTGCGGAAACGGCGCTGCTCGGCGATCGGCATTTCGCCATCTTTGACCAGAACCGACGTTTGCCCATTCAGACCTGCTTTGCCGGAGCCGGTTTCGAGCAGATCGCGAATCTGCTGAGGCAAATGATAGTTGATCAAACCAACGCGGATTCCGTTGTCGTACAAATGGTGACGCGTCGAGGTCGGCATAAATTGCTCATCGACTTCGAGCCACATCTTCGCGATTGCATCTTGCTGCAGATTGGGAATGCGCACCTTGGTCGTTTCCAACACCACCGTGTCGTCGGCGATGTTCGACTGCGGCAAAGTTGAAGGCTCCGTCGTCGTATCCTGTTGCCAAAGCGCGCAACCGCAAGCGCCCAGCGCGAGCAGTACGACGATCGACAATCGAGGGACGAACAGCGACATCCTCAAAAAATCCATGGAGACAAGGTTGCTAGCTGCAATACGAATGAGTCCGTCGCACGTCCGAGAGTTCGGCTGCGGCGACGAATTCTCGGGGAGAGTACGTCGCCAGGCGGAATGGGGTCAACAGCAACCGAGGCGAAAACATCAAGAGTGGGGGATGTGAGATACGGCTGCGCACGATCGCCGGCGACTAATAGTCGAAATCGCTTTGTCGCCAATCGTCGTGACCGGTCGATTCTCGCCAATGTTCCGATCGTTCGGCGGCGCCGTAATATTGCCCAGCGATACCTTGTCCTAACCACTCGCAGATCGCACAGCCCGGCGTGGCCAGCAAGAGGAAGAACAGGAGTGTGGCGAGCGTTGTTTTCGACATACAAGGATCATCGGCAACGAGGGGACGCGATTCAAGCCGAATTGGTGGGCGCGATAGCTGCTAGCAAAGATTTCTCTGTTTTGCCAGCAACCCATCCCGGGTAAATTGCCGTACTAACAAACGGACATACGGGGCGCGACCAACAAGGAGTAATCGCATGCACTACGTAAAACTGACCACGGCGACCATTTGCATGATCGCGCTGTTTGTCGCCGCTCCGGCCCACGCGCAGTCTCTCGAATCGCAAACCGTCGCACAGTCGACCGGCGTGCTGAACGAGATCATGCAGATCCCGGCGAAGGGAATTCCACACAAAATGCTTGCCGACGCCCAAGGCCTGGTGATCATCCCCAATATGATCAAAGGGGGCTTTGTGGTCGGCGTGCGACATGGCAACGGCGTGGTGATGGTGCGTGACGCAGCGACCGGCGGTTGGACCGCACCGCAATTTGTCAGCATGACCGGCGGCAGCGTCGGTTGGCAGGTCGGCGTACAATCGACCGACGTGGTCCTGGTTTTCCGCACGCAAAAGAGTGTGCAAGGTTTGCTGCAAGGGAAATTCACGCTGGGCGTTGATGCGGCCGCGGCCGCTGGCCCGTTGGGTCGTCAAGCTTCGGCCGGAACCGATCTTGAGTTGAAGTCCGAAATCTACTCGTACAACCGGAGCCGCGGCTTGTTTATCGGCGCGTCGCTTGACGGCAGCGCTTTGCAGATGAACAACGCCGCGACCCAAGCCTATTACGCTGCAGGCGTTCCGCCGGAAGCGAACGAACTGGTCGCCACCGTCTTGAAATACTCGGCGCCGCAGACGGCCGTTCAGCCGGGGATGATTGCAGAGCAGCAGCCGACAGCGGCAACCGAAACGCTAGGCCAGGCCTCAGCGCATTTGAATCAATTGCAGGCCGAAACCGCGGCGGCGTCGCAGCGATTGGGCGCGGTGCTGGATGACAATTGGCGACGCTATCTGGGGCTGCCGCCCGAGGTGTATACGCCAGGGCGTCAACCTTCGCCGCAAGCGCTGGAGGCATCGCTCGAAAATTTTCGCCGCGTGATGGCCAACCCGCAATACGCCCAACTGTCGCAACGGGCCGATTTCCGCTCGTTGGTCGCGACGCTCGAGCAATATGCGGCGGCGCTTTCGCAACCGGTCAACGATAATGCGTTGCAATTACCGCCGCCGCCGATGTAATCGCTACGACAGTCCGGCGGTTCGCGGAGATCCGTACCACCCCGATGGCGGACAACTGGCTATTTGCGGTTAAGATAGAGGGAACCATCTATTTGTGCCCTCTTCGCAAAGTTGAACAGCTCCGTGGACTCTCCTCCTCTCGAAGAACAAATCGCTCAACTAGAGCGACAGTTGAGCGATGCAAAGTCAAGATTCTCTAAACTGCAGTGTGAGAATCGCGATTTAACCGCCCAACTCTCTTCGTTGCGCAATCTGGCGAACAATCTTCCCTGCTTCTTGTTCCAAACGCTCAACAAGATCGATGGAACTGAATTCTCGATGACGTATGTGGGAAGTGGGATTCAACGCTTCGGATACACGGAGCAAGCGATCTACGATCAACCAGATCTGATGATCGAGATGATCCATCCGGATGATCGAGAGTCCTATTTTGCGTTGGTCGACGCTTGTCTAAATGACGCTAGTATGCCGTTCGCGATTGATATGCGGCTTGTTTCGCCCTCTGGCGATGTCCGCTGGGGGCGAGTTCGATCAAGCGCTGTTCGCATTTCGGATGATTTCTTACAGTACAACGGCATCTGTATTGATATCACCGAAGAGAAGCTGACGGCGGCACGGTTGTCCGAATCGGAGTCGCAACTAAGGCTGGCGCTGACTCCTCGTGATTTCGGCGCGTTCATTTGGGATTTGACCACCGATCTCGTCACGCTCAACAGCTCGTTATTCCCGGCGTTCGGTCGTCCTACCGATTCAGAGGTGATTCACGTCAGTGAATTCTTCACCGCCGTTCACCCAGATGATCGGCAGCGAGTTCGGGAAGTGCTGGAACGCGTGATCGCTTCGGAGAATGCGTTCGAAGATCAGTTTCGCGTCGTCTGGCCGGACGAATCGATCCATTATCTTTCAGATCGAGCGGTCGTTCAACGCGACGCCTCGGGCAAGGCGGTTTTGATGTGCGGCGTCTGTTGGGACATCACCCCCTTAGAACAAGCGCGCGGCGAACTCGAAAACAAAGTTGTCGAAAAAAGCGTCGAACTGGAAGCAATCTCCGCGCGCTGGCAAGCGATTAGCGATTGCTCGCCCGACTTTATCATGACGCTGGATCGTGACGGCGTGACGCGCTACATCAACCGAACTGCGCCCGGACTCACAGTCGAAGACGTTCTGGGACGCTCGATGATGGATTTCGCAACTCCTGAGGATGCGGAAGCGATCACCGAGCATATGCGAGCAACGCTGGAAAATGGCGAAATGCGTAGTTGGGAAACGAAGTTTCCCCACGGCGACGGGATCCTTGATCTGCTTGTGCGTTGCAGTCCACTGGTCATTGATGGCGAAATCCAGGGAGCCGTGATCGCATCAACAGACGTCTCCGAACTACGAAAAATGCAGCGTCGCCAGGCGCATGACGAACAGCTGCTGCGAGAACTATGGCAACTGCAGGAAAAAGAACGCCAGCTCACGGCGCTCGAAATCCATGACGGATTCGTGCAGTATGTTGTCGGCGCTCAATTCGCTTTTGACGCCGTCCGCTATCGACTGCAGGACGAGCAGCACCCGGCGCTGGAAGATCAGGCCAAAGGGCTAGAGATGCTTCGTTCGGCGATCACCGAAGCCCGGCGCACGATCAGTCGCTTACGGCCGCTGGTGATCGATGATGACGGACTGGTCGAAGCGCTCCATTATTTGGCAGCAGAAGAATCGGACCGGTATGAATTTGACGCCGCCATTGATTGCACCGGGGACTATGAAGATCTTGATCCGCTGCTGATGGGCGCGATGTTTCGCATCGTTCAAGAAGGCGTTTCCAACGTGCGTCGCCACAGCGGCGCAGCGGCGGCGCGCGTGAAAGTGAGCCGTGAAGGAGATCGCATCGCGATCGAGATCCAAGACGATGGCAAAGGATTCGACCTCTCCAAAGTCTCGAACGAACGATTTGGCGTCCGCGGCATAATCGAGCGAGCGCGGCTCTTTGGCGGCTCGGCCGCGATTGACAGCGCACCAGGAAAAGGAACTCGCATCCAGGTCAAACTGCCGACGTTAGCACGGCAAACCGAACTGCACGCGCTGTTGCAAACGATGGCGCCCAATCTGGATTAGTGGCTAGCCATCGGCGGACGAATCGGACCAGGACCGCCGCCAAACGGCATTCGCGGCGTGGTCTGCATCTTGAGCGGTTGTTGGCTGGCGGCGCGCGACTCAAGCTCTGTCCTCAGGCCGTCGCCGTGTGGTTCCATTGCGGCGCCAAACGCATACGGAGCACGATAACCGATTCCGCTTGGATAGGCGAATGGAACGCCGTACCCGATTCCTCCGTACCCCAAGCCGCCCATGCCGAGGCCTCCGTAGCCAAGTCCATATCCGCCGCCGTAGAACCCAAAGCCCGGCCCGTTGCCGAAATCGCCTCCCCAAAAATCAAGCGCCGGCATCGGTGCGTTGTAGGGTGCGATCACTTCTGGCGTTTTGCCGCGGCGTTCCTTATCGGACTGCCCGGCCAGCATGAACGAGTAGAAGTTGTCATCACTTTTCGTATCGTCGCCGTCTTGGGCGAAAATTTCTTGCGGAGCGCCAAACATCATCGCCACGCAAAAAATCGCAATGCGACTGTGAGTTGAGAACATAATCATCGGCTCAGTTGGAGAAAAACAACGTCGGTCGAGAGAGATTTTCCCTCTCCAAAAACGTAGCTCACGAAATGCGACCAGGTTGGGTCGAAACGATTTTTTCCGTTCCCCCACTCCTTTTCCTGTCGTTTCCGCCGGTCTTAGCTATGATCAAACGGCGCCAAGCGCCATAATCCCGTTGGTCCCAGGAGAAGAAACTCGTGAAATTGCCATTTGCTTGCCTGGCCGTGTTGCTGGCCCTTTGTCTTTTGCCGACTGCTGGCCGCGCAGCGGACGACTTGGCCTCGAAATGGTATCCCGCGACGGCCGTTGCGCCGGAGACTCCCGAGTTCGTCCTCGTCACCGACGAGGTCGCCGCTGACGAATCTGCGAAAGCATGGGGAGACCAAGCCAAGCAACTTTGCGATCAATGGTTCCCCATCATCTGTCACCTGCTGCATACCGAAGGCTGGACGCCTCCCAAACGGGTCGAGCTGGTCCTGAAAAAGGAGCAAGAAGCCCCCGGCGTGACGATCGGGTCAAACATCTATATCAGCACCGCATGGATCCAATCGCATCCCGAAGATTTTGGGATGGTGATCCACGAACTGACGCACGTCGTGCAAAGCTATCCTCACTCGCGCGGCAAACCAGGCTGGCTCGTCGAGGGAATCGCTGACTACGTTCGCTATTGGAAGTACGAAGCCGAGCGTCCGCGCTATCCGCTCAATCGAAATCGAGCCAAGTACACCGACGGCTACAACAACACGGCGGCCTTCTTAGCGTTCCTCACTTGGAAATACGATCGCCGCATCGTACCGAAGCTAGACGAAGCGCTGCGCACACGCCGCTACAACGACAAGATGTTTGAAGAGCTGACCGGAAAAAACCTGGACGATCTCTGGGCCGACTTCCTGGCCAACAATCCCATGGCCTAGTCGTAGAGCAGGCCTACGCACCCGAGCTTTGTAGAAGGCGCCCTTATTCGTAGTCCGCTGCGAAAGTTTTGAGGTTGCGCTATTTGCAATTCACGAACGATCAAACACGAATGAAGGACGTTAATACGACCAGAACCAACCGGCAATCGTCACACTAGCCCGCCAGCGCCAGCGAGGGAATAGAGTTGGCGATCCTAACACGGATTGAAGTGGCGAGCCGTATTCCCTCGCTTGCGCAGCGGGCTACGAAGAAAAATGTTGGACCACGTTTGATGATCAAGATAGTCGCTGCTGTCTACTGCCGATGAATCTGCGTTGTCAGCGAATAGACATGACCCTGCATTTGGTAGCGGGCCTCGGCGTACATTGCGACAAAGCCTTCTTGCGGCACGTCGATCGTTGCGACATACGCGCCAGCGGCGGCGGCGACTGGCTCGCTCGTCCACTTCGAGGGACGGAAGTCGCCGCTGGCGGAAGTTGCGGACCAGAGCCGGACTTCCTTGGGCGCTACATCGCTGCGAACGGTCAGCGTGATCTTTTCCTCCGCTTGGGCATATTGCCATTGCAAGTTGGGAAGCGGCTTATCTGCGGCGACATGCTTTACGAAGGCGACCAGCGTCGTCAACGCGGTCTCCAGTCCTCCTTCTAGTCCATGTCCCGCGTTGGGAATGTACAGCAGATGTTTCTGTCCCGGCAGATCATCCCAATAGATGTTCAGCGCATCGACAACCCAGTAGGGATCGTTCGTGCCGTTGATGATCAATTTGGGCAACGACAATTGTGCACGGTAGGTGTACGGGTCGACCCAGCGCCACAGGGGAACGTCTGGTTGTTCTTGCATGACGCGGACCAGTCCCTTGCTGGTGTAGTCCTTGATCTGCTCGCTATGTTTTCCCCAGATCGCAATTTGATGTTTCATCTGCGCCTGGAAATTGAGAGTATCAATCACAATGGGGGCGATCCCGGCGACGCGCTCGTCTGCGACCGCCGTTAGCCAGGTGGTCCAACCTCGTTTCGAAGCGCCTGCGACGATGAATTTTTCGACGTCGCCGTCCCACTGTTGTTTAGCGACCAGCTGGATCACATCCATCGCGCGAACGGCGCTTTTCACCATCGGAAACAACAGCGGCCAGGTTGCATCGCGCGAGTCGAGATAGCGCAAGAACGTCTCCGTGATCAGATCGTCTTCCGTCCGATCTCCCAGCAGCGGTTGATTGGGAACTTGCAGCAAGTAACCGACGCAAACTCCACCGGCGTTGGCCATCCGAGCGCCGGCGAGCATGTCGCCGGTGCGTAGTTTGCCGCCGGTCTTCCCGCCGGTGATAAACAACAAACTATGCTCGGGATGCTTGTTTTCTTTCGGTTCAAAGATCGCCAGCCGATGCGTCCAGGTGATCCCTTGCCAAGTTTGGGAGGTCAATTCGACCTCATGTAGTCGCCCCATGTTAAGCGGCAAGTCGGTCGTTTTGTCCAACTTCCAGGCAAAGCTCTCGTCTGCTTGGGCGACATAATCCTGCAAGGCCGTCGGCGGTGCGGCGACCTTTTCGGCCCGTAAGCCGTACGGACTAGCCAGAACGACAAACAACGCGCCAAGTACGAGAATTCGAGAAAACCGGATCATAGGTGCAATGCTGTGGTGAAACCGTAGTAGTTGGGTGCGTCGAACGACTTACTTGGTCGTCAACTCGATCTCCCCCAGATCAACAGGCTTTTGATCGGCGGTGAGGGTCAATTTGACAGGCGATTTCTCGGGTTTGTTGTAGCGATTTTTCAGACGATCGGGGCCCGAAAATCCAACCGACATCTGATTTAACTTGCCCCAATAAAACGTCAACGCATAACTGCCTGGCGGAACGCCGTCTCCTTCAACGTACGTCGATAAGGCAAACCGGCCGTCCTCACTAGTCAGCGATTGCGTTACCGAGGGATGCTCTAGATCTGCGGCGCCGACGTTCTGGCACTCGATCACGATCGGGCTCCCCGGCGGGCGTCCGTCGACAGTTACAATACCCGAGACTTGGATCGTCGGTTTCGCAAAATATTCGTGATCTTTTTCGCCGCAACCAAGCGACCCCAGCGCTGCCGCAACCAGCGACAGCGCAAGTAGATTTCGGCAATTCATCCGGCTCATCCCCTCATGCGATTGGCAATACGATCCTTAGCACGCTACTCCCCCTGTCTCGATTATAAATCGCCAGGAACTTCTTCCCCTTTGTAGGTCACCAGCGCTGCGAACGTGTAGCCCGCAACCGTGGCTGGAACGAATTGCACAGAACCGTCGCACATCAAGAAGTTGGCCCCGCCGGGATGGAACGCATAAAAACCGACGCTGCGGCCATTGCTGCAGTTGATAATGCAAGCGCCGCCGTTGGTTCCCAGCGAGCCGTCATACAACGAGCCTTGCGGCCAATTATCGCCGGTTAAAAAGTCGGCCCAACCGCCCCCCTGCGTATCGCCGTAAGTGCTCGTCAACGTCGAGTCGACTTTCCGCAGCTTGTAGACTTGTCTCCCCCCCAGGCGTTCGCCCAGCAGAAATGTATTGGAAGTGCCGTCGACAATGTCGGCAACGCGAGGGCACGACTTGCGACCTCCTTCGCCCGTTTGCCACAGGATTCCATCGTTGTCTGACGCCGGGTTCGAGGCATAGGCCAAAGATGCGAAGGCGCCCCGGATGCCGGCCGTCGGGCTATAATCGCCGCGCGCGGCGGTCCAAGTCAAAGCAAACGGCGGCAGGCCTGCCCCCAAAGCGTCTTGAGGAACGCTGTAATCGTGAAGCGTCTCCGCAGCGGCGGAAGGGCACATAAAGGCGTTGATCGGCGTTTTGATCACTTCCAGATTGTTCGCCACCGCGGTGGCGTTAAAGATCGCGCCTGCCTCGTTAAACCCCGGGGCGCGCGAGTCATATTTGTCGTCCAAAGCCGATTGTTCTAAGTACGGCAGCAATTGGACCGACCAGCCTTGCACGTTTAGATCGGCCGTAATATTCCAGCCGAACGGAAAGCAACCGAGCGTCGAATGGTAGTTGTGAAACGCCAATCCTAGCTGCTTGAGGTTGTTGGTGCATTGCATCCGCCGAGCCGCTTCGCGGGCTTGTTGCACCGCAGGTAATAACAATGCAATCAAGACGCCGATGATCGCAATGACCACTAACAACTCAACCAACGTAAAACCGTTACGCCGGTGTACGGAAGCGCTCGCGCGATGAAATTTCATGACGCCGTTCCTTGAACAAGATGTCGAGAAGAGGAGAAAGATGAAGAGTAGCAATGCGTCGCACAATTTCAAAAATTGAGACACAAGTGCGGATGTTATTGGAGAAAATTGATCTGACTGAGTCAAACCTAATTCAGAAATTTCGTCAATCAATAGCGCAATGAAGAGGAGCGAATGTCGGGAACGTTCGCAATATCCTCTCGGAAAGCGCCTCGATAAGACTTCGTGAATTATTCCAGCGAAGCGGCCGATTCAGAAATCGCCAGTCCAGCTGGAAGCGCAAGAGCGCGCAAAAAAACAGGACGTGCGACAAGATAGGCTCGTCGCACGTCCCGATTGAAACCATATCAGATCAAAAAAGGATCTAATGTGGCAGTGGGGCGCCTACCGGCAACCCGCCGGCAGCCGTTAGGCGTCACCACCTCTTCGGCTAATACAGACAGATTCCACTGAACCACCTCCTTTCCACTAAAGCCACCCCAGTCTTTGCCGATTAAGCCAGTTAGACGACATTGATCTGGGCTCTAGTAAAATTGCGTCGCGTCAACGCAATCCGATACTACAACTTTGCGCCACTCATTGGAGTTCTGCAAGAGCAATTCTCACAGCGGCAACCAAGTAGACAACCCAGCTTGGGATGGGTTCGCGCGGCTCCCAAAAAAATCGACGATCGTAACTTATGGCCGGAAAAGGAGTTTGGTCACAATACGATTCAGCCCCAAGATCTCGCCGACCAAAGCGAATTTCCTCCGTCGGATACTCGGCGCCTCTCTCAAGACGAAAGTTCACTTGGATGAGATCTACCGATTTTGCCCGTAAGACGCTTCCCTGGATCATAGGCGTCGCTGTCACGCTGATGTCGATCACGGCCGCGTTTATCGGTTGGCAGGCCTATCTTGTGCAGCGATATGGCCAGCAACTCGATGGTTTGCAAAACGACTATGGCGTCTTAATCAATCGGATGGCCGCCGATGGCACCTACGTGATTTGGTACAGTCCCTTGGCGTTTCCTCCTACGCGGCCCCAACTGGCCGGCGTTCAGCCACCGCCGATGCCGCCGCTGGACGATCTGAGCAAATTGCATCCGTCCGGAGGGCTGATTCCGCTGTTACGGCCGCCGGTGGTCGTGATGGATCTACCAATCGATCTGATTGACCAACAGACGACTACGTTGCCGCAGGTCGGCCAATTACAGGTCGCCGGCCCCATACGTGACGCTGAAGACTTAGAGGCGATCTTCCGTGTATTTCCACAACTCGATCTACTGTCGATAGACAACTTGCCGTGGAATAACGCGATGCAATCCGTGCTCAGCCAGCATCGTCGCAAATTGATCTTAAACGTGCCGATCGAAGACGCCCCCGACACCGTTGATGAGACCAAAACGGTCACCACAGGTGATATCACCTTAGAGGTGAAGACCAGTCGCATCAGTCCCGTCGAAGTGTACTGGTTTTCGCGTGCACCAATTCAACCCCAACAACCTTCCACGGAGATCGGCGCCACAGACGAAGTAAACCGTTAACCCCACCGAAACGGAATCATCTTCCACAACCGCTGATCGCGTAGATAAATCCCGACCCAGGCCAAGATCGGCAGCAGGATCTGCACCGTCATATCTTCGTCTTTCAGCCAATGCGTGCAGATCGCTCCGCCCATGTAGCCGGTCAGCAGAATCGCTCCCAAGATCGAGGTCTGCGGAATCAGATACAGCACCGCGCAGGTCGTCAACAAGATCCCCAGCGGCAGCAGTTTGGCGACGGGGAAGCCAGCTTCTTGCATCTCCTTGACCGCCTCCGGATCCATCTCGCCGCCCAAGGCCATCGACAACTTCATCACGCCGGCGGCGAGAAACGCCAATCCGGCCAGCAAGGTGATCACGCGCCCGATCCACACCGCGACCATGTTGGGTTGGTTGACGACGATTTCCGATTCGGTCATCGGGATGCCTTTACCTGTTACTGGGGACGTTCGTTTGCCTGGTAGGATAACGAAGTATAGCGAGAGAGGGAATTACGAGGCAATCAACGTCCTCAAATTGGCAAGCGTTTCTTAGAAGTTGCGCAATTTGACAGAATAAGAAAATGGTCACGGATGAAGAACGGAAAGACACGGTAGAAATCAAGCGGAAAACCGCCGCACTAGCGTTCCGTCACACGAAAATTTTCGGGAGAAATGCTCTTCCGGCGTTTTCGCCGAAAGAGCATTTCTTCGATTTGTCAGAAGGGAGCGCTAGCTCATCTCGACCGGCGCCGCCGGAACGGCGAAGTTCTTGCACAGTTCCAGCACTTCAGTTCGGATCGCGACGTGCGTCTTTTGATCTTCCGGGGCTTTCAGCGCCTTCAGAATCCACGCGCCGACCTGCTTCATTTCGGCTTCTTTCATGCCGCGGGTCGTCAGCGCCGGCGAACCGATGCGGATGCCGCTGGGGTCCATCGGTTTCCGTTCGTCGAACGGGATCATGTTCTTGTTGACCGTGATCCCGCAGTGATCGAGCACCGCTTCGGCGATCGCGCCGGTCGTGCCGACCGACGTGACGTCCATCAGCATCAAGTGGTTCTCGGTGCCGCCGGTCATCAGGCGAACTCCGCCCGCCATCAGCGTTTCGGCCAACGTCTTGGCGTTCGCGACCACCTGCTTGGCGTAGTCCTTAAACGACGGCTGCAGCGCTTCGCCAAAACAGATCGCTTTCGCCGCAACGACATGCATCAGCGGCCCCCCTTGCGTGCCGGGGAAGACGTTGCGATTGATCAGCTTCGCATGCTCTTCTTTGCAGAGAATCAAACCGCTGCGCGGGCCGCGGAGCGTCTTGTGCGTCGTGGTAGTGACAAAGTCGGCGTACGGCACCGGGCTGTTGTGCATGCCGCCGGCCACGAGTCCAGCGTAGTGGGCCATGTCGACAAACAGCTTGGCGCCGACTTCAGCGGCGATCTCGGCGAACTTCTCGTGCGGAATCTCACGCGGATAAGCGCTGGCGCCGGCGACGATCAGTTTCGGCTTGTGTTCGCGAGCCAGCTTGACGATCTGATCGAAGTCAAGCCGCTGCGTTTCGCGATCGACCCCGTAGCTGACAAAGTGGTACAGCTGTCCCGAGACGTTCAGCTTCATGCCGTGCGTCAGGTGCCCGCCGTGCGCCAGGTCCAAGCCCAGGATCGTATCGCCAGGGTTCACCGCGGTCAGATAGACGGCGAAGTTGGCCTGTGATCCGGCGTGCGGCTGCACATTGGCGTGCTCGGCGCCAAACAGTTCTTTTGCGCGGTCAATCGCGATTTGCTCGACGACGTCGACATACTCGCAGCCGCCATAGTAACGTCGGCCGGGGTAACCCTCGGCGTATTTGTTGGTCAGAACCGATCCGGCCGCTTGTTGAATCGCGGCGCTGGTGTAATTTTCTGACGCGATCAACTCGAGCCCGTCCGCCTGACGGCGCTGTTCATGAGCGATCGCTTCCCAAACCGACGGGTCATTTTGCTTAATGAAATTCATGGCGTTCCGAAGTTAGCGGGGCGAAGCAGAAAGGTCGCGACCGGCCTGAGCGTCCTAGCGGGCGGCCGAAGAATCGATCATTGTCGGGGGGCAAGGCCAACGCGTCAATCGCCCGGCAGGCGGGGAAAGCGGGACAGTCAATGCGAAAGTCGAGGAGGACAGACGGAATTGATCGGGAAATGTCGAAGGACGAATGACTAATAGCGGTGCGATGGCGCGAATTGTGACTTGGGCCTCTTCGTCATTTCCTACTGCTACTTTTCACCCCAGATCGCTGGCGCTTGATAGTCTTTCGGCTGCGGGCCTGCATTTTTGGCGGGCGCCGCTTCGGCGGCTAGTTGATCAAACCGGGCACGCAACTTCTGCAGTTGCTTGGCATTGGTCGCCGCCAGATTCTGTTGCTCGGCCAGATCGTTGCTCAGATTGAACAGTTCGAACTTCTCTCTTGGCTTGCCGATGTTGTAGACGACCAGTTTCCAATCGCCAACGCGGATCGCGCCTTCGGTCGGCGTGATGTTGCAAACAATCACGTCGTGCGGCGAAGGTTCGCCGGCCGTGATCGACGGCCAGATGTTGCGACCATCCAGCGGCTTGGCTTGCTGCAGCGAACCGCCGGCAAGTTCGATCAAGGTGGGATACCAGTCAACGATATGCAGCGGCGCTTCCACCTTCGTGCCAGGCGCAATCTTTCCTTGCCACGACGCGAACGCGCAGACGCGGACGCCGCCTTCGTAGAGCGTATGTTTGCCGCCGCGCAGCGGTCCGTTGTCGGTTAGCTTGCCTGGGTCTGGTCCGCCGTTATCGCTGGAGAAAACGAAGAGCGTGTTGTCGAGCATTTCTTGCCGCTTGATCTCGTCGACGATCTGGCCAACCGCTTCGTCCAATGCGGCGACCATGCCAGCGTAGGCCTGACGCCGTTTTTTCATGTCGCCGTAGGCGGCCGCGTAGCTTTTTGGTACTTGCAACGGAGAGTGTACTGCGTTGAACGGCACATACAAAAAGAGAGGCTTCTTCTTGTCACGATCTTGAATCACGCGCACCGCTTCTTGGGCGATCAGGTGGGTCGCATAACCTTCGTCTCGATTGACGTGATCGTCTTTATGCCAATCGTGCCCGCCGTCGCGATCGTGGGTGAAGTAATCGAGCGCCCCGTTGTAGTGTCCATATTGGTGATCGAAGCCGCGCGCCGTCGGCAGATAGGCGGGGGAGACATGACCTAGGTGCCATTTGCCGACGATCGCCGTTTCGTATCCGACGCTCTGCAGCGCTTCGGCCAATGTCCGCTCGTCCAGCGGCAATCCATAGTCGGCCCAAGGACGAACGACGCCCACCTGCAATCCGTACCGCATCGGATAGCGCCCGGTCAGCAGCGCCGACCGCGTTGGCGAACAAACCGGCTGCACGTAAAATTGCTCGAGCTTGGCGCCGGAGTTGGCCAACGCATCTAACCGCGGCGTCTTGATCGGGCTGCCGCGCCAGCTGACGTCGGCGCCTCCCAGATCGTCAGCCAGCAGAAAGACAATATTCGGCCGGTGAGCATCAGCGGCGAAGGTGGTCGCGACGCTAGCGAGCGTCAACGTAACGGCCAGAATCAGGGGGCGAATAGCACGCATGGCGATCTACGCAGAGAGGTAAAACGAGAAGGGAAGCGCTGGCTCTAATCTAACAGTACCGTCGATTGGGTGCTGCCCAGTCAATTTCCATCTCGACCGGGATATGTTTCGTCCACAGCTATTGGGCAACTTCCCGACATTACAGGCCGAGATGTTCTGGGTTATGCAAGTTATTCATGTGAAAAACGACCAGGCTCAATCCGGCTATGGTTGGTTCTGCGCCCGTAAGTAAATTTAACACGCAAAGTCTACAAAACCTGTTTCAATTCGAAACGAGATGGGCTAAGTTAGAACTCGCCTGCCCTACCGACGCAACTTCCAATTACTCCCCCCCCACCTTGCTAGTTGCGTTAGCCATTTGATTTCCAGGAAGCGATATGCACCTTCGAATTCTGCTTGGCATTCTCCTTAGCCAATTCATTTCGGCCGCCGTGTGCGCCCAAACGATTGTGGACTTTGGTCGCGACGTCCAACCGATCTTGGAGTCTCAATGCCTGAAATGCCATGGTCCCGAGAAGGCCAAGAATGACTTTCGCGTTGATGATGCGCTCTCTATGAGCTTCTATGTGGAGCCTGGCGATTTGGAATCGAGTTCGCTGTGGACCGATTACCTGACGACCGAGGATGCTTCGCTGACGATGCCGCCGGCTGCGCACGATCGCCCTGCCGGATTGCCGGCGGCTGACTTGGCGATCATGAAGTTGTGGATCGAGGAAGGCGCGAATTTTGAGTGGATCGCCGCTCAACCTCCAACCGAGTCGACCGGCGAGACGCCGGCTGAGCCGACCGCCGAAACTCCGCCGCTCAGCATGGCTTCGAAGCTGTGGTTGTTCCATGGGCTCTTTCATCCCGCTTCGACGCACTTTCCGATCGCTTTGCTCTCGATGTCGATGGTTTTCCTTGCGCTCTCTTTTTACGGTGGCAAACCGCTCGAATCGGCCGCGTTCCATTGCCTGTGGGTTGGTGCGTTGTCGGCCATCCCGGCCTGCGTGATGGGCTGGGCCTACGCCGCCCACGAAGGATACGGCAATCCGTTTTCCTTAAACTTTCTGCATAGCGGCATTGACCGTCACCGCTGGCTCGGCATCGCCGTCACGGTGTTCGCGGTGCTGCTGATTCCGATTGCTCGTTCGGCGATCAAGCAGGAAAGCTTCCGCAAGAAGCTCACCTGGTTCGGCTGCGTTTGCGTCCTCGCACTGGGTACTTCGCTCGTTGGTTTCCAAGGGGGCGAACTGGTCTACGGCGAAGGGCACTACGTCGAGGAATACGAGAAACTGTTTCCCGCCGGTCAGGCAGCCGTCGAAGCGCCCAAGTCAGACGCGCCGAAGTCTGTCGCGAAGCAAGACTAGCGCCGCGTCCAGACGCACGCTACGAAAACAAAACCCGCTCTACGTCCTTCTCCAACCGTCGCCGCGCCATCTCGCAGTACTCCGCCGACTGATCGACGCCCAGATAGTGCCGGCCTAGCTTACGCGCGACTACGCCGACGGTTCCGCTGCCCATAAAGGGATCGAGCGCGACGCCTCCTTCGGGGCAAGTCGCCAGCAGACAGGTCTCGACCAGCTTCTCGGGGAAGACGGCGAAGTGGGCTTCGCGGAATTTCGAGAGCGAGATCGACCAGACCGTGCGCTTGTTGCGTCCTTGCGGGTGAAACGCCTGATCCCACCGCGCGTCATGCAGGTTCGACGATCCGCCGTTCTTACCAGCTTCCGGCGTACCGCCGCGCTGATGAAAATGGCGGCGGCCTCCCTTCATGCGGCTGTTCTCGCTGAACGTGACATGCGGCTCGCGGATCGCGTCGGCATTGTAGTAATACTCTTTGCTCTTGCTGAAGAAGAAGACGTACTCGTGATCGGTGGTCGGTCGCGTCTTCACGCTCGACGGCATCGCATTCGGTTTCTGCCAGATCACGTCGCTCCGCAAAATCCAGCCGGCGTCTTTCATCGCGAGGGCAAATCGCCACGGCATGCCGAGCAACTCGCCCCCCACATATTTGTCTCCCAGCACCACCCAGAGCGAACCGGTGGGTTTGAGCGTCCGTCGCACCTGAGCGAACAACGTGACCAGTCGCTCGACATACTCGGCCGGAGTTTTCTCCAGGCCGATTTGATCGTCGCCGCTATAGTCGCGCTGCTGAAAGTAGGGAGGGCTGGTGACGACCGCGTCGATGAACTCGTCGGGCCAGTCGGCCATCACTGCCGTCGCGTCGCCGCTCTGGATCGAGTCTAGCGGCGGCGGAGAGAGCTTCCCTCGTTTCGGCGAGTCCTTTCGCGGCATGCGGCTCACATTTTGTCGATGGTCGAGATTCCCAGCAAAGCGAGACCCTGTTGTATCACCCGGGCCGTTAAATCGCAAAGGAGCAATCGGCTTTGCTTCAGCTCATCGGTCTCGGCCTTCAGCACCGGGCATTGCTCAAAGAAGGTCGAATAGGCTTTCGCGAGCTCTTCAAACAGGTAGATCGTCAACTGATTCGGGCGATAGTCGGCGATCATCTCTTGCAGCGCTTCGGGCAACCGCAACACTTTGGTCGCCAGCGCACGCTCGGCCGGCGAAGTGATGCGGATCTTGGCGCCGCTGCTCCGCAGCGCGGCGATGTCGATTCCTCCATTGCGGAAAATGCTTTGCGAGCGAGCATAGGCGTACTGCATATAGGTCGCCGTATTGCCGCGCAGCGCGAGCATCGTGTCGTAGCTAAAGACATAATCGGTCTCACGGTTTTGCGACAGGTCGCCATATTTCAAACCGCCGATGCCGACGTACTGCGCCACGTCTTTGTATTGCGCATCGCTCAGCAGTCCGTCTTTGTCGTTCGAGCGGACGATCTTCTCGGCCCGCGATACGGCCTCGTCCAGCAAACTTTCTAGCCCGACCGTATCGCCGGCTCGCGTCTTGAACGGCTTGCCATCGTCGCCCATCACCGTGCCGAAACTAACATGCTTCAGCTCGACATCGGTATAGCCCCACTTCTTCGCCGCGGCGAACAGCTTTTCAAAGTGGTCTCCCTGGCGGAAGTCGACCACGTAAAGAATCGCGTCGGGCTTCCATTCATTCATCCGATATTGGATCGTCGCCAGGTCGGTGGTTGCGTAGAGAAACGCGCCATCTTTCTTGCGGATGATCATCGGCGCTTTGAAGCCTTCCAGGAAGACGCAGAGCGCTCCTTCCGACTCGGCGGCGAAACCTTGCTCGATAAAGTCGCTAACGACCGGCGCAAGCTGGTCGTGATAGAAGCTTTCTCCCAGTTCGTAGTCGAACTTCACGTTCAGCCGCTCATAGATCCGCTGGATGTCTTCGCGACATTTCGGCAGAAACTCGTGCCAGAGCGCGAGATTCTCTTCGTCGCCGGCATGCAGTTTGGCGGTCTCGTTTAAGACGGCGCTGCTGATGTCGGCATGTTCGGCGGCGATTTTGGCGAACTCGGGATCGGCGGCCAACTCGGCCAGCTTCGCTTGGTCCTTGGTCAGCTCTTTGCTCGCTTCGTTCGCTTGACGCTCCAGCTTCTGCAACTCTTTGGCGGCCTTCTTCTCGGCCACTTTGTCTCCGGTCGGCGGCGTCGCTTTGCGTTCTTCAATTTCGGCCGACATCTCCGAGAGCTTCGCTTTGCGCGCCGGCAACGCTTTCTGACCATCGACAAAATCGATGATCTTCCGCACTTCGCGATAGAGCCGCGATAGTTCGGCGACCGGGCTCTCGGCATAAGCGTCGTTATCGCGGAAATGCTTGAAGCCGTAGATGATCATGCCGAACTGCGTTCCCCAGTCTCCCAGGTGATTGTCGGTGATTACTTCATGCCCCAAAAAACGTAGCGTGTTGGCCAGTGAGTCGCCGATCACTGTCGAGCGGATATGCCCGACGTGCATCGGCTTGGCGACGTTGGGAGACGAGAAGTCGAGGATGTACTTCTTCGGCTCGGCGACCAGCGGCACGCCGATTCGCTCGTCGGCGACCGCGGCGGCCAGTTGCTCTTCGATCCACGTGTCCTTCAGCTTGATATTGATAAAGCCGGGCCCGGCGATCTCGAGCGGCTCACACATGTCGGAGAGGTCGATTTTCTCGACGATCTCGGCGGCGATCTCACGCGACTCTCGACCCAGCTTTTTCTTCAGCGGCATGGCGCAGTTCGCCTGGTAGTCGCCAAATTTGGCGTCCGACGCTGGCCGAATCATGTCGAGCAGCGGCGCCGTTTCATCGACCAGATCGGGCGAAATGGTCTTTAAAACAACGTCAAATCGGCCACGCAGGGCTTGCAGAATGTTCATGCGGCGTAAGGAGTTAGGGTCAAAAAACGGAAGCGCAAACCGCCATTTTCAAAGGATTGCTTGCTTTTTACAAGGGAGGAATAGAACACGGAGGCCACGGAAAGAGAGAAGAGAAAAGGGATCTGGTATTACGGTAAATGTTGTTCGACCTCTGGATTGACGGAGATCTGTCCCTTCATTGGGTATTCCTTTTGCCGTGTTCCTCCGTGCTCTATTTCTTCTCTGGAAGAGGAGACCGCCCCTGGGCGCTGGTCGGTTGAGCGGCAAAACTCAACAGATTCGTACTCCTTCTATTTCGTGACACGCCGCCGATGTATTTGTTCGATTTCACGCTGCCGACGCCTGCCGAAAACCTGGCCCTCGACGAAGCGCTCCTCGAAGCGACCGAGGCCGGCGAGCTCTCGGGCGATATCCTGCGCCTCTGGGAGCCGTCAGCTCCGTTGGCGGTCATCGGCCGCGCCTCGAAGATCGCCGACGAGGTCAACTTGTCGGCCTGTCGTGAACAGGGCGTGCCGGTCTTCCGCCGCACCAGCGGAGGAGCGGCGATCGTCGCCGGGCCTGGTTGTTTGATGTACGCGATCACGTTGGACCTGGCCAATCGCGAGGACCTGCGGGCCATCGATCTTTGCCATCGCTATGTGATGGAAAAGATGGTGGCCGCGCTGGCGCCGCATGTCGCCGGAGTGACCTTTCAGGGAACTTGCGATCTGACCTGGAACAACAAAAAGTTCAGCGGCAACAGCCTGCGGGTCAAGCGAGACCATGTGCTGTACCACGGCACGCTACTATATGACTTCCCCTTGGAAATGATCGCCGATTGCTTGAACCATCCGCCGCGCACGCCCGACTATCGGCAGCAGCGCGATCACAAGCAGTTTGTCACCAATCTGCCGATGACCGGAGCGCAGCTGCGCAGCGCGCTGATCGAAACCTGGGAAGCGGACAAGCCGCTCCCCGAGTGGCCGGAAAAACGGACCGCCGATCTAGCCGCCGAAAAATACGGAACCGACCAGTGGAACGCGATGCGGTAGCTCTGTGGTGGTTGGACCGGACCGGACCCGTTTGTATTTTTCTGAACGCTTGGCGGTTCGATCGCTCGAAGGTTGGACCGGACCGTTGAGTTTTTTTCAATACATTACCCAAATCGCCTGCGGGTTAGTTTGGGTAGTTTGGCGATAGATCTTGGGCCGAAAGGTTGGACCGGACCGCTCGCTTTTTTTCGATCAAATTGCCTAGATTGCCTGTGGGTTAAAATGGGTAGCCTGGGGGTCGTCAGGCCGAAGCCTGACCTACGGCTTTATTCGTTGGACCGGACCGGACTGAAAAATTTGCGATCCATCATTCCCGCGGTCGAGTCGACGCGCATTTCAGGTCTGCGCGTACCTCTTCTATTTGAAATCGACCACGCTTCTGTGCGTTTTGTCAATCGACAACAATCGACGCCGGGTGAACCGAAGAGTTGCTAATCGATTGCGCATTTCCGGCAAAGCCGCAAATGTCATCGTTGACGTTCGATGAGAAGATTTCCCTGCCTACTCCAACGTCAGCAAATCAAGGGCGAATAAAACCCAGGGTTGCGTCGCATGCGCGACTCCACCCCGGGCTAGGTTAGAACGGCCGCTTCGGGCCTAAGAGCTGTTCGCCAGCGATAGGCGAAGACGACATCGGGAGATAGCATCCTGAATACGTTCCGCCGATCTCCACCATCTACCGTGTTTCCCTTCTTCCCACCCGGCTTTCCGCTTTCAAAAAATCTTTCGCCGCAACAGAAAGGTTTTCGCCGTCCGCGTGTCTTACCATAGAAGGGTTATCGCTTGACCCAGCTTTTCTTGTCACGCATGAAGCGGCGTAAACCTTGCCATCGCATCCAGATACGCGCGAAACGCTGATCCGTCGGTTGCCGGATGCCGCCGATGTGGAAGCATGGGACGCATTTGTCGAGATTTATGAGCCGCTCCTGTTTCGATTGGCTCGCAGCAAAGGCTTTCAACAGGCTGACGCCGAGGATTTTGTCCAGGAAGTACTGGCCGCAGTCGCCAAAGCGGTCGGTCGCTGGGTCGAAAACGAAGATCGTGGAACCTTCCGGGCCTGGCTGTTTCGGATCGCTCAAAATCTGGCGATTAACTTTATGACGCGCCCCAAACATCAACGACTCGGATCAGGCGACAGTCAAATCGCCGGCTTGCTGGCCGAGCATCCCGATCCCCACCGAGAGTCGACGCAGCTGTTCTCGCTCGAATATCGCCGCGAACTGTTTCGTTGGGCGGCCGAACAAGTTCGCCTGAAAGTAAGCGAGCGGCAGTGGCGACTCTTTTGGAAAACCAGCGTCGAAAACCAGCCGATCGCCCAGGTCGCCGCCGAGTTCAACATGAGCGTCGGCAGCGTTTACATCGCGCGGAGCCGGATCACCAAACGGATCCGCGAAATCATTCAAACCCTTGAGGAGCAAGCTCGATGACGATCGGCTCTTCCCACCTGCCGGATGAATCGTGCGCAGACCAGCAGCTTTATCTACTGCTGGACGGTGACGAAACGTCGCCCCAGTTTCAGCGCGCCGCCGAGCACGTGGAAAGCTGCGCCGTGTGCCAACATCGCCTGACGGAACTCTCCGGCGATCATGACTATTGGGAAGCGCAGCGCGAACTGCTGACGCCGGTCGCCGATGATCAGCCTGACTCAGGGCAGTTCTATCGCTATCGCTCGACTGAAACCATGTTCGCCCAGCGGCGCAGTATCGACGAGACGATGGTCAAACAGATGCTCACCGCGCCGTCGCATCCCGAGATGTTGGGGCGATTGGGCCGGTACGAGGTCGAGCGAATCATCGGCGTCGGCGGCATGGGGATCGTGCTAAAAGGTTTTGATACCGAGCTGAACCGTCCTGTCGCGATCAAACTGCTCGCGCCCCATTTATCGCGGATCGGCGCCGCGCGGCAACGTTTTGCCCGCGAAGCCAGGGCCGCCGCCGCGGTGGTGCATGAGCATGTCGTCTCGATTCATAACGTTGAGTCGAATCACGCGAATCCGTTTTTGGTGATGCAATACATCCCCGGCGAGTCGCTACAGGCTCGCGTCGATCGCGGCGGACCATTAAGCGTCTCCGAAATCTTACGGATCGGCGTGCAGTCGGCATCGGGCCTGGCCGCCGCACATGCGCAAGGCTTGGTTCATCGCGATGTGAAGCCGGCCAATATCTTATTAGAGAATGACGTCGACCGGGCCTATCTAACCGACTTTGGCTTGGCCCGAGCCTCGGACGACGCCAGCCTGACCTATACCGGCGTCGTCTCCGGCACGCCGCATTACATGTCTCCGGAACAAGCGGACGGGCGAGCGCTCGATCCCCGGTCCGACTTGTTCAGTCTCGGCTCGGTCCTCTATTTCATGGCGACCGGCCACCCGCCGTTTCGGGCCGAGCGACCAATGGCGGTGCTCAAACGAACGTGTCACGACCCGCATCGCCCCGCGTGGGAGTCGAACGCCGAGATCCCGGATGAGCTGTCGGACATCATCGATCGGCTGCTGGAAAAACAGCCGGAACGCCGCTTTGCGACGGCGCTGGAACTGCAAAAGAAACTAGAACGCGTACTGTCGGACTTGCAGCAAGGAAAGCTGCGACTGTCGCGCCGCGGCAAGTCCAATCGCACTTGGTGGATCGCCGTGATCGGGTTGTGCGAAACGGCGCTGCTGGCCGGGGTCGTCTATGTCTGGATGACTTCCGCGCCAAAGCAGGAACCGCCGCCGCCGATGACAAAAGACCAAAGCGTCGAATCAATCCAAGCCCGACTGCAAGCGTTGGATGGTCCGCAGCAAGCAGACCTGGATCGGCTGCAGTACGAATTGATCACATTGGAAGTGACCCCTTTCCCGGAAGCTGACTTGAAGGAACCGACAAATGTTCAAGAGTAAGTGGACTGCATCTATGACGATGGTGCTGCTGATGCTTTCGGCGGTAGGTGTTGGCATGGTGCGTTTTGCGTGGGGGGAGGAAGAAGCGGCGACAGCGTCGAAAGCAACGGCCGGATCCCTCATCCTCAAAGGGAAAAGCGGCGAACCGGCGATGACGATCCGTGCGTCCGGCGACGGCAATATCGTGATTGAGACAGGTAAACCGACAGCAAAGTCGGCTGACGCTTCAGAAACGAAAACGCCTTATGCGACGATCAAACTTCGGCGAGAAACCACCAGGAACGTTAGCCGAAAGCGAAAGGACGACGAGCAAGAGAACCCCCTTCTCCAGTTGCATGGCGTTGGTCCTGTCGGTAAAGGCAGTTTTGGCTTTCCGTATCCGGTCCGGCTGAAGAATGAGAAACCGGCGTCCGCAACGGCGGACGACCAGACGATCGAATTGGAAATCGTCGACAATACGGGAGAAGCCGCGAAGAACGTCCAGGGACATCAGCAATACATTGATGATCTACAGGCGGCTCAACTTTCGATCATTTTGCAAAACAGCTCCAGCAGACCGCGAAGCTTTTCAACTGTGCTCGTTCCGCTCGACGCAGCTACCTATTCCGGTGCGTTGCTGGCGCACAACCTTGGTAGCGGGAGACTCAAGCTGGTGGCCGAGTCTGCGGAGACAAGCAAAGAAGGAGTCGTCGAGACGATCCTCGACGGCGATTTCATGATTCGCGACTGGACGATACAGTCGCCTGAGAATGTGGTGAACCTGGTCGAGTTACGCGTGTTTACCCCACGGCCGCTGAAAGAACTTGCTACCGACAGCGAGACGCTGCAATCCCAAATTGACGACCTGCGGGCGAAGAACTTTCGATTTGTTCTGAAGGGGCTAGTCCCTGTGGACAAACCGCTTCCGCAGCCTTGGGAAGTAATTGAACCGGGAACGCCCGCCGCTATGCCTGAAGAGGCAACGGAAAATTCGTCGGAGCTTGCTGTCGCTCCCAAAGGCGAGACCATCAAAGTAAAACTGGCGGGGATAAAATACTATTCCGGTTTCCAGCAGCAACAAGACAAAGGAAATAGGTACGTCTGCATCGCCGCTGCGAATCGGACTGACCACAGTACGACGTTACTATCGGGCCACTATCGCGTTGTTGATTGGAAGCATCTCGACAAAAACAATCCGGACGATCCGATCGAAGTGGAACTATCGCCCCCTGGCGCCGAAGTCTATTTGGTCACCTATGTCGATGGAAAACCAACCGTCGAAAAAATTGCAGGGACGGCGCGTCTACTGCAGGCGAAGATTGATGACATGGACGCGAAAAAGTTTGCTTTCGTGCTTCGGGCCCTGCCAAATGGTGAAGCTCTGCCGGACACTGCAAGACGGCAAATGTTAGACGCATTGGCTGCCGTGGATCCAGAACAGGATCAACTTGCGGCATCGGCTGAACCTTTCACCATCCAGGTCCCGCTTGACGCGAACACGTACCCCAACGCATGGTTGCAACACAACCGGGGCAATCGCACGATCACGCTGTTCGCCGAAGGAACCGGCATCACGAAAGAGTCGGTCGGCGTCTATACGCTAGGCCAATATTTTGCGATTCGCAAGATGATCTCGGAATCGCCGGGCGGAGGAATCACTCTGGTAACGCTGGAAGTCTTGCCTGGACCGGGCCCCGGCTATTCCAATCCACCTGCGAAGTTCGACGCAACGAAGTTGCAGGGAAAAATCGACGAATTGCGAGGCAAGAAGTTTCGCTTCCTCTTGCAGGGCTTGGTCCCGCTAGGCGAACCACTGCCGGCGGCTGCGACGATGGCTGATTCCGTTCAAGCCTATCCGCAACCTACGCCGTACCCTCGTAACGTCGCCACACCGCCGCAAACAACGGGCGGTCTCGGCATGGCGTCGGATCGGCCGCGTGTGGACGTTCCTAGGGAGCCAAATCGTACTCAGAATATCTACTTCGTTCCAAGAACAATACCAGCGACAGCGAGTCCCAATTTTTCCATTCCTTCCCCTGCTGGAGAAACGACGACGGCGGAACCGACAGACACCTTTCGAAGTCCCAGTCCCGGCAACTTTTCAATTTCGTCCACGACCGCTGCGCCTGGTCCGACCACAAATGCGATGCCGGCAATGTCCACTTGGGCGCAGGGCTCATTGGGGCTGCAGGGAGTTTATCAACCTTACCCAGCGCCGCACGCTTATGGGCAAGCGCCGACTGCGAACGTTCCGCCGCCGTGGCAAGCGGTCCCCACGGAGCCTGGTCAGCCGCCGATCTCCATCCAAGCCTTCTCCGCAACCTTCCATCCCCTCGCCGAGCAAAAGAAGCAACAGGCGATCGCCAAGCTCAAGCAAGCCAAAACGGACGAAGAGAAAGCGAAGGCTCGCGCAGAACTGCGCACCGTGCTGACCGAGATCTTCACCACCGACATGAAGCACCGCGACAAGCAAGCGAAAGAGATTGAGTCGCGGATCAAGAAGCTGCGCGATCAGTATGAAGCGCGCGAGAACGCGCAGGACGAGATCATTGACTTGCAACTGCAACTGCTGGAGAAGCAGGCCGCGGGGTTGGAGTTTCCGGCACGCTAGAACATAGCCGCCTTTCGTTTCGGCTTCTTCCCCGAAATCAGCCGCACGGCGTTAGCCGCGGTTTCTTGACTCTAACTTTTCCGTCGGCAAAGTGTTCCTGCCAGAAACCGCGGCTAACGCCGTGCGGCTGATGTTGATGTGGGCCGCGCCCTGTCTCACCTCATTTCGCCCGAAAAAACGCGAGGACTCAGTCCCCACTCTTTCTGTCGTTGGAAAATCAAAATGGGTCAGCTAGCAGGAAAGCGCTCTACACGTCTTCAGCGGCATTAACGGTGAGATTTTTCGCGCTGACCCCCATTCGGGGCGATATCCTGGATAAATTGCGCGTTTTAACCTCTTGTGGCGCTGCGGGTTACGTCAATGGCCCACGTTGGGTGCTGACTCTCACTAGGCCCGTTGATACAATTGCCCGAACTGGAAATATCCCGTAGTGACGTAGGCTTTTAATTCCCTCGGCCCAATTGGGCCGGCCCTCACTTCTTTACAAGCGTCCTCGCCTACGCACCGGTTTCGCCATTGACGGCGAATGAAGATTACAAACATCATCCTGACGCACTAGCTTCTAACTCTATGTCACGTCGTGATCACCTTGCTCAGCTTCGTGAAGCTGCGCCTGTTATTTTGCCATCGCTGCTGTTGTGCGACTTCGCCAACTTGGAGCGTGAGGTGGAGCGTTTGCTAGCTGCCGGCGTGAAAGCACTGCATCTGGATGTGATGGACGGCATATTTGTCCCAAACATCAGCTACGGGATGCCGATTGTCGCCGCGTTCCGAAAATTGACCGATCTGCCGCTCGACGTCCATTTGATGATCGAGAAGCCGCAGGACTACATCCGACAATTCCATGAAGCGGGCGCCGACGTGATGACGATTCACGCGGAAGCTGTCGATGACGTCGCTAGCATCTTGCGTGAGATCAAATCGCTAGGCGCCGGCGCCGGCGTGGCGATTAACCCCGACACTCCGCTTGAGACGATTGTGGACGCGCTTCCCGAGGCGGACCTCGCTTTGATGATGAGCGTCAACGCCGGTTTTGGCGGACAGAAGTTCAACCCAGTCGCCCTCGACAAAATTCGAGAAGTACGCCGGTTAGCGCCGGACCTACTGATTGAGATCGACGGCGGCGTCAATTTGGATACTATTGGGCGCTGCACGGAAGCGGGCGCAGACTTGTTAGTCGTTGGGTCGGCCATTTTCGGCAAACCTGACTACGTCACGGCTGTCCGCGAGCTGAACTCGGCCGCGGTCGCCGCCTCCTGAACTGCATAGGTGTAGCTTTTTTATGTTGCGCGTAGCGCTCATTCGTCCCGGCTGTACCGATTACGACTTACAAGGCCGAATCCGCGGCGTGTTAAACGTTCCGCTGAGCGACCGAGGGGTCGAACAGGTCCAACATGCGGCGCACGAGATGGCCGATCTATCGATCGACGTCGTCTACTGCGGTCCATGTCAACCGGCACAGCAAGCGGCCGAAATTATCGCCAAGATCCACATGGCCAAAGTGAAGCGAATCGATAAGTTTCGCAACTTGGACGTGGGACTCTGGCAAGGCAAACTGATCACTGAGGTCAAACAAAACCAGCCCAAGGTTTATCGTCAGTGGCAAGAGAACCCCGACGGCATTTGTCCGCCAGAGGGCGAGATGCTAGCGGACGCACGGTCCCGCGTTCGGAGTGCTCTCGACAAGATTTGCAAGAAGTATCAAAACTCCACCAAGGTCGCAGCTATCGTAACGCCGGAGCCGATCGCTTCGGTGATTCGCTGCGAATTGCTGCATCATGTGATCGGCGACCTGTGGAAAGCCGAAGAAGGTAATTGCGGTGGTTGGGAACTGATCGAGATCGCCCCGCAGCCTGCTCTTCGTTAGATTAAGATAGATAGAACAAACCGCCATTGACGGCGGCTCAAAGCCAGAAGGAAATCGCATGTCGTCGACTACGCCTGAGTTCGCTGCCGCAGCGGCCGCCGCCGAAGGGGTCAAACGAGCCAAACGCGGAGTGCCCGAAGGACTGTGGCAACGCTGTCCCGGTTGCCAGGCGGTGATCTTCCGCAAACAAGCGGAAGAACTGCTTTCGGTATGTCCCGAATGCGAGCATCACTGGTACGTCTCGGCCACCGATCGGATCGAGCAAGTTCTCGACAGCGGCACCTTCGAGGAGTGGGACGGCGAGCTGATGCCGACCGACCCCCTGCAATTCGCCGACAAAAAGGCATACGCGGATCGTCTGGTCGCCGAGCAAAAGCGGACCGGACTGCGTGACGCCGCGCTGACCGGCTGCGGCATGATTCGCGCTCGCCGCGTCGCGATCGGCGTGACCGACTCGGCCTTTATCATGGGGAGCATGGGCTCGGTCGTCGGCGAACGCTTGGCGCGATTGATCGAACGGGCCGCCGACCAGAACCTGCCGCTGATCGTGATCAGCGGCTCAGGCGGTGGAGCTCGCATGCACGAAGGGATTCTCTCCCTGATGCAGATGGCCAAAGTCACCGCCGCGCTGGCCCGCTATCACGAAATGGGAGGACTGTTTATCTCGGTCCTGACCAACCCGACCATGGGCGGCGTCGCCGCCAGCTTTGCATCGCTGGGCGATTTGATCTTCGCCGAACCCAAAGCGCTGATCGGCTTCGCCGGCCCGCGCACCATCAAAGCGACCATCCGGATCGAACTGCCCGACGGCTTTCAGACCAGCGAGTTTTTGCTGGAACATGGCTTCGTCGATCGCATCGTCTCACGTGCCCGACTAAAAAGCGAAATCGCCCGCGCGATCGACTACTGCGGCAAGTAGTGCAGGCCGTGCCTGCTGCTCGTCTGATGGCGCCAACCATCGAGAACTTGCGACCGCATTTCCCTCGCTCGCGCGTTTTGAGGTTGCGCTATTTAGCAATTCAGGAAGTGTTGAACACGGGTGAAGCACGATCAAACAGGGTCCGAATCCACCGCAAATCGTCACACTAGTCCGCCAGCGCAAGCGAGGGAATAGAGTTGGCGATCCTAACACGGATTGAATTGGCGAGCCGTATTCCCTCGCTGGCGCTGGCGGGCTAGTGTTCGATTGATTCGAAATAGCGCAACTTCAACGATTGCGCTTCGGGCTACGTAGAGAAATCGCTGCTCATGCACCAGATCGCCACGCGACCGTTGACCGAGCATGAGCGATCGATCGTGCAGGTTCACGCTCAAACCAACTTCGCCGCGTTTGGCTTTCTGACCGTGTTGCTGTTGGTCGTGCCGGTAGTGATTCTGCTGCAACTGGTCGGGCTCGCCGCCAACTCTCTCTCGCTGGTTCAGCTCGAAGCGCTGCGTCTGCTGGCGATCGCGATTCCGCTGATCGTTTATCTGGCGATCATCCAGTCTTACTGGAAACGAGATCGCCGCCGCAGTCAGCGCGCTCAGCAAGACCTGGCCGACAATGTGGTCCAAGAGATTGCCGTCACGCCGTCGCGCGTTGGCGAAGTGACCAACAAGAGCGATCACCCGGCCCTGGCGTTTGAGATCGGCGACGAGAAGATCTTGCTCCTCTGCGGTGAATGGCTCTACTACGCCAACACCTATCAAGCGGAAGCGGAAAGCGGCGAAGTCGACCCCGACCACTTCAACGGGCTCTCTGGAGCAAGCGGTTTTCCCAGCACGCAGTTCACCGTCACGCGGCTGCCGCACTCCGGTTATGTCTTTGCGATCCGCGTCAGCGGCGAGTATCTTGATCCCAGTGCTGAGATCGCCACGAAATATAACGACAATCTGTTTCGACACTCCGAAATCTTGGCTGGCTCGCTCGACAACATCAGCGAAGTCCTTGAGATCGAACAAGCCCAACGCCGGCGGGGTGACATGCTCTAACCAATGTGAACACTAGCCCGCCAGCGCAAGCGAGGGGATGCGGCCTCCATGCGAATGACGAAGGGCGAATGTCGAAATCCAAATGTCTAATGAAGAACGATCCATTGCTTCTTTCATTCGACATTTTCTTGCGATCGCATTCCCTCGCTTGCGCTGCGGGCTAGTTGCGGTTAGCTCGCTTGGATACAACTCTTGTCCCTAGAGCACTTCCGGATTCCGTACATTCTCCGGCGTGCGTCCTTCCAGCAGATCGACTACCTGCTTGGTCGCGCGACCGCGAAGGTTTTCTAGCGATTCGACCGAGACGAATGCGGCGTGCGGCGTGACGATCACGCGGGGGTCATTCATCGGCGGCTTGGTGAGATCGCACGGTTCCGGATCTTGCACATCGAGCGCGGCGCCGGCGAGTTGGTTCGCTTCCAGTGCGGCGGCGAGCGCCTCCTCGTCGACCAGCGCCCCGCGGGCGGTGTTGATCAGATAGGCGGTCGGCTTCATCTTCTGAAATTCTTCGGCGCCAAACATGTGTCGCGTTTCGGCGGTTGCCGGGATTAGCAGTGAGATGTAATCCGACTCACTCAGCACGCGTTCTAGATCGACCGTCTCGACGTCGGGCATCGTTTTGCCGCTGCGACTGGTCGCGATCACTTTCATGCCGAGAGCCAGCGCTCGCTGGGCCAGCAGGACGCCGATTTGCCCCAGACCGACGATGCCGAGCGTTTGTCCGCTGACGCGCCGCATCAGCGGTCCCGCTTGCAGATCGTACGTGCCGCTTTGCGTTTCGTGGTGGTACATCGCAATCTTCCGGGCACACGCCAACAGCAGGGCGAGCGTATGTTCGGCAACTTCGATCACGCAGTAGTCCGGTATATTGGTGACCGGGATTTTCTGCTGCGTGCAGTAAGCGACGTCAATGTTATCGAGTCCGATTCCCAACCGCGCGACGATCTTCAAATTGGGGGAAGCGGCGATCACTTTGGCGGTGACGTTGGCCCAGTTGGTCAGGATCGCGTCGACCTGATGTTCGGCGGCGAGCGTCGCGAGCGAGTTCTCGTCGGTATGCGTGGCGACGATCAATTCGACGTCGGCCTTGTCGAGCGTCTGGTGCTCGATCTCCAGATCTTTCCAGGCAAAGTCGGTTAGCAGCGCTTTGTATTTTGGCATCGGTCGGTCGCAACAGAGTCAGGAACGGGTAAGCGAACCCATTCTAGCGAATCGCGGCGGCCGATCCTACGCGGGCGACGCTTACTTCAGGGCTTGGATATAACGCAAGAACCGCGCCTCGAGCATGTTCCAATCGCTGCCGAAGACCGCTTCAAAATCGGCGATTCGCTGCGCCGCCGGATAAGCGGAGCCGGCAGGTCGCGCGGCGATGGTCGTCAGATATTGAGAGAAGCGGCGCGGATCGGTCTCGACCAGATAAAAGCAAAGCGCCCAAGATTCGCTGTAGGCGATATCGGGACGCCGAGCGAAGACCCGATCCGTTTCGATCAACGCTTTCAGTGATCCGGCGGCGCGCGATTTCGACGCGTAATCCTGGAACCAATCGAGACGGCCCCGATTGATCCGATCACTGGCGCGACGATAAACCGACGAGTTCCACACGCCGGGCGCTTCAAACATGGTCGCCAGCCCTTCGACGATCCACTTGGGTTGCTCGGCGGTTCGACTGTGGATGCCGGCGTTAAACGCCGTTTGATGCGTCGCCTCATGAACCATGGTCGCTGCGTTCTCTTCCCAGAAGTTGTCTTCGGTGCGGCCTGCTGAAACGTCGTACATCAACACGCGATTAGTGCGTGACGAATAAAAGCCGACCATTCCCGGCGAAACGCGGACGCCTAGCTTGGCCGCATGTTTGGCGTATTCGGCGAAAGTAGGGAAGACGACCGCGACCAAGGGAAACTGGGCCGGAGCGACCCGAAAGCCGCGGCTGGTGAAATATCCCTGGAACGAGCGGTGGAGTTCTTCAAAGCGATTGGCCCACTGATCTCGCTGACCGGGGGGGTGAACCACCAGATAATGCCCGGTGCCGGTGACTTCCATTTGGTTGCCGAACTCGCGGAGCAGCTCTCCTCGGACCTGCGATTGGCTCCAAGGAGTGAACCCGTCGGCGACTTTGGCGAAGTTTTCGGCCTCATGGGGTGCGAATTCCCAGATTTGGCCATCCACGCCCAATACCAGGACCTTCTCGGGCGAGTTGAATAAAGAGGTCCCCACCACTTCCTGGCCGTCCAGATCGAGCCGGAGGGTCCATGCTTGGGCTTGAGCCGAGTTTGCCGCCGCGCCGCAGGCAAAGAGCGCCAAAAGCATCAACAGCCACTTATGGGGGAGAAGTTTTTTCATGAATTCTGGCTCTTGGGACTCGAAGAATGACCTTACAACTGTAGAATGCAAATTACCCCCTCGAACGGAGTCTTGGAAAACTGCTGGAGAATCGACTTGCCCCCCGCTATAATGCGAGGCAGTCCTCTCCTCTGCGTCACCTTCTCTTCCCCTCCTATTCGGACTTAACTTAGTGCGCAGTATTCTGTTAGCGCTTGCAATTTTGGTTAGCTGCGCTCTCTTTGCGCAAGCTCAAGATGCTTCGTCGGCAGATCAGTCGCACGCGAACCTTTCCAAGCAGGTCGCCTATCTCATCCGTCAGCTGGATGCAGGAAGTTTGGCCGAACGGGAAGACGCCGAAGCGGCGCTGACAGAGTTGGGGCCGACAGTTCTTGACCATTTGCCCGAGATTACCGACCGTACGCCGGCCGAAGTCAAAGCGCGGCTCGAACGGATTACGGCAGTCCTTCAAAAGCAGCAAGCCGACAGCGTTACGCAGCCGCAGTTGGTGACGCTCGACTTTAAAGAGGCGCCGCTGAGCGAAGTCTTGGCCGCCATCGAAAAGCAGTCGGGCAATCGCATCGTCGACTTTCGTCCCAATTTCGGCCAACAAACATCGGATCCAAAGATCTCGATCCAATGCGAGAACATCCTCTTTTGGCAAGCGATTGATCGCGTCTTCGCTGACGCCGATCTCGCCGCCTACGCCTATGCCGGCGAGAAAAACGCGTTGGCTTTCGTCAATCGTGACGCGCCCGGCTTGCCGCTGAACCTGGCGAGCTATACCGGAGTCTTCCGCGTAGAGCCGACTCGGATCGAGATGCACCGCAATCTGATTCCGCCGATCTCGGATGGGATGCGAATCAATTTGCAGGTGACCTGGGAGCCGCACGTTTCACCGATCTTGATCAAGTTTCCCTTTGACGCGCTGGTCGCGGCGGACGATCAAGAGACCGACCTGAAACTTGCCGACGGTCCCGTTTCGTACGACGTCGCCGTCGACAGCGGTCAGACCTCGGTTGACTTTGTCATACCGCTCAATTTAGCGCCGCGCGGATCACAGTCGATTGAAAAGTTGCAAGGCAAGTTTGTTGCGCTGGTCCCCGGACGATTGGAGACGTTCCGATTTGATCGCCTGACCAATGCCCGTGGCCTGCGGCAAGAAAAAGGGGGCGTCCAAGTGGCGCTAGAGCAATTTCGGAAAAACCGCGACCTGTATGACGCACGCATTGTGGTCCGTTTTCCAGGTGGTTCTGAAGCTTTGCAGTCGCATTTGGGCTGGGTCGATTCCAACGAAGTTTATTTAGAGACCGCCGACGGTGAGCGCCTGGATCATGCCGGGATCGAGCGATTTCAAGAAGACTCCGACGCAATCGGCATCGCCTACAAATTCATCCTTGAAGAACGTGAGCCAGCCGATTTTTCCCTGGTTTACAAAACGCCGGGTTCAATCGTCTCCTTGCCGGTCGATTTCCAGCTAGACGATATTCCGCTTCCCTAGAGCGCTGCATTAAACCGACATCCCACATCCTCGCTTCTTAGAGCGATTTATCCATATGACATTCCAAATCTGGCCGAGTCACATCGTACAACTGGCAGTCGTATTCGGTTTGCTGATCTTTGCCGATACGCTCGGACGATCCGGGCATTCCGAAGGGGGAATCGACGAAGAGACCGGGTACATGGACCCACGATTCGAATCGATGGATCGTCCTCCCGGCGTCGAAATCGAAGCATTCGTCAATAACGCTCCCATTTATGACGTGGATGTCGAACGCTCTGCCGCGAAAGCATTTGGCGCGGCCAGCAAAGGGGACCTGGATTTGCCGTTTGGGCTGAAGTCATCCGTTCTCAATCGCCTGATCGATCGCGAGTTGGCGCTGCAGTACGTCGAATCGACCGACTTCCGCCCTTCGAGTTCGGAGATCAATCGAGAGATCAGTCGCGTGAAGAAAGAACTAGAAGCTCGCGGCAAGTCGCTCGACGCCTATTTGGCGGAAAACCATACCGACATGCGCATGTTGCGGCGACGGATCGCCTGGAATATCGCCTGGCCGCGGTATGCAGACGCCAGCCTGACCGACGACAACCTGCGTCGCTATTTTGAGCTGCATCGTCGTGACTTTGACGGCACCCAACGCAAGCTCTCGCAGATCTTGCTCACGACCAACGACACGGAACCAAGCCAAGTGGTGGAACGCCAGCGTGACATCGCCGCGCGTCTGCGTGTTCAGATCAAACGGGGCGAATTCGCGTTTGAGAAAGCAGCACGCAGCTATTCCAATGCGCCTTCCAGCGAGCAGGGTGGATTGGTCGGTTGGATCGGTCGTCACAACCAACTTCCCGAAGAGATACATAACGCCGCGTTCGACGCGCCACTGGGCGAAGTGGCCGGGCCAATCCAAACTTCGTTCGGTATCCACCTGATCTGCGTGACGGAAGAAAAGCTGGGCGAGACCCCGTGGGAAGAGGTCAAGCATGAAGTCCGCGAAGCGGCGGAACGATACTTGTTCTCCTATACCGCCGATCGAGGACGTTCTCAGGCGGATGTGAAATACCGAAACTCTTACGAGTATCCCGAAGAATACAGGGACTACATGTCGCCCTATCCCGAACCGCGCCATATGGCGCCCTCTTCCACGATGGGCCATAGCGGCGGCATGTAAGCGGGTGATGCGGATGCAAAGCCAAATCGAAAACGCAAAACCAAACCACAGCAGGCGATCTCTTAGCCTGCTTTGTTCTTTTCTTGCAGCTCGCGCAGTTCTTTTCGTCGCAGTTCTTCGTTGTGGCGATTCGACGCATAGCAAACGGCCATCACGCCCAGGGTAACGAACAAGGAGACGAGGATATAGTTCAGCACCCAGCCGCCGCCAGGCGCGGGCTCCTCTTCTCCATCTTGGGCGAACAAAATGACCGCGGGCGATAGGACGAACAAAACGGTCAGATAGGTCCAAGCCAAGCGAATTCGCGAGATCATCGGCGGTCTATGCGGCATACGAGGAGCGAAACAAGAGATCGCGTCAGCGGCGATTCCGCATTGCGAGCGAATCCGCATTGTACTCTGACCAGCCGCCCTCGGACAAATGCGCCCGGTCACAAGTGACGAAAAGCCCGCAAAAAAACCAAGTCACCGGATTGGCATATTCCGTCGTCTCAGGCGAAGTCGAGCAAAAATTCTCAATAACGCCAAGGAAAAACTCCTTGTCGTCGGCGGTGGATTTATTAGGCTGAACCGTTTGCCCCCGCCCCCATCTTTTCCGACAGAGCGTCCGCCCCCATGGATACGTCGATCACGATCGTTTCTTTCGTCTTCTTCACCGCGCTGGTCGGCGTCATCACCTGGTGGCTGACCCGCGGCGATCAGCATGGCACGTCGGCCGGTTACTTTTTGGCGGGCCGCACGCTGACCGGCGGATACATCGCCGGCTCGCTGATGCTGACCAACCTGTCGACGGAGCAATTGGTCGGGCTGAACGGCGCGGCATACAAAGATGGCATTTGCGTGATGGCGTGGGAAGTGGTCGCCGCCTTGTCGCTGGTGATTATGGCTCTCTTCTTTTTGCCTCGCTATTTGAAAAGCGGGATCGCGACGATTCCGGAATTTTTAGAGACGCGATTCAACGAAAGAACGCGTTCGATCACGTCGTTTATCTTTATTTTCGCCTACGCGGGCATCCTTTTGCCGATCATCTTATACACGGGCGCGACCGGCATGATTGGGATTCTCGATCTGCAAAACATGCTCGGTCTGGGAGACGTTCCAACCGTCCTGGGAATGGAAACCGATTGGTTCCTGCTGTGGGTTGTCGTGTGGTTGATCGGCATCATCGGTTCGATCTATGCAATCTTCGGAGGACTGCGGACCGTCGCCGTTTCGGACACGCTTAACGGCTTCGGCTTGTTGGTCGGCGGGGCGCTGATCGTTTGGTTCGGCTTGGCGGCGATTAATGACAAATTCGGCTTCGATGCGCTGAGCAACAACCCCGTTACGGCGATCGAAACCTTGAAGACGGCGAACCCCGAAAAATTTAACTCGATCGGCGGTCTCGACAGTTCGGTGCCGTTCTCGACACTCTTTACCGGCGTGCTGCTGCTCAACTTGTTTTATTGGAGCACCAATCAGCAGATCATTCAGCGGACGTTTGGCGCATCGAGCCTGAAAGAAGGGCAAAAGGGAGTGCTGATGGCCGGATTTTTGAAGATCCTGGCTCCGCTCATCTTGGTGCTGCCTGGCATTATCGCGTATCACCTGTATCACGAAACGCTGCCGATGGAGTCCAAAGACCTGGCCTACGGCAAGCTGGTGCAGCAGGTGCTGCCGACTCCGCTGGCCGGCTTTTTCGCTGCGGCGATTATGGGGGCGATTCTCAGCTCGTTCAACTCAGCGCTCAACAGCACGGCGACCCTGTTCAGCTTGGGAGTCTATCAGCACATGATCCGTCCGAGTGCGACCGAGAACGAAGTGATCCGCTCGGGCAAGTGGTTCGGCACGATCATCGCCGTCACGTCGATGACGGTCGCGCCGCTACTGGCGGGACAGGACAGCATCTTCGGCTATCTGCAAAAGATGAATGGGCTCTATTTCATCCCGATTTTCTCGGTCGTTCTGATCGGCCTGTTGACCAAGCGGGTGCCGGCGATTGCGGCGAATATCGCGTTGGTGGTCGGGTTCATTGCGATCGCACTTGGCTACTTTGTGCCGACGTTGGCCAACTTGTTGGCAGGGCCATTTCGCGAATTTCACTTCCTAGGGGTGGTCTTCGCGTCGTTGATCGTGATGATGTTAATCATCGGAGCGATCAAGCCGATGAACACGCCGTACGAACAACAGGATAGCGGCGCGGTCGACATGACCAGCTGGCCACTCGCGTGGCCGGTAGGGATTGGCTTGATCGTCATCGTGCTGGCGATTTACGGTTACTTCGCCGATTTTAGCGTGCTTTGGACTGCAGCGAGTAACTAATGGATATCTACAACCTAGACGAGGTTCCGGCCTTTACGACGAAAGATGGCTCCGAGATTCGCGAGCTGCTGTCGCATCGCAACTCGGCGATTCGACTGCAGAGTCTGGCGGAGGCCCGAATCCCCATCGGTCGCCAGACGATCGCGCATTATCACAAACGGACTGAAGAGATCTACTACATCACTCAGGGGACCGCCGAGATGAAAATCGACGGCGAAGTCCGTAACGTGACGGTCGGCGACGCGATCGCGATTCCGCCTGGCGCGACGCATCAGATCACCAACATCGGCGCGGTCGAGCTACGATTGCTCTGCTGCTGTGCGCCGCCCTACGAAGATCATGATACGATCCTAATGGAATAGAACTGGGCGTCTCACTTTGTAGCCAGCCGTAAGAGGCCTCAGGACCAACCTCACCGTTCCTGGTGCGCAGGCCGCCTCTTCAAACGGGATGGTAAGCAGCCGATTTTAGACGCATTGCAGAGCGATGCCTCTTACTGACTCTGTCGGCCCCGACAGCGGAGCTATCGCGGCCAACCCGGGGAAATATCGCAGCTTCAAAGCTCGCGCCTCTGGCTACGTTGGGAAAGAGATTCAGCCGTTGCGGATGATCGATCAGGCTTTGATCGGATGGCTCGACTGGGGCTACTCCGACGCCTGGGTCAGCGCATCTGCGGCCGCTTGCAGCGATTTCATTTGCGACTTCAAAGCGTCTTTGTCCGCTTTCTCTTGGTACATCGATTGAAGCTTCAGCGCTTCATCGCGCACTTTGGCGAAACCTTCCCCCCGATCAGATGCGCCTTCGAGAGATTCCAGCATCAAATCAAGATTCCCTTTGGCGGAACGGGGTGATTTCTCCGCAACGTTAACAAAGTCGGTGACCTGATCATGAACGGACTGGGCGACTTCTGGATTGGTTGTTCCAACGCCTTGGCTACCTGGACCGCTGGGGCAACCAGTGCAGAACAGCAAGCAGGCGGCAATAAGAGAAAAGCTGCGAATGAACATAGATATACCTGGAATCAGCGAAATAGCCCAACAAAAAACAAACAGGGCAGCCCGAAGCGAATCGGCAAGCCCATCTGCCTACGTGAAATGGCAGATGGGTCTGAGCAGAACTAACTTGGAGGATTTAACCTTTGGGCTACGGCAGCGTGGTGACGTTGCCATCGGCGATCGCCAGCGCGTTGGCGTAGGTCGTCTGATCGATCGTTTCGGCGACAAAGCGGCAACTCGCATCGCCCAAACACATGATCACGCCACCGGGATGAAAGCTACGAGCGGCGACTCCGCCGTTCCAGTGCCTATCGGGATCAGAATTTTGGCCGAAGACCGCTTGATCGGTCTCATTCCCCGAGTAGCTGCTCGCATCCATTCGCTGCTTGGTATTCGGCGTGATGATCATCTCGGGCGAACTGGAAAAACTGCGACCCGTGAAAGTTGGACCAGCGGCAAAACCCCACGCGCCGCGATCATCGCCGCCATGGTTCAGAATCATGATCTCGCTAAGAATTATCGAGTTCGACGTGCCATCGGTCATGTCACGAAACTTGGCGCCATATTGACCATTCACGTTGAACGCGCCTTTGCGTGCATTGTTGGTGAAGTCATCCGCTTCGTACAATAGGCAACCACCCTGGCTGACCGCATAGTTCACCTTGGCGAAACCATTAAAATCTTGCGTCAGAAACGTCGTGACCGCGGGATGACTAGGACACAGAAACGCATCGGGACGTTGCCGAGTGACTTGGTTATTGGTGGTATTACGAGCCACAACTCCAAAATCATATAGGTCATGCAAGTTCGTTTGCTCCAGGAACGGCAAGAGCATCAAAGCCCAAGTTGCTCCCCAGTCATCTTCACGCGCAGTTTCGGGCGCGTCCCCAGTTCCTAGCCAAACCGCAGCCGGCGGGAACGAGCCGAACGTATCGTGATAGTTGTGCATCGCCAGACCGATCTGCTTTTGCTGATTGGTGCAAGTCATGCGACGAGCCGCTTCGCGGGCTTGTTGAACAGCCGGCAGCAGCAAGGCAATCAAGACGCCGATGATGGCAATTACTACCAGCAACTCCACCAGGGTGAACCCAGCTCGTTGTTTTTGCATGAGAAGACTCCAGAAAGATGAGAAAAGAAAAACGAATCATTCCAAGAGCCGCCATAGGAAGTAGGGAATGGGCGGCCGGTTGCGCAAAGTAGTCCCTTATTGTATCGACATTCCTGAGAATTGTTGCGAATTCGATTGGAAGATGTTCGGATTTTGCTGTAACCCGTGAAATTTCAACCGCTGGTCAATCTATTTGCGCCCGAAAGGCAAGTAATCTCACATTGACCCTCTGAGTTTTTTTACGGACAAGCCACCTGATTCTGCCTTAATTGACTGATTGGGAAGAATAGAAGGCCCGAAAGGACATCGCAACACCTACTTTTCGATTTGAGTTGGCGCGAGCGAGCTTGGGTTTGCTGACCCTGGCTGCACAGCCTCGTTAACCGGCCCACGAAGGGGGGTTAATCACCCCATGGGACAAATCGCCGCCGACGCTAGGATCGCCTGTGGAGTGGCGACTTGCGCCGAGAAGTCGAAGTGTTGCGCCAAGCCAAACTTTCGGCTGCAAATTATTTGTTCCGTAAATTCGTCCGAAAACACCAGCCCGAACTTGGGATTCTGACGCACCCCGAGCGCCCTAATTGGCCCCCGATTACCGCAGCCGTATCATGAGGTCTCACTCCGCAGATACGAACTTCACCTTCTGGAGATTTCCCGATGAGCGATCATGGCGCCGCGAAAGAACTCGGCAAGCTGTTAGCCGATTACTCCGTCTTCTACCAAAAGTTACGCGGCTATCATTGGAACGTCGTTGGCAAAGAGTTTTTCCCGCTGCACGCCAAGTTTGAAGAGTTGTACAACGACGCGGCCGAAGGGATCGACACGTTGGCCGAACGTATTCGGGGGCTCGGCGCCAATCCGCCGGCTACGTTTGGCGAGTTTCTCCAATTGACGACGATGACCGAAGACAGCTCACAGCCGTCGGCCGAAGCGATGGTCGCTAATCTGCACGCCGACATGGGCAAGCTGAACGAACATGTCAAAAAGGTTCACGCTTACGCCGAAGAGATCGGCGACACCGGCAGCGTGATCATCTTGGAAGACTTTATCGTCGGTCTGGAGAAAGAACGCTGGATGCTCAGCTCTTACCTGCAGGCGTAACGCCGCGGCAAGAAATGGAAAAAGGCGATCCAGCCAGCGGGGGCAAACATCGGGGGAATTGCCGGCTGAGATCGCCTAAAGCGGGGGACACGTCGAATTTCGAAATCCACCGTCGTTCGGGCAAACAAAATAACGATGGAGCTTCTCACTCGACACCTAAATTGTTCGTGTGCTCACGAAAGAAGTCCACCGCTGCCGGATGTGGTTTTCCGTATTCGAGCCGGTGAACCAGCCGCAAATGTGGGAGCGAACCACCAAGAGGACGGCGATAGCTTGCGCCATCCGTACAATCGGCGATCGCCATTACTCGGCGTGGGGGACCAGTTGCCGCAGGTACTCAAGCGATTGCTCGATTTCTGCGCGGGGCGACTGAGGATTTTCGCGCACGACTGTAAGAAAGCCGTTGTAGCCGGCGTCGTCGAGGATCGCCAACAACATCGGAAAATCGGCGGAACCTCGTCCTAGTTCAACTTCGATACCGCGACCGATCGCCAGATCGCGAACTCCATCTTTCGCGCGAACATGCCGCACATGCTTGATCAGCGCTTCTAACGACTCGCGCGCCGAGAAACCGTTGACGATGAGTGCGCCTGGATCAAACTCAACGCCCAACAGTCCGTCCGGCAACACATCGAGCAGGCGGTTGAGATCTGCGGCCGATTCTGGCCCTGTTTTGGCGGTCATAAAGACTCCCTGCTGATGCGCGTAACGGCCGATCTCGGACATCACGTCGCGCAGCAGCGTGAAGTTTGGATCGGTTTCTTCCGCCGGAACGCGACCGAGATGATTGGTCAGCACCGGAGCGCCCAGTTTGTAGGCGCAGTCAATCGCCTCTTTGGTCGCCAGAATGCGGCGGTCCAGATCTTCCGAGTCGTAATAGCCGCGGCGCGTCGGATAGGTCGCGGCGCAAACCTTGAGATTCAAGTCTTCTAGCAGTTTGCGAAATTGCCGCACGCCGGTTTGCGACAGTTCACGCGGCGCGATTTCGTGGCGCAGATCGATTTCGACGCCTCGAGCGCCTAGTTCCGATGCGACCTGCAACGCTTTGCGGACCGGAAGACGAAGGGAACGAAGTTGAACTCCAAAACGAAACATAACGGTTGTCGCGATTGTCAGGGTTGTCGGGTGGGGGGCGTCCAAGCGACGGCTAGTCGATGACGCGTCCGTCTGGCTTTATCCGTGGAATAAGCAACGTTTTCAAGTACCTTTGCGCGCAGCAAGCGCTCGCGTCGTTGATTATTGTCCCTTTGCGTCCCCTGCGATATGACCTCGCTTCTGTTATTGCCGATTCTGATTGCCGCGATGCCGCAGGCCGATGCGCCCATCGAATCGCGTCATCCAGAGGCGATCGAGCTTTACCATTGCGATTTTTCGCAAGACTTTGATTTGAACTACGACGAGTGGCCCGATCAATGGACGCGACGCGGGGGAGTTGGATATCCGCGCTATCTAGATATCAAAGTATCGGAAGAAGACGCCGCCGTCGGCGATCGTTCGTTGAAAATCGCACTCGATGGCGGAGCGGCTGCGATCTATAGCCCGCCGATCGAAGCACGGGAGATTTTCAGCTATGTCTTGGAAGCGCGGATGCGCACCGAGGGGCTGACGTACGACAAAGCGTTTCTCTCGATTACCTTTTTCAACGCCCAAGAACAGCCGATCGAGACTTTCTATTCTGAGCAATTTCGGGAGACCGGCGGTTGGATCAAGCTACGCGTCGGACCGGTAGCGCCAAGTTCGTCCGATGTCGCCATGGTGGTGATCGGACTGCATGTCGAACCAAGCGGCAAGATTGACGAAGACCTCACCGGCGCCGCTTTCTTCGACGATATCTGGTTTGCGCGGCTGCCAAAGATGATGCTCGCGACTCCTGATAATAACCATGTCTTTTCCGATCCCAGCCAGATCGAGATCATCTGCGAAATCACCGGCATCGTCGAACGCGATCCGCGAATCGTCTTTGAACTGGTCGACGTCGGTCGCCAATCGTTGGCCAAGATGGAAAGCCGCTTGAACGGCAGAGTGGTGGCGCGCAAATCGAACCTGGCGTCTGAGTTGTTTGGCAAACAAGCGCAGGCGACGGTGAATTGGGATGTCGGCTACGCCGGCAAGATGCAATGGAAGCCGCCGATATCGCAGTTCGGCTTTTACGAAGTGCACGCCACCATGATCGGCAGCACTGGGCTCATGCATCGCCGTGTGATTTCTGTGGCGGTCGTGCCAGACGAACCTCCGCCAACCTCCGGCGAGTTCGGCTGGTCGCTGCGCGATGCGGAAACGCCGCTCGACATGACCAACATGGGCAACCTATTGACCAAGGTAGGCGTGAACTGGGTCAAGTTCCCGGTTTGGTACGGCGAGAACGAAAAAGAGCGGGCCAACGAAGTAGCTCGATTCGCCGAGCGTCTCAAGAAGAACCATATCGAAATGATCGCGCTGGTCGACAAGCCGCCGGCCGATATTCGCTATCTGTTTGGCGAAAGTGAGAATTTGTTGGTCGCCAGCATCTTCGCCGAACCGATCTTGTGGCGCCCTTATCTCGAACCGGTGATGACTCGCCTGTCGTTGAAGGTGCGGTACTGGCAATTGGGATCTGACGAAGACGTCAGTTTTGTCGGCTATCGGAACTTGATCGAGAAACTATCGCAAATTCATGCCGAACTGAAAAAATCGGGACAGGACATTCGACTCGGCGTGCCGTGGCGCTGGATGGCCGAAACTCCTGCGGCGCGCAAACTCCCCTGGGACTTTCTCGCCTATTCGATCATTCCGCAAAACGGCGACGTGAATGAAGTGATTCCGTTAACCAAGAATGAACTCGCTTCGTACCTGGATCGATCGGCTGGCGCGACGCAGCGATTTGTGACGATCTATCCCTTGGCGCGCTCGAAATACACGACCAACGAACGTGCCCGCGATTTGCTGGAAAAGATGTTGGCCGCCAAAATTCATCATGCCGAAGCGGTGTTCATTCCTCGGCCGTTTGATCGTGAATACGGATTAATGAACGAAGACGGTTCTCCCAGCGAACTGCTGCTCCCTTGGCGGACGACGGCGCAAATGGTCTCTGGCGCAACGTACTTGGGGCAGCTTGAGCTTCCCCAGGACAGCAACAATCATGTGTTTACGCGCGACGGGGCGACAACGATGGTGATTTGGAACGATCGCCCTGTCACCGAAACTTTGTACCTGGGGGACAGCGTCGAAGTGGTCGATCTCTGGGGACGCCGCGTGACGCCGACTCAAGAGGAGCATCGCCAGGTGATTGAAGTCGGCCCGATCCCGATATTTGTGGTCGGTATGAACGAATCGGTCGCCAAGATGCGAATGAGTTGCCAGTTTGACCCCAACGTCTTGAGCAGCAATTTCGGCATTCCTCAGCGTTTGAAGTTATCGACGAAAAATGAGTTTCCGCAAAGTTTGAGCGGAGTCATCCGCATTGTCGGCCCTGACGTTTGGGAGATTACGCCCGACGTGACTCCGTTCAAATTGTCACTCGGCGGCGAGTACGTCAACATGCTGAGCATCTTGCTGCGGAACGACGCTTCGAGCGGCTACCAACGCGTGCGGCTGGATTTTGAAATTGAAGCCGACAAAACTTACAAGTTTAGCGTTTATCGGCGGATCCTGATCGGCAGCGGCATGCTCAGCGTCGAAGCGTCGAGCCGATTGGATAAAGCGACCGGCGATTTGATTGTCGAAGCCGAACTGTTGAAGCAAGATGACGAGTTCTCGACCTTCGACTGCATGCTGTTTGCACCAGGAAGAAAGCGTATGCAACTGCGCGTGACCAACATGTCGCGTGGACGAAAGTTGATCACTTATCGCATTCCACAAGGCTCTGATTTGATTGGCGCGAACCTGCTGTTGCAGATTCGTGAAATCGGCGGGGTTCGAATCTTCAACCACCGCATCCTCGCCGAATATTAGCGCCAGCATAATCGCGGCGGCGCCTACTCCCAGTTCAAAGCGTCCAACGTCCGCGCCAGTCGCACCGCTTCACGAAATGGCGCCAGAGACCATTGCGGCTTGTAGCGAATGGCGAAATAGAAGTCGATGTCGTAGTGCAAATTCACCACGGTCGACAAGTGGGTGCAATTGGTCACTTCGACGCACAAAGTTTGTCGAGCCCGTGATTCGGCGCCGATCAAGCTTCCCCAAAGATAACCGCGACGAAAGCGGAGCGTCGGCTCTCGTTCGATTTGGCGAAAACCTGCGGCCTGGAAAAAATCGACAATGCGCTGCTTCAAATTGTCGGCCGGGGTCACTTGAAATTGAAATCGATCGACGAAACCGCTCCAGATAAATCCCGCTGGACATTCGGCGTGGATCAGTCGCCCAGATTCGGCTGCTTGCGGCGACGCGTAAGGATTCATTTCGGACATGCGAGTCGCCTATGGTTCAAACAAGAAGGGCGTCCTTGAATGATGGCGCGAATCGCCGATGACGACAAGAAAAATGCGCAAAACGCCGTTTACGACGAGCGGATGCTAGCAATGCCGGGAAGGCGGTTCGATTTCATAGGCGCGGCTGGGGGGAGATCGCCCGCCATGCAGAGCCGTTTTACGCGGGAATCTACGCCAGGCCGCCAAGGGTGCTCATGCTGCGAAGATGCAGCAAGAGCGTGGCGTTCAACTCCTCGGATGGTTACTCTTTTTCACTGGATACCGAGGATGGGATTTCGGACTCGAGCGGCATCAAGGGAACGTCCGCGACAAGCTCACCCAATAAGCCGGTCGTTACCGCCAAGTCAAACAGACGCGACTTGGTCGTAATCTTGAGCTTGCGAAAGATACTAGAGCGGCGGAACTGGACGGTCCGCAAACTGAGTTGTATCTGATCCGCGATCTCTTGATTGGTGCGACCCGCGAGCATTAACCGCATCACATGCGATTCTTCTTTGGTCAAGCTTTTTAAGCGCGTGCGACCAGCGGCGTTTTGCTCAAGATGTTGTTTTCGAGAGTAAGCCGCGCCGACGGCGCTGCGAATCGCAGTGAGCAAGTCTTCGCTACGACATGGTTTTTGCAACACCGCCGAAGCGCCAATCTGCATCGCTTGCACGATAAGCGCTACTTCAGACGCATCGGTAAGAAAGACCGTCTCGATCGAAACGGGGAGCGTCTGGACGCGTCTCATCAGATCGAGATGACCGCTATTCAGTTTGAGCAACAGGCAACCGCAGGACCCTGGTGAAAGGAGGTCGAGAAGTTGATCGGATTTCAGAATCGAGACGAGTGGTAACGAGATCGATTCGACCAATCTTTGGAGCGAATCAATCACCGCAGCATCGTCATCAACGAGGTACAGCGAAGGGACGTTGGTCATGGACTTCCAGCTACGGGCAAAATGTCTCACGCCGCGCAGTTCTTCTGCGCTGCTTTCTATGCCGATAGTGTGCTGCCCATAGCTTTGTCATCTCTAGCATCATCGCTTTGTGCTCTGCATCAAGAACAAAATGTCCCCGATGCGATTCCCGGGCTTACCTGCTGTGCCTGAATCCTGAGCGATGAAACGCTGATTCTAGAGATGTGATCGAGTGCGACAAGTGGAAGGATTAATGAGACGAATTTTTGGAATGCATGACAACTATAGCATACGAACGCATCGGGAAAAAACCTTAAATTCGTTAAAAGTCGCCCCCTTCTTGCGCTACATGGGCAAAGTAATGGAGCATCTTTTGCCGAAACAGCGCAGGGGACGCCAAATTGCTTGGCCGAAAATAAACAAACGAATTGTTTGGACGCCGGTTCATGTCAGCACAAAAAGAAAAGCTGGTCAATTTGACCAGCTTTCTTTGCGATGTCAGTTTTTTGGGGACGCAGGTCGCTTACTCTTTAATGATGTCGTTGACCGTCATGCCGGACGGAATTGCAAACGACTCGAGATAAAACGGATCAATCGTTTCCAATCATTCACCCCCGAAAGTATACTGCGATCAAACTGCATATCAGGGGGGTCAAAATGGCTATCTTATTTCTCGGCCTGTTTATCTTGGCAATGTTTGGCTGTGCTGGGCTTTTTTTTTATGCTCAACAAATCGTTGAAAAGAACCACTCTCTTGAGGATCGAATCGATGTCTTGAAAAAATACGAACCTATCGTAAATGTCGAACGGGAGTGCCAAAGAATTCACTCTGACGCCGTCGAATATGCTCGAACTACTGTTCAAGCGGCGAATAGTGAAGTCGCTGTGTTCCGGGCAGAAATAGAGCAAGCCAAGATAGTGGCAGCGCATTACCAGCAGACGGCAGCCGCTATGCAAAATGTTATCGAAGGTTATGGCGCTCAGTATCTTGCATCACCGCATGAATTGCTTGATGATCTCGCCACTCATTACGATCATACTTCGGCCGGTGCCGAGCTAAAGAAGGCACGCACCATCTCGAAAGAGATTATTCGAACCGGACGAGCTGCGACATCAAATGTCGGCGATCCCAATGTGAGGAAGTCCGCCATCGATTTCGTGACGGAAGTTTTCGTAGGAAAGACGGACGCTATCTTGTCTAAGGTCAAAAGCGATAACTATGGAATACTGGTGCAGAAACTCGCCGATAGCTTCACGTTGGTGAATCACACTGGCGCAAATTTCGGAAATACTTTCATTACTCCTGAATTCTATGAAGCCAAACGTCAAGAATTGCAATGGGCGGTCGCCGTACAAGAATTCCGCCAACAAGAAAAAGAAGAGCAGCGACAGATTCGTGAGCAAATGCGAGAGGAAGAACGCGCGCGACGTGAATTTGAACGTGCTATTCGCGAAGCGGAGGATGAAGAACGGCGACTAAAACAGGCGATGGAACAAGCGAAGCGAGAGCTAGAATCCGCTTCTATCGAACAACGTTCCGTCTATGAAGCGAGACTAGCCGAACTGGAGACGAAGCTCGCCGATGCCGAAGCGAAAGGCGAACGAGCAATCTCAATGGCCCAGCAGACCAAGCAAGGGAATGTCTATGTCATCTCGAACATCGGTTCCTTTGGCGAAGATGTGTTCAAAGTTGGACTAACGCGACGTCTTGAACCCATGGAACGAGTCAAAGAACTTGGCGATGCGAGCGTCCCCTTTTCTTTTGATGTGCATGCCATGATTCCAAGCGAAAATGCACCGGCGCTCGAAGCGGAACTTCATCGGCGATTCGCCGCATATCAGGTAAACAAGATTAACTTCCGCAAAGAATTTTTCCGTATCAAAATCGAGCAAATCAAAGAAGTCGCTGAAGAGATGGGATACAAGGTGCATTGGACGATGAAAGCATCTGCGGAAGAATATTACGAATCACAAAACATCGAGAATCAATCGGCCGTTGAAGATGTTATGACTATGTGATTTGAAAAAATTGCGTGCAGCAATAAAGAAAAGCTGGTCAATTTGACCAGCTTTCTTTGCGATGTCAGTTTTTTGGGGACGCAGGTCGCTTACTCTTTAATGATGTCGTTGACCGTCATGCCGGACGGAATCATCGGCAACACTTGTTCTTGGTACGGGACTTGGACGTCCAGCACGTAAGGCCCGTCGTAATTGATCATCTCTTCGATTGCGGCCCGCAGTTCGGACTTGCGACTGACCGTCGCGCCGCCGCAGCCGAAGCCTTTGGCGATCATCACGAAGTCCGGGTAGCGTTCAGCGGCGTAACGTTCGTTACCATCGCCGGTCGCTTCCGGATGGTGAACCGGGCCCAGATAGGTGTGGGCGCGGTTGCCGGACATGAAACGATCTTCCCACTGCACGACCATGCCGAGATGCTGGTTGTTGAGCAGCATCACTTTGACCGGCAGTTTTTCGCAGAAGCAGGTCGCCAACTCTTGGATGTTCATCGTGAAGCTGCCGTCCCCTTCGATGTCGATGCACAACGCGTCAGGGAATGCGACCTGAGCGCCCATCGCGGCCGGCAGACCGAAGCCCATCGTCCCCAGGCCGCTACTGCTGAGCCACGTGCGGGGCTGCTTGAACTTGTAGAACTGCGCGGCCCACATTTGATGCTGGCCGACGCCGACCGAGATGATCGTCTCACGCTCTTTGCAAATCGCGTTCAACTCGGCGATCGCATGTTGCTGCAGGATACCGTCAAACGACGTATCGTACTTCAACGGCTCGTCTTTCTTCCACTTGGCGCACTGTGCGACCCATTCTGAAATGTCTTCCGGCTTCTCGACAATATCGCACAGCATGCGCAGCGCCGGTTTCAGGTCGCTGACGACCGGGAAGTGAGCCAGCTTGTTCTTGTTGATCTCGGACGGATCAATGTCGATATGGATGATCTTCGCTTGCTTGGCGAACTCGGCCAGTTTGCCGGTCACGCGATCGTCAAAGCGAACGCCCAGCGAAATCAGCAAGTCGCAATTTTGCACCGCGTAGTTCGCGTAAACCGTACCGTGCATCCCCAGCATGTCCATGCTGAGCGGATCGTCGCCGGGAAAGCTGCCGAGCCCCATCACCGTGGTCGTGATCGGAATGCCGGTCTTTTCGACCAACTCTCGCAGCTCTTCCGAAGCGCCCGAGGTGATGATGCCGCCGCCGGAGTAGATCATCGGACGTTTGGCCCGCTTGATCGCCGCGGCGATTTGCTTGATCTGTTCCGGCTTGGCCGTACGGACTTCATAGTTGTAGCCCGGCAGATTCATCGGACAGTCCCAATCAGGAACAATCTGCTCTAGCTGGACATCTTTCGGAATGTCGATCAACACCGGACCAGGACGACCCGTCGAAGCGATATGGAACGCTTCTTTCATGATCCGGGTCAAGTCGGCAATGTCGGTCACTAGGTAGTGATGTTTGGTGATGCCGCGACAAACTTCGACGATCGGCGTTTCCTGAAACGCGTCTGAACCGATGACGGCTCGCGGCACTTGAGCGGTGATCGCGACCATCGGGATGCTGTCAAGCTTGGCGTCGGCGATCGCCGTCACCAGATTGGTTGCGCCCGGTCCGCTGGTCGCCATGCAAACGCCGACTTTGCCGGTGGTGCGCGCGACGCCTTGAGCGGCGAAACCGCCCCCTTGTTCGTGCCGCGGCAGGATCGTGCGGATCTTGTCTTTGTAGCGCGTCAGCGCCTGGTGCAACGGCATGCTGCAACCGCCGGGGTAGGCGAAGATGACATCTACGCCGTGCCGTACCAACGATTCGATCATGATGTCAGCGCCAAGCATCAGTCCCGTGTCGGTAGCGGTAGTAGCGTTCACCTTTTTCAACTCCGTAGCAGTAACAGAAAAAAATGGGATCGCCCCTGGCGATCCCGGCGGTATTTCTCGCAACGTATAAGGATAGGCGAGTCGCCCGCCAGGTTCAACCAATTGTCGAACTTCTCCGACGCCCGAAATCACCGCTCCCATGCGCTCTCCCGCCTAATATCGGCGGGCGACAGGCGATAATTCAAAGATCGACCAGCCGGCAGGGGTAGGCCGTTTTTGCGGGAAATTTAACTTCCGCCGCTTCTGTCAGGTCAACCACCGCTTATCGGTTTCGCCAATCGACGCCGCTGAGCTGACTGAGGGCAAGAAACAACGCCTGAGTTCCGTCGCGGCCATGCCCTTGGGACTTCACCCCCTGATAGAGCTGCTCGGCCAGGGCCAGCCCCGGTAAAGCGATTCCCATTCGCCGCGCTTCGGCCAGTGCGATCCCCATATCCTTGATAAAATGCTCGACAAAAAATCCAGGATCAAAGTTGTTGTTAATGATTCGCGGGGCCAAATTGGTCAGCGACCAACTACCGGCCGCTCCGGATCCGACCGATTGCAGAACCGTTTCGAGGTCGAGCCCTGCTTTGTAACCGTACAGCAGACCTTCGCAAACTGCGACCATCCCCGATGCAATTAACGTTTGATTGACCATCTTGGTGTGCTGCCCGGCGCCGGGCCCCCCTTGGCGAACGATCGTCTTGCCCATCGTTTCCCAGCAGGGCTGCAGCGCGGCGACGACCGCTTCGTCGCCGCCGATCATGATCGATAGCCGTGCCTCTTTGGCGCCGATGTCTCCGCCAGAGACCGGCGCGTCAACGCTCGAAACTCCTTTTTCGGCCGCCATTTCGGCGATTTCAATCGCCAACGAAGGTTGGCTAGTCGTCATGTCGACGATCACATTGCCTGCTTTCGAGCCCGCCAAAACCCCATCGTCCCCCAAGATCACGGCACGTACGTCGGTCGGAAAACCGACGATGGTGAAAACGACATCGCTCTGTTGGGCGACGGCTTGCGGCGTTTCGCCCCACGCGGCGCCTTGATCTAGCAGGCGTTGCGCTTTCGCTTTGGTGCGGTTGTAGATGGTCGCCGAGAAGCCTGCGTCGATCAGGTGCCCGCACATGCTGGCGCCCATCACGCCGGTACCGATCCAACCAATCTTCGTTTTGCCGGGGGTAATCGAAAGCGGGGGCATGTCACTGTCTCGCAATGGGGGCGATTGGGAAGGGGAAAAGCGGTTTGCGGCGTGCGCAACTTAAAACATCAGCGGCCGAAAGTACAGCAGCGAAACCGGCCTGAAAGGAACGTCAATCGAGCAGTCGACAACGCGTCTGTTCGTCACAAACGCCGCAGGCGACTTCCTCGCCGCGACAGCGAGCCAGGCAGACTTCGATCCTCTCGGCCATGATCTCGGCCATTTTTTGATGCAGACCAAGCGGTGCGGTCACCAAATGACGGACGCCGGGGTGTTGCGCGGCCGCTTGGGCCGCCAGACGCGGGATATCTTGGCTCCAATGCCGGCCCGGCGAGAGAAAATAAGGATGAACGATGACCAAACCCGCGCCTTGCTCGACGCACCGGGCGAAAGCGTCAGCGATCGACGGTTCGGCCAATTCCATATGAGCCGCTTCGACAATTGGGCGCCCCGTCGTTTGGCGGAAGAGCTGCACCACGTCTAACAGCAAGTCGTTGCTGGCGGCACGTCGGCTCCCGTGATCCACCACGACAATGCCGATTGTTTCGTTGTTGGATGTTTCGCTCTGCAAGCGAATTTCCTTCGTCTTATGGACAAAATGTTGCGTACGCCTGAAGTTTATCTTCGGCGGACTTCCACATGCTGGCAACCGCCAAGGCGCCGTTGTGAAGGGAAGAAAAGCCAACTATTCTGGCGAAAGTCATGATCGACCAAATACCAACCATCCTGGGCCTGACCGTCGCCGTTTTTCTGGTGATGTCGATTGGGGGCTCGGCGCGGCATCTCGGCTGGCTAACTCGCGAAGCCGACGAGGGGATGCTGAAGCTCTGCATCCGCGTCCTCGTCCCGTGTCTGATCTTTCGCTCCGTCGTCGGTAATCCGGCGTTCGATGACGCGACCAATATCTACATGCCGCCGCTGTTTGGTTTTGTCAGCGTCGCCGGCGGAACCTTGATCGCGGCCTGGATCGCCAAAGCGACCGGTCGCTGGACCGGGATGCTCGACGCCAAGACCTTTAGCTCCTTCGGCGTCTGCGTCGGCATCTTCAACTATGGTTTTGTCCCGTTGCCGCTGGTCGAAAAACTGTTTGGTGAAGAGGCGCTCGGCGTTCTCTTTCTCCACAATGTCGGCGTCGAACTGGCGATCTGGACCGTTTGCGTCGGCCTCATCGCCGGCGGGCTGTCGAAAGGTTGGTGGAAGCATGTGCTGAACCCGCCGAGCATTACCATCGTGGTCGCGCTGTCGGTTAACTTTCTGGGATTGGGGCCGTACATTCCTGAGATGATCCAGCAGGTCATGATAACGCTCAGCGCAGCTGCCATCCCGATGATGATGTTGCTGATCGGGGCGAACTTCTTTGATCAGATCACCGGCGCTGATGACAGCAACGGCGAGAGTGAGAGCTTTTGGGGAACAGCGACATTGGCGGTGCTGCTTCGGTGCGGCGTCTTTCCGCTGTTCTATCTTACGGCCGCGGCGCTATTGCCGATCTCACGCGAATTAAAACAAGTCGCTGCAATCGAAGCGGCGATGCCGGCCGCTGTCTTTCCGATCGTGCTGACGCGACTTTACGGGGGCGAACCACGGATCGCGTTGCGAGTCACAATCGCGACAACGATTATCGGCCTAGTGACGATCCCCCTGTGGATCTCGTCAGCGATCGGAGTACTGGGGCTGGAAGATTCCTTGATTCACGGCAACGTGCAAAGCGAAAAGTCGCCTGCCGACGTCGAACCACCGAAAGCGACCGCTCCTCACACCAAAACGCCGGCGACCGTTCCCCCGGCCAATGCGCCAGCCAAAGATGCGGCCGCGCTCGGTCCAGAAGTGGTGGAGATCAACGCCCAAACGATCGCCGGATTAAAAGTACGCACCAACAACCTGAGCGAAACGAATTCGCTCACCGGCAAGATCAGCAACCTCTACCGGCGCTACTTCACGGAGAAGATCGCCGACCTGCTGCCAAATCCTTCGCCACGCTACGCTGTCTATCACAACTATCAACAGCAGAGCCAAGGGGACTACGTCCTGCTGGTCGGCGGCGCCGTTAATCAGGTGACCAGCGATCAACTTGCAACGGCGACCATTGCGTCGGGCAAATACCTGAAATTCCGCGCTCACGGCAAACAACCGCAAGCCGTGATTGACGCCTGGCAAGAGATCGCCGCCTACTTCCCCAATAGCCCGCACCGCCGAGCCTATACGACCGATTTTGAGCGTTACGACGACCAATCTCCCGATATGGTCGAAATTTTCGTTGCGATCGAGTAACTCGAAATCATCTCGATCCTCCGCTTGCGTCGATCTTCGGAGGGAAGACCTGTCTCTTGTGACTGCGTTATGACAGGAAGCCCAACCAAAGGAGCATCACTGATCACCGCCGCTTCCGTAGCGGCAAGATGGCGCTCTCTTTGGCTCTGCTGAGCTAGTGGAGGAAATATCCTTGGACACTCTGATTCTATTGCTCATCCTGGTTACCTTCTGCGCGATGCGAGGGCAGAAACGCTGGCAGGTTTATCTGCCGTTCTTCGCTTCTCTGATAGCGACGTTCCTGCTGTTTCTCGCCCATGCGTCGAGTTCGCTGGACCTCAACTTCTGACCGCAGAGTAAGCATGTTCAAGTCGCTTGGATTCTGGATCGCGCATTTTAATGTACTCGCCGTGAGCGCGGTCTTGCTTGGCGCCTTTGGCGTTCAGTTTGGAGAGCAAGAGATACCTTGTCCGCTCTGTATGCTGCAACGCATGGCCATGCTGTTGTGTGCCCTCGGATCGGCTTATGTCATCCTGCAGGCCCGAACCGGCGAGTTGTCGATCCCCCATTTTTCCGCCGGCTATGGCATGAGCATCTTGGCCGCCGTGTGCGGCGCTGCGATTTCGACACGCCAAGTCTTGCTACATATTGTCCCGCCGGACCCCGGCTATGGAGATCCCGTATTTGGTCTTCATTTGTATACTTGGGCGCTGGTTGTCTTTGTCGTAGTGTTGATCGATAGCGGCCTCAATCTGATGTTTGCCCGTGAACTTGTGACGAATCAGCCCTTGAAATTCGGCGTGGTTTCAAAAGGAGTGATCGGCTTGTTGGGAGTCATCATTATCGGCAACCTGTTGAGCGTATTTTGCCAAGAGGGGTTTCACTGGATTCTACCTGATGACCCAGCGCGATACGAACTGTTTTACGATCTCGGAATATTCAAAGCGAACTAATTTCCGCGATTCGCCCTCATAGATAATCGAGTCAAACCAGCTACAATACAGAAAACCTGGGCAAGCCTCGTCGGTTTCTTCCATAACCGCTTGAGACTGCTAGGCGAGCATTTTCACCACCACTGTCTCCGTGGCACAATTGGATAGCGCGTCGGCCTCCGAAGCCGAAGGTTAGTGGTTCGAATCCACTCGGGGACACTTTCAACAGCCATTAACTCGCAGGAGTCGATGGCTTTTTTTGGCGATGGGCGCCATCAACGGTGGAGCAGTAAAGATACTCATTCGAGCCATTCCATAGGGCGGGACTGAAGCGATCGAGATTTTCTTGAATCACTTCTTTCGTTGGAACTGCTGCTCAAATTCGGCAAATTCCCGTTTCAGGTTAACGATCGCCACGTGGAGGGGAGGCGTATTGTTTTCCTTATTACTTCTCCTTGATTTTGAATTGTCAGGAGCAAGAAAATCTTCAAGCTTCTTTTTCTTCGGCGTACCCTGCGCTTCTGCAAGTTGATACTTGTAATTGGATTCTACATCGACCTGAATTGCGAGCTGTTCCAGCGCCGACCTGGCGAGTGAATACGAATCCGGCAACCTGGTATGGGGTTCCGTCGAATCGCCCGGACCAGACGAGCTTTCAAAATCGATGTGCCACTTGTTGGCGTGAAAGAAATACCGAATGGTTCGAAAGATGCGAATCGGGTTGGCCTGTGCGATTCGCAACGCCGCCTGGAAACTTTCGTAGATCCCTTGATCCGACGATTGCTTTCGAAGAAGGATACTTTCCGCTGCCCGTTTTCCTAGCGGCTCAAGAAGTCCATATGCCCGTAGACGAAGCGTATGCAGTCGACTCCACCAAAGACAGCTTTGCGAAGCGCCGCTCAAGCACTCTTCGGCCTGCTCTAACAGTGCAACCGCTTCGTCAATCAGGCTTGAATAATGGCGAATTATCGCATCTTTGTCTCCTTTTGCAGCCGTGACGTCTTCGGGACTTGTGCGATACTTTCTATCCTTTCGCAGACATTCTGCGATACGCGCAGGGACGAATCGTATCGGTTCGTTCGGATATTTTTCTTTGAAATATTGGATCGCGTTCTCGACAACCAATTCAGACCAATCCCCCCCTGCCTGATCGCCGTCAATCAATATCAAATTTCTACCACCGAGTAGCTCGGCGAACTTGTCATAGGTGACAATTTGAAATTGGCGACTGCTAGACGTTTCGGCTTTTGGATTGATCGCCTCCGGATTGAGGAAGGGTCGCGTCCAAACGCATTCTGTAAGTAAAACCTCCGCGCGGCGCAGACGTATGGCCGCCAAGTCAGCGCCAGATCGGCTAGGAAGCTTGCTAAGCAGCGCTTGCGCCTCGTTGAGATGGCGAGAAGCCTCGAAGAAGCGGCCAATGTTCGCCAGATTCACCGCATACAAGGTATGCAGCTTCACCTTCGAATGTAGGTCGAACGCATGGAGCCAGGGAGGAAGGTGCTTGCAAAAATCGACGCCTAGGTTGCAAGCAATCGTCGCCCGAATCCAGTATTCCGTTTGGATTCGACCATTAGCGTGATAAAGCAGCTTCGCCCGACGTAGCATCAAGTAAGAATACTCTCCAAGAAGCCAAACCATATGATGAAGCGCCATGGGATCTTGAGCAAAATTGGCCTTCCATTTCGCTTTGCAAACAGACAGTTTGTTGACTGCTGGGTTGACTTGGTTCGATTGGTCGCTGGAGGTTTGCACGGCGGCATGGGCGATATCGATGGTCGCCTGCAAGATATCTAGAGCATCTTTGTCAGCTTGATTGTTCAGACACCCAAACGCTTCTTTAATTTTGCCCTCAAATTTTTGCGACGCCGAAATGGGATCGTTGATCTCGCTCCAACCATGATCTAGCACCAGATCCCATTTGGGTTGAATGCCGGAAGATTCGATTTTCTCGACTTGTGGGAGCAGGGAGGAATTCACCGGAGTCGCCAAGGGAGATGTACTTCGCGACTCCGTCCCTCCTCCTTCCAGCCGAAGCTCGGAAGCCAATGCGTACAAGCCATCGTCAAAACGTTTGGCAGCCCTTTTCAAGCGACAACGAAGCTGAGCGCACTCTTCCTCGGCATCTTCGATATTCTCAAGGAGGCCGAGAATCGACAATTGTGACTCTTGGAGCTGGACTTGGATCTCTTGGCGATGCGCCTCGTCCAGCCAAGAGACTTTGATCGAACTGGCTTGCCAAAGTTTCAATGCTCGCCAGGCCATGTAGACTAGCTTATGGGCATCTGCGAGCGACGACTCGAAAAGCAGCACCCGATAGCGGACGAGGCTCCGTTTCTCTTCATCATCCCACAGCCGCTCATCAACATGATTTTGATTCCCTTTGTAGCTCGCAAACTGGGAATATGTCGCGGCCATCACACGATGATGAAGCGATTCTACGATCGGAGTCAAGTGGCCGCTGGAAGCAAACGCCTTTTGATACCAGTCGCCAATCCAAAAGTGCAATCGTGCTCGTAACGAAGTAAGATTTCGATTCCCCTGTGGCGCCCGAGAGTTCCCCTTCTCCTCGCGGGTCTCTCCCGAAAACCTCGACAAATCAAGTTGTTCGAGAAAGTGCTGGATGGCGAGCCGGGTGTCGCGGTGCATCCAGAGAGAGCCTCCCGGTTTGTTAAAGAACAAGTGTTCATCACGCAGTTGCGAAATCCAGCGGATGACCTGTTCTGAACGCAGGAAGTCGTTGTCAACGGCATACGCATTGAAGCGGTATGGGCAATGAAAGACCGCTTCGGAGCAAAGGGCGTTAATATGCCGAGAATGACGAAACAACGTCACGGCGTAGAGAAATATTAACTCTCGATCTTTGACATCGCGTTGAATTTCCTGCGTTACGTCATCATTTTGAAACTTAAAGTATCTGCCTAGCGTCGCCTGAATCATATCACGAAAGAGGCTGCCCGATTGAGTCTTGTTATCGCGCTCCGTTTGGGTCTTGTTCCAAGGCACAAAGGGATCGAAAGCCCATCGATCCCACTTGTCGATCTCCTTGCGTCTTGCATCCCAAGCCGCGTCCTCGCGTCCTACTGACGTTGTAATATTCCAATTCCAAGTTGCGGGGGCCCCCTTGCCATCGTCGGTCGCAAAATGATGCTTTCGTGCGGCTCTTAGCCTCGTCAACGGGAAATAGATCACCGTCAAGCCGGCTCTGCCCAGGGCGTCAATAAGGCAGTGGAAGCCGCGAAGTTTTAGGTTCTCTGGCTCGTCTTGTTTGGGATCAAACCATGGTGCAGGAATGATGCCTGAGCAGGTTCCGTATGAGTCACGACCATACAGCATGACCACAATTTCCGTCGCATCCAGTCGGTATTCTGCGAGAACGCGTATAATATGATTGCTGATATCCTTCGCCCTTTGTTCCCAACCATCGATTTCCCGACTTTCGTAGCTGGACGGAAGCGTGATCAGCGACTCTCGCAATGGATGAAGAGTCACGTGACGCGACTGAAAGCTGCCGCATCGTACCGCCAGCGAGCGCAATAGATCGCGAAGCAGTCCATCGGCGTCCATATAGTCTTGCGTCTCCATCCAGAAGATGCGTTTGAAAGTCTTGGCGGTAATCTCGTCTGTGGCAAGCGCGGCGCCACGAACAATTCCGCCGGCCGTTTCGATCATAATTGGAGGACGATTAACGCCGCTCAGCAACTCGTCGTATTCCTTACGCTTCCCCGAGTTCAATTGCGTCGTTCTGTCGTTGGCGCCTATGTTCTGTCGATATTTCGGAGTCCACAGTTCCGCTTTCGTCATTTCAGAACGCGATATCGGAGTGTAGTAGTCGTTCTCGTTGAAGAAATTGAGCTTTCCTTCGATAGCGTCGACAATCATTTGTTTCAATTCCAGAACGCCGGCGTCCCGCGCCAACCTTCTGGCCGAATTCTTGGAAGATGATTGCGAAAGCAGGACGCGAGCCGATTCTATCGGATCCTCATGATTTCGGCAGTTTCCCAGGACGCTGTCCACTAAGCTCGGCTTGTAGTCGAACGCGTCTTGACGACGGGGTGGAACGACGTGTGAAAACTCATAAGTCAAGCCGCCGGGCGGAAGGCAAAGCTGCAAGCGTTGATAAAGTTCGTGCAGGATTAAATCAGGTCGCGAAGATTGCGTTACGCGGACTCGATTCTCATAGATGGATGAGCTAAACAGCGCATTTACTTTTTCGACATCCCATTGTGAGAAGCAGATCCAATACACAATCGGCTTTTCGACTCCCGATTCCAGCCAATTCTTAATCATTTGAACGCAACGATGGTCGGCGCCGGAATAGCCGACCACCAAAAGCCGCTTCGACTCAGAATTTGATCGAATGCGGCTTAGATGTCCTGATCCGCGAGTCAGATAGGCGACGAAGTTCTCCTTATCGTTCTCGCTTGGCTCATCGTCGAGCGTAAGATCGGCCCGCGTATCTTGGACCTCTCCGTGCAATTTTACGATGCAGTTGCTAGATGCGACGGTTTGCGGTTCGGGCAAGCTCCCTTTTGAACTGACGGGCAGGACTCGTAGGGCCATATCATTGGCGGTAAACGCCGCTTCGATCAATCGGTCGAAATTCGTCGTCAAGATCGTTTGAATACGCATCGGCCCCGAAAGATGCGCCAGCATCTTGTGGCCGAGATTGGGTTGTTTGTCGCGAGTAATGAATGCATTAAAACGGTCGATAATCGAGTTATTGATGTCCGCGAGTATTGGACGATTGTCAACGATCTTTACCCGCGAAAGAAAAACCAACGTCTCTCGCCAATCGGAAAGGGACCGAATTCCAACTTCGGTCAATCGGTCGCGATACGAAGACCGAGTATCGGAAAGTATCTGATCGATCGCCGCACCCGTTAGGCTGTTCGATTCCGATGGCTTTCGAATCAAGAACTCACTAATTCGACGCACTCGATCGCGACGATTCACCGCCTCGTATGACAAGAGGATGCTTGGAATCCGAGGATGGACTAAGCTCTCGAGAAATTCATTGGAAGCATCCCCTTCCGGGTTATAGATAAGCGACTTAATGCGGTTTGATTGGTCATATCCGAGATCGAGATCAAAGCGCTTGCAAAGCTGCTTAAACTCGGCATGAATCCATTTCTCCGCCAGTCCCACTTCCAGTCGGCTGGGCAGGGGAGGCCAGCCTTGGTGCTCCAAATCCCAATGAGCGCGAAGCCCCGCTTCGCCGTGAGTCCGAGGTCGGTCGGGTGGAGGAGCCAGGACAAGATATGTCGAGAATGCAAGATAGTTTGCAAATTCAATCCCCATAATAATGCCCGACGGACTCGATAGCCCACTACCTACGAATGGGACAAAGCTTCGACCGACATCGACGTCCTGGATAATTTGGCCGATAAACTCGGAATTCTCGAGGGGTTCTTTTCGCATGCGTGGGGCTCAAAGGGGGACAACGAGAAGGCGCAACGACAAGTGGGATAACAATAGATATGATACACATGGGCAAATCAAGTCGGGATGATATATTTGCGCAACACAAATCTACTACGAGGGTTTCCCAGCAGATTCTCGATGCTCACTAAGCTTTCTTAGGCGAGGCAGGCGTCCTTGCCAACAGAGAATTCGGCTCTGTCAGAAAACGAAACTTTGACTTCTTCAGCCGAACTTTGAATGCTTGAAAGAGACGCATTCTTTTTTCACGCACAGAGGTTCTTCCCTTCGCAGGCTTATTGGGGGATCTTGAGCTTTCAGCTTCTTGTCTCCCCATTTACCTCCCCATACATGCCATTGGGGATGTAACTTCCGTCTGAGCCATGTTTTCTTTGGCGACAGCCTGTACGGACTTTTTTCGAGGGATGGTTTTCCAGGCCATCTCCATTTTCGAGTCCGGATTTTTCTTGACTGAAAAAACAGTGTTTGTACACTGTGTCAACGAGGTGGGAGTATGTGGTTTGTCGATCGATGGCATTCGGCTCCTACCATCATGCCTCCGATCAACTTTTGGCGCGAAGACGCCTTACCCCAGGAATTCCTATGTCAATTTCGAGTCCCGCGCATGCTGCAACGAAAGCCCAACGTATCTTCCTCGATCTTCGCTCAAAGATCCTGTCGGGCGAAATTGAGTCAGAATCCCGACTGACCCTGCGCCCATTGGCCAGTGACTACGAAAGTGGAATCAACGCGGTGTCCGAAGCGATCAAGGCTTTAGCGGCGGAAGGACTTGTCAAACTGGAGGGCCAAGCAGGCGCCCGCGTAATCGCTCGAGACTTAAAACAGATTCGCGGCGAGTGCATCTTGCGAATTGCGATCGAATGCGAATCGGCGCGGCGTTGCGCCGAACGTGCTGATCAATCGCAATTGACTATCCTCGGCAATATGGCGCAACAAGTAGACCAGCTGTTTGAAGAGGGAGACAAATTAAAGGAATGCCGACAGGCCGATGTCCGTTTTCATTTGACGGTGGCTCAATTTTCCGGCGTACCGCAGCTTGAGGATTCGCTTTCGCCGCTGCTTGATCGCTTGGTCATGCTAGATCAGACCGAAGCTCAGTCCGACGATCACCCGGGCCAAAAACATCTGGAAGTATTTGACGGACTAAAAACTCGCAAGCCGCAGGTCGCTGCAGACGCGATGCGGCGTCATTGCGAACATTCGATGAATCTCTCACTCGCATTGCTGTACTAACGATATGCCGAAACGGCGTTTCTAGCCCTCGCGCCAAACGCCGGAAAAGCGCAACTAGAGCCATCCTGCGAATCCCCCTTTCTCCTCATGCGGTATTCCACCAGAACAGCTGCCTACTAGCAAAAAGGTTGAAAGCGATGATGAAACTTAAGCTGCGCCTACAGCGCACGATAATCCGACTGTTCGTCTTGATTGGCGTTATTGCTTGTTCGCAGCCGTTATTCTCCGGCGAACTATTTGTGGGAGCGGCGACTGTCAGCATTACGCCGGATAGTCCTGTCTCGCTCACCGGTCAACGTCATACGCGAATCGCCAAGAAGGTCGAATCTCTCTGCACGGCGACCGCAATGGCGATTGAAACGCGCGACGGCGATCACTCCTTGGATCAAGTTGTTTTTGTTTCCTGCGACTTGGTCGCTATCCGCGGAGATGGCGGATTAAAAAATCTGGTGCTTGCAGAATTGGGCGAAGCGCTCGACGGTTTTTCTGGTGAAAAGTTAATTCTGAACGCCACCCATACGCATACCGCGCCCACGCTGATCGATGGGCGGTATGAGCTTCCGAAAACGGGAGTCATGCTGCCGAAGCAGTACCGCGAATTTCTAGTCAAACGTCTCGCCGCAATCATCACCGAAGCCTGGAATAAACGTGAGCCCGCCCAAGTCGCCTGGGGACTGGGGCATGCCGTGATCGCCCAAAATCGCCGCGCGGTCTACAGCGATGGAACCGCGCAGATGTATGGTGCGACGAACAACGCCAAGTTTCGCGGCCTGGAAGGAAATGAAGATCACGGAGTGGAGATTCTCTATTTTTGGAACCAAAAAGACGAACTGATCGCCACCTCGATCAATGTCGCGTGTCCTTCTCAGGAAGTGGGAGGACGAAGCGCCGTCAATGCCGACTTCTGGCACCCGGTGCGCGAATCTTTACGGAAAAAATATGGCGAACAGCTCATGATCCTCGGCTGGACGGGCGCCGCCGGCGATCAAGTATCGCGTCTGATGTATCGCAAAGACGCCGAGGAGCGCATGCGGAAGCTGCGTGGGATCGATCGCTTGGAAGAGCTGTCTCGTAGGATTGTGGCAACATGGGAAGACGTCTATCAAGTGGTGAAAGCAGATCGTCACAACGATGTTCAGCTTGAGCATGAAGTCAAAGAAATCTTGCTTCCTTATCGCAAAGTCACCGCCCAAGAGGCCGAGCAAGCAGCTCGAGAGGTGGAGAAGATGACCGCCCCGAAAGAGGTCTGGAATCGCCGCTGGCACGGCCAAGTAGTGGAGCGCTATGAAACGCAGCGCAAGAAATTGCCGAATTATGAAATGGAACTTCACGCCGTTCGACTTGGCGATGTCGTCATCGTGACCAACGATTTTGAACTGTTCACCGATTTCGGCGTGCAAATCAAAGCTCGTAGCCCCGCGCTGCAGACCTTTATCATTCAACTCTGCGGCCCAGGCTCTTACATTCCAACGACCCGTGCCGTCGCCGGCGGAGGCTATAGTGCTGTCGCCCAAAGCAGCGTGGTTGGTCCTGTAGGAGCTCAAGTTCTCGTCGATGAAACGAGCCTATTGATCGACAGTCTCTGGCAGCCGAAACAAAAAGTCACACTGGCTGATCCTTAAAGCTCTGGGGGATCTTGGTCTGAAGATTCATGCGGAAAAAATGTTGTTACTTGACGAGCCCAGTATCGTTGGTGCGTTGATCCAGCGATGCTGGGTCGCAATTGTCGTATGTTGCCCGTGCGACGGATTCGCCCTATCGATAGGAGAGACCGTATGTCGCTTGTTCAATATTGAATCTTGCCGTTATTGGCCGTGGCGGCGACGCTGTCATGTCTCGGAGAATTCCGTCATGCGGCGACCGACGAGACAATTTCTACCGTGGCAAAAGCACGCGGTCTTTCGATTCGGCAAGTTTCGCTTTGCTAACGGCGCTGCGAAGAGCCGAGCGGCTCTTTTATTGAGTGATTCGCCATCGCCAAATATGGATCTTGGCGCTGGCTTTCCGACACCAGCTTTGCGAAGGGCGCAGATGGATTGATTTTATAACCGATTGCTTGTGAGGTAACGCCGCCTGTTCTTATAAGCTCGCCTACGCCATCGCCTGGAATCGATTTAGATTGTGTCGAAAACCGTCTTCTTATCTAAACAGGACTTATCGCCATGCGTATTCGAAAAAAGAACGCCTGTCTCGGTTTCACGCTCGTCGAATTGCTAGTTGTCATCGCCATCATCGGCGTTCTGATCGCGTTGCTGCTGCCCGCGGTCCAGCAGGCCCGGGAATCGGCGAGACGAATCTCGTGTAACAACAATCTCAAGCAACAAGGCTTGGCCATCCACAACTATCACGACACGCTGCTGTCGTTTCCACCGGGGCACATGCTCAGTTCGACGTTGTCGGACCGCATGACGTTCGTCGGCTTTCTTTGGCCCTATCTTGAACAGAACGCGTTGTACGAAGAAATTCCGGCGCCTAAGTATCCTGACTGGGGCGGTTGCGGCAACGCCACGCAATCGGCCCTGCTAGGGACGGTCCTCAGCATGTTTCAGTGCCCATCTGACGGCCCTAGTTTATTCGGGCATTCCTGTCGCTCGCGCAATAGCTATGTCTCCAATGCGGGCATTGGGCTTCTGAAAAAAGAGTCGGTTCCCAGCCATACGCGCGGGGTCTTTTATCAGAACAGTAGTGAGAAGATGCGCGACATGCTGGATGGGACGACCAACACCATCGGCGTTTCGGAGACGATCAAAGTGGAGTCCGGTAAGCGTGGCGATTATCGCGGCGTTTGGAGTTATCCAGAAGGTTCGCATTACCAACATGACAACACGCCGAACTCGACCGTCCCTGATGAGGTTCGGACTTCGTGGTGCGACTCCGCAGATACTCTTGACCCGCTTGCTCCCTGCATTGGGACTTACGCCGCACATGACTCGCGCGCCATCAACATGGCGGCGCGAAGTCGGCACCCCGGAGGCGTTCTGGCGATGATGATGGACGGCTCCGTGCGGTTTGTCAGCTCCACCATCGATCTCACCACTTGGCAAAGTTTGGGGACGCCGCGAGGGCATGAAGTGATCGGCGAATTTTGAAATTTCATCATCGCCGCGATCTATTGACGCCTGCGCTGGCAATCCAACAGGGGCGACCAACGGAAGCCCCGGAATTCGTGGCAGATCGGTTCGACAGAATATTGGATTCCGTGCGCAGACATCAATAAGACGGCCTTCTTATAAAGTGATTCATAGTATGGAAAGAAATTTATTGTATTCGTATCGGTGGGCGATGACGGCCCTTCTTTTGCTACTCGGTTGCGACAGCGGAGATCAGGGGCTATCTCGCGCCAGCGTCTCTGGCTCTGTCTATGTCAACGGCGAACCGCTGCAAACGGGGCTAATCGCCTTCAAGCCGACGCAAGGTACGCCTGGGCCGTCAGTCGGGGGAAACATTGTCGGCGGCGTTTTTAACATTCCGCAAGTCGATGGTCCCTGCCAAGGTACGCATCGCGTGGAAGTTCGCGCGATGCGAGCTACCGGCCGGCGATCCAAGGAAGGATCAGGAAGCGAGACGCCAGACCGAGTGGTTGAAGAAATTGCGCAATATATCCCGGAGAAATACAACCGCCGCAGCGATTTGGTGGCCGAACTTACCACCTCGAAGGTCGATGGGCTAACGTATGAGCTGGAGGTGCCCTAGAGCGCTTTCTTTCCCCGAAGGCTGTTGCGTCTTCAGCGTCTTGACCGGCGCCTGTTCTTCTTCGTAGCCCACTGCACGAGCGAGACGACAGCTAAATTTTTCTATTGCGCAAATTCAAAACGCGCTTCCCGCTCCGAATTCATCCGCGGCGACAAGCGTGAGCCGATAAACGTCTCACTCCTGTCGCGGCGATGAATTACGGATAACGCTCGCTACGCTGCCGACGCGTTCCCCCAGGTCGCTGCGTTGATTTCAGCACCATCAACAAGGGCGCCATCCACCAAAGTCAATCGTCGCGTCGCTCTCTCGGCGACGCTAGGGTCATGCGTGACCACGACCAACGTTCGACCTTGTTGATGGCATTCGTCGAAAATTTTCAGCACGACTTCTTTGCTCGTCGGATCGAGATTTCCAGTCGGTTCGTCCGCAAGAATGATTTGCGGATCATTCACCAGAGTGCGCGCCAATGCGACGCGCTGTTGCTGCCCGACGCTTAGCTCGGCTGGCCGATGGTGGAGTCGCTCGGACAGACCAAGATCGACGAGCAATTCGGTTGCGCGCTGCTGTTGGGCTTGCGCCGTTAGCTTCGCAAAGCTGAGCGGCACTTGAACATTTTGCAGCGCGGATAGATAGGGGATCAGATTGAAGCTCTGGAACACAAACCCCATCTTCTGGCCACGGATGGCCGAGCGCGCCGCTACCGACTGATCGTAGAGCGAGACATCGTCAACGAACACGCGACCGGTCGACGGAGAGAGCATTCCTCCCAGCATCGACAGGAGCGTCGTCTTGCCGCTTCCGCTTGGCCCGACGATCGCGACGTATTCGCCGTCTTCAATTTTCAGCGCCTCGCAGCGAAACGCCGTCAGCTTCTGGCTGCGTCCCGAGTACTCTTTGGCGATGGTTTCAAGTTGAATCATTTTTAGACCTCACGAAAGCAAATACAGGGATCGAGTTGCGCCGCGCGTCGTGCTGGCCACCAGGCGGCGATCAATGCGACAAACGTCGCCAACAGAACTGCCAACAGAGAAGTTCCGCCCAACGGCGCGACGCTCACGCCAGCCCAAACAGGGCCGACGATCAATGCGGCGCTTACGCCGAGCAGACAGCCGATCGCGCCGGCCGCTAGTCCTAAGATCAACGCTTTACCCAGAAACAACTGCTGGATGTATCGCGGCGTCGCTCCTAAGGCCATCAGAGTTCCGATCTCGCGCCGTCGCTCCTGCACATTTGAAGAAATCGCGCCGGCCAGACCTGCGCCGCCGACGACCATCATGACCGCCAGGACGATCCAAGAGGTTTTCGCCATCAGTTGATTGACGCCCACTTGGGTTTGCACCACCTGCGAGATCGTAACGATCTTCGCGTTCGGCAACAGGTCTTGAAGTTGCGGAACCAACGAACCGGCGGCATCCTCGCAGCAGCCGACGATCTCGATCGCATTGCACGTAGCGCCGCTTTCCGAAAGCCGTTGCACTTCGTGCAGATGGGCGAAGACTCGACCGTCGTCCACGGTTCCCGTGGTGGGCAAAATGCCGAGCACGGTGAATTGCTCACCAAAGAGTTCGACATGGTCTGCAACTTTGCATCCCAACTTCGCGGCGATGTCCGCCCCCACGACGATCGCATTCTTGTCGAGTTCTTGAATCGCACGATGTTCGATCAGCGCCTGCGGACTGGCCAACTGTTGGGCGCTGACGACATTGGTTCGCTGACAGCATCCCGTGTCGGTCGTATTCATAAACATGGTGGTCGCCTGCCAGGTGGCCAAGGCCTCCACTTCCGATTGCGGCAAGATGCCGGTCACCGTGACCTGATGCTCATTGGCCGTGGTCGCGACGTTTAGTCGAGGCGAGACTTGCTCGACTCCCGAGAGTCCCGCAAGATAGATCTCGGCGACATGTTCTTCGGGGAGCGAACCCCCATTTTGATCGGCGGCATAGTAGTTTTGGAGCGTCGCTTCCTTCGGTAACACCAAAATATTGGCGCCAAGATTGGAAAGCTGCTTTGAGACCTCTTTCTCGGAATGAACCGTGACATGGCGAATCGCCACGAGAGCCGCAACTCCCAAGAGAATGGTCAGGCTATTGAAAATGACGGCACTCGGTCGAGACTTCAACTCCTGCCAAATAATCGAGCGAAGATTCATGTTATCTCCTTCTTCTCAGGCTAGGGTTCTATCGACGAACAGGAGTCGACTGCGACGCTTCCGCCGACGCGGCATGCTTACAATTGGGATCCTCACAGCACTTGCCGGCCTTATGAATCGCGGCCGCGATCTGATCGGCGGTCGAAGCGCTGTTGAAATGCCCCACGAGTACTCCAGGCGGCGCAATCAGCGCTGCATACGGCCCTTGGACCTGGTCCGCGCTCACCTTCAATTGCTGCATCAACTTGGTCTCGGCAGCGTCTTCTACGTTCAGCCCGATCAAAGCGATCCGATCTTTGAACAAGGGATCCAGTTGCATGGTGCGAACGCCGGTTGGAACCGACGCTTGTTCGGATCGAGTCAAACAGACGAACACCAGCTTTTGATCTTGCAGTTGCTTCATGCACTCCATCATCACCGGAGGAACGATCGCCGCATCTAGCCCGGCTTTGGAGACCTGACGCGAAAAGAGACCGGTTACGGCGCCATTCGGAGCGACGGCGACTGTCATCGGCATCGGCGCACGGCTCACGCGGAACTTTTCGGCCATTGCTTGCCCAGCAGGAGACATCACATTGGCCGTGGCGATCGTCACTTGTTCACTACGCGCTGCGAGGGTTTGATTCACTACATTCAGCATTTGCTGAGTTTGCGCCGCATTGTCGCGATAAAACAGAACGAAGGTGAATTTCCCCGCTTGCTGCGACTGTTGCAGAGTCGCACTAAGGTCCGACTCTTGCGTTTGAGCGAAGCTGCTGCCCACAGCGGCAGTCAGCAGACAGGCCCAAGCCAAGGATGCGCGAATGATCGTTTTCATATTGGATTCCTTGCGGATTTAACGCGTTATGTACAAAGCGAATTCGTTGGCGAGCTGACTATACTTTCAGCGGGCTAGCCAAAGGTAGACAAGATTGTGCTTGGCCCGAAGACCAACACGTGCAAACCTTATCCATTCGATGAGATTCGCGAGCCCTTCCCCTGCAATGCCAGGAAGCGCTCGTCGACGATGCGAAAGACGCCGCTCTAAAGAATGAGAACGGCAAGATAAAGATGAAGTCGCTGCTGTGCGCCGACAAGATACAGACTCGCATTCCGATGGACCAACGTGTTTGGCTTTACCGGACTGCCCGTCAAAACGGGAGATACGCTCCACACAGCGAAGTAAGCTGGTAGATCGGTAATTTCAAGCCGCCCTTCCGTGGAAGGCTCGCTGAGGATGAACGCACACTTGGGCTTGCGACATCCATCGCAATGGCGTCCATGCTGAGAAGCCGGTTCCACGCGATTGTCAGATTCGGCGAATGTCAGGACCGGCTGGCAACATAGATCTGCGACCTCATCCCGCTCGTGGCAATCACAGCAGGCGCAGCAACTCGCGAAACTCTTCTCGGCTGCAGCGCACTCGCAAGCGTTGACGCAACAAGCGCAACAACAGCCAAAGACGCCGTGAATCATCACTGCGAAGACTGCTATCACCGATGTCGCCTGGCGAGGCATGTGCTATCACAACCCAGAAAAACGGTCGAAACGATCCCTTTGATTTATCGTCCCTCGCTCCACCATCTTTGAACGAATATCGAGAGAGCCTCCAAAAGAACTGGAATTGCTGGTGAATTCAAAAGGAAGCGATCGAGAGGTGGATTGACAAGTAATTTGCCGGGCCCTGGAGAGTTCAAAGATCCGATCTGGCTTGAATCGGGACCCTCTGTCACCTATCATTCAAGCGTAGGAGTCTACTTGCCTTCCTCAATTTAACGTCCGGCATGAGCCACTTCGTCGCGCTGCTGATTACCTTCCGAATCATTTTCTGCCCGCTGTTTTGCGGTGTACAGGGAGATGGTGCGCAAGTGCAGGCAGCGTTGGAACAAACGGCGTCGGATGAGCGTCAGGAGGGAGTTAATCACCGCTCGACGCATTCGTGTTGCAGCCATTGCACTTCCGAACCGGAACCAACGCGCGATGTTCCCCATCAAGACGCCCCTAGCCACTCTTGTCCCGACTGCAATTGTTTCTGCAATCCGTCGGTAATCGCCGGGGTAAAAGTCGATGTCGATCATGATTTGTACGCGTGGGAATCTTCTCTGCCGCTCAGCGATCGATTGCTGGCGTCTGATGTTCCGAATCGAATCGACCTAAACGCTTACACGCGACCGCCTGGGATACTCTCAGGCCGCTTTATGCGCGTTGTTCTTGCTTCTCTGCTGATCTAAAGCAACTGCCGTTCTCTGGTTGTGCTTCAGGACCATCGGAATGCGTTCGCTAAATTTGCGTGCGGACGCTCCTTGGATTCGTCCGCGAATTCTCGCTGTCCTGACAGGTTTTCCCTGCTGTCACTCTCCTCGTTGCGGGAGTTCTGAAAATGAGTCCATCGTACGTCGATAATCCCCATCCAAGTGCAGGCGGCGATCCGGCGAAACTCGGTGTCGCCGAGCCAGCTTCAACCACCAAGGCCGCCCAGGTCAGCCACAATCAACCGCCATCCTTCAGGCGGCGCGTGGTTGGATTTGTCTTGGGCAGCGCCGGCCCGCTTGGCGTATTGCTGGCGCTGGCCGGGGTATTCGCGTTGGGGCACTTCACCGATTGGAAAATGCCCAAATTCGCCGCGCTAACCGGTCATGCTCAACCGGCCGTGATTGATTGGTGCGACGAGCATAGCGTGCCGGAATCGATCTGCGTCGAGTGCGATGACAGCCTCATGGCCAAGACTCCGGACTTCGGCTGGTGCGCGAAGCATGGGATCCACAATTGCGTTTTGGATCATCCGGAACTTGCTCAACTCGATCAAACGCCGGCGATTTCGCCAGAGGATCGTAAGCGGGCCGAATTGGCGCTGTCGATGCCGGTGTCAAAGGTCAACAACAGCGGTTGCACTACCTATCTAAAACGAATCCAGTTCGCGTCGGTCGAAGCCGTGATGCAAGCCGGCGTCGATGTAGAATTGGTCGAGCGGCGACCGATCGAACAATCGGTTTCCGGCAGCGGAGAGATCCTCTATGATCCAACGCGCACGGCCAGCTTCGCAGCCAGAGCGCCCGGCAGCGTTTGGCGCGTGGAGAAAAATGTCGGCGATCAGGTCGAAGTGGGAGAGGTGCTCGCCCTGGTCGAAGCGGAGCAAGTTGGCGATCTCAAGACACGGCTGATCCGGGCATTAGCGGAACGATCGCTGCAGGACCAGAATGTGAAGCGACTGCACATCGCCCGCAACGCGGTGGCCGGCATTCGACTATTGGAAGCGGATGCCGACTTGGCCAAATCGGAAGCCGAGATTTTGAGCATTGCTCAATCGCTGGAGAACCTCGGGCTTTCGCCTGATATCGAGTCGCTGCAACAGGTCTCAGAACGCGAAGCGTTTGAACAGCTCCGCTTTTTAGGAATTCCCGAGTCGCTTGGCTCTCGTTTGAAATCGGAGGTCTCTACCGCCAACCTGCTGCCGGTTCGCTCTTCTATTTCCGGCGTCGTTGCTGAGCGCAACGTCACCCAGGGGGAAGTCGTTGATACGCATCATTCCCTGTTTCGCATCGTCAGCGCCGACCAGATGTGGCTGATGCTGGATATTCCGCTAGAAGATGTGGAACAAGTCGTCGTCGGACAAAAGGTCCGTTTTCAAGCCGACGGAAGTGCGCATGAGGTTGTCGGCCAAGTGGACTGGATCAGTACGACGGCCGATCCTCAAACGCGAATGGTGAAAGTTCGCGCGGTGCTGGCCAACCCCCAAGGTCGATTGCGAGATAAAACCTACGGAATCGGTTGCATCGTGTTGCGGGAAGAGCCCAACGCCATCGCGATTCCCTCCACTTCAGTCCACTGGGAAGGATGTTGCCGGACGGTCTTCATCCGCGACAAAAACTACTTCGACAGTCCCGAAAGCCCCAAGGTTTTTCACGTTCGCTCGGTGCGACTAGGAGCGTCTCATGGCGCTTACGCCGAAGTAATCGCCGGCGTACTGCCGGGCGAAGTGATTGCGACAACCGGTAGCGACGTGCTGCGAGCCCAACTGTTGAAAAACGGTTTGGGCGCCGGCTGCTGCGTGGAAGAATAAAGGGGAGAACGGATGCTTAACGCGTTAATTGACTTTTCACTGCGCAACCGCGCGCTGGTGATTCTGGCGACCATCGTATTTGCGATCGCCGGCGTCTTTGCGCTCCAGCAGCTTGACATCGACGCTTTTCCGGACACGACGCCGGTTCAGGTGCAAATCAACACGACGGCGCCTGCTCTCTCTTCGGAAGAAGTCGAAAAGCAGATCACGTTTCCCGTCGAACAGAGCATTAGCGGTCTGCCTGGGCTGACGGTGATGCGATCAATCTCGAAGTTTGGTCTCTCTCAGGTCGTCGTGACCTTTGAGGACGGTATCGATATCTACTTTGCCCGGCAGCTGATCAACGAGCGGGTCGGCTCGGTGCAATTGCCGGCCGGCATCGAGCGTCCCCAGATGGGACCGGTCTCCACCGGTCTAGGAGAAGTCTTTCACTATGTGTTGACCTACGAAGGGGTCGACTTCTCGCAGGTCAGTGATGCGGATCGCATCGCTCGTTTGACCGAGTTGCGGACGCTGCACGACTGGGTGGTGAAACCACAGTTGCGATCGGTCCCCGGCGTAGCCGAGGTCAACAGTTGGGGAGGCTATGAGAAGCAGTACCAGATCCGGCTCGATCCCGATCAAGTGATCAAACATGGCTTGACCTTTGAAGAAGTAAGCGACGCCGTTCGCGCCAACAACGAAAATGTGGGAGGGGGCGCAATCACCGACGGCAGTGAAATGCTGCTGGTTCACGGCGTCGGCCGCACCGTGAGCGTCGATCAAATCCAAAACATCGTCATCAAGGCCAAAGATGGCGCTCCCATTCGCATTCGTGATGTCGCTGAAGTCAAAATCGGCCATGAAATACGTCGCGGCACGGTAACGGCGGATGGTCAAGGAGAGGCAGTGCTCGGGCTCGGCTTCATGCTGATGGGGGAGAACAGTCACCAGGTGACCTGGGCGCTGAAGGACAAACTAGAACAAGTACGAAGCACGTTGCCGGCAGGCGTCACCATCAATACGGTCTACGATCGAACGGAACTGGTCGACCATGTGATTCACACGGTGCAAAAGAACTTGTTCGAAGGTGGTTTGCTGGTGGTCGCCGTACTGTTTATCTTCCTGGGAAATCTGCGAGCAGGCTTTATCGTCGCTTTGGCGATTCCGCTCTCGATGCTGTTCGCTTTTTCTGGAATGTTGCAGTTTGGTATCGCCGCCAGCTTGTTGAGCTTGGGCGCCATCGATTTTGGCCTGGTGGTCGACAGTTCGGTGGTGATGATCGAGAACTGCGTTCGCCATTTGTCGCACGACACGCAAGGGCGAAGTCGTCTAGAGATCATCCGTGACGCGGCGGTCGAGGTTCGCAAGCCGACCATGTATGGCGAACTGATCATCATGATCGTGTACCTGCCGATCCTGACGCTGGAAGGCGTGGAAGGCAAACTATTTCGCCCGATGGCGATGACCGTCATCATGGCTTTGGCCGGGTCGATGATGTTGTCGCTGACCTTGATGCCGGTGCTGGCCAGCTTTCTGCTGCCTCGTAACCTTACCGAAACCGAACCGCTGTTGATTCGTTGGCTCAAACGGCTCTACGTTCCCATTCTGCGCTACACGATGCACAACAAGTTTGTCGTGATTGGCGCAGCGCTCTGCATCTTCGTGGCCGTGTTTGGACTGATCGCTCCCAACCTTGGTTCTGAATTTGTCCCCCGTCTTTCGGAAGGGGCCATCACGTTGAACGTGGTCCGGCTTGCTGGAACGGACCTGGAAGAATCGATCCGCTACAACACGCGGATGGAAAAAGTGCTGCTGGAGAAATTTCCTCACGAGATCGCCCATGCTTGGAGTCGTGTGGGAACCGCCGAAGTCGCGACCGACCCGATGGGGACGGAATTGACCGACTTGTTTATCACGCTACGGCCGCGCGAACAGTGGAAACGCGCTGAATCGCAGGAAGAGCTGACGGTGCTCATCCAAGAAGAACTGCGTGATCTGCCGGGACCTCGTTTGGCCATGTCGCAACCGATCGAGATGCGGATGAACGAGATGATCTCAGGCGTCCGGTCCGACGTCGCGGCGATCCTGTATGGAGACGATCTGGATGTAATGGCCAGCAAGGCGGCGGAAATTGAGCAAGTTTTGAAAACCATCGATGGCGCCGCCGACGTCAAAGTAGAGCAGGTCACCGGCCAACCGGTGCTGCAAATCAAGATCAAGCAGGATCAGATTGCGCGGTACGGCGTGCCAGCGAGCAACATCATGAACCTCGTGCGTTCGTTGGGGAGCCATCATGTGGGAGAAGTTTACGAAGGCCAGCTCCGCTTCCCCCTGATCATTCGGCTGCCCGAAAGAGTGCGAGCCGACCCCGCCGCCATCGCCGATATTTTGGTGGCGACGTCCTCAGGACAACGCATCCCGCTCTCTCGCTTGGCGTCGATCGAACGTGTGGAAGAGCCCAACACGATCAAGCGAGAGTGGTATCAGCGGCGAATCACGATTGAGTCCAACGTCCGCGGACGGGACATGGGGAGCTTTGTCGCGGCAGCTCGTCAGGCCGTCGTTGACCAAGTCGCGCTGCCGCCCGGTCGCTACCGCGTCGAATGGGGCGGGCAGTTCGAAAATCTACAGCGCGCCCAAAAGCGGTTGATGATTGTCGTTCCGATCGCGCTGCTGATGATCTTTGCGTTGCTCTACATGACCTACCGCAACTGGATCGATTCGTTGCGCGTCTTCACCGGCGTTCCCTTCGCCTGGATCGGCGGCGTCGTCGCGCTCTGGATTCGCGACATGCCGTTCTCGATCTCGGCGGCGGTTGGCTTTATCGCGCTTTCCGGCGTCGCCGTGCTAGACGATATGTTGTTGGTTTCGACCATCCGTCAACTGCGGCGGCGCGGGCGAAACCTGGACGAAGCGGTCGAAGAAGCGGCGATGACGCGACTGCGCCCCATTCTGATGACGACGCTGGTCGCCAGCTTAGGCTTTGTACCGATGGCGTTCAGCACCGGCATGGGCGCCGAAGTGCAGCGCCCCTTAGCGACGGTCGTGATCGGCGGCGTCTGCAGCGCGATGGTCATGAGCTTGCTAGTCCTGCGCGTTCTCTACGTCGTGTTTAATCTGCCGGCCGAACAATCGAGCTCGGGCGGCGACGACGATGATGAGGGAGAGTTTGAATCGGAAGAACAGCCGATCCAGCCTGATTCTGGACAGAAGCCAGAGGTTGTGTCGGTTTAACGAGAATTCTGTTTTTAAATTGAACAAGGAGAAACTTGATGAAGTCGATGTTTGGTTTTTCAAGCTTGGCCGTCGCCCTGCTGGCGGTTGCTGCGTTATCGTTTGCCGGTTGCGGTGCTAGTGAGACCGCGATGGGCGAACATGATGCGGAGCACCATGACCACGAGCATGGTGATGAACACGACCATGTTCACGGCGAATGGTGGTGCATTGAACATGGCGTTCCAGAAGAAGTTTGTGCGCAGTGCGATAGCAAGCTGATTCCTGAGTTCAAAGAAAAAGGGGATTGGTGCGAAGATCACAACTGCCCCGCGTCGCAATGCTTCGTTTGCTCGCCCGAATTTTTCGATAAGTTCGCCGCTCGTTACAAAGCCAAGTACGGCGAAGATCCCCCCAAGCCGGAAACCCTGGAGTCGGAAACCGACTCGTAAGAGGATGACTTCCCCGCGTTTGGCGCGACGGTTGACTGCAGCTTATTGCAGTCGACCGTCGGCCGACGTTTTTTGGACCAACGATTATGAATCACGGCCCGGAACGATCCCAGCGCCTGATCCAGCGCGCGTATTTTGAAGTTGTGCATTTGGAAAACTTGGCGGGTACTTCTCTTCGTAGCCCGTTGCGCCAGCGAGGGAAATGCGGTTGGCTACTTCGTTCCGCGTTTGAATCGCCGAGCGATTTTCCCTCGCTGGCGCAACGGGCTACGAAGAGAAAAAAGTGGGCTGCGATTTCCCAGAACACAACTTCAAAATGCGCACCCTGGATTGGTCTGCTGAGCCTGTTTATGGCCGCGATCGCCGGATGTGTTCGCAGTCCCGATCCAACATCGGGCCTAGATCCTGTTCAAGAAGAACATCTCCATCTGCGGCTGGTCACCGACGAAAGTTTTGTCCGGGAAGTGCTGGAGTATCCCGAACCGGTTGTCGTGCTGATGGGAAGCCGCTGCTGCAGCGTTTGGAACAGCAGTACGCCGGACAGGTTCGCTTTTGCGAGGTCGACGTCGAGAGCAATTTGTTCCTCTCTCAGAAATACGACATCTCGCAATATCCAACGCTGGTCGTCTTCCGCGCAGGGGAAGAACAAGACCGGCTGGTCGGGACATCTCAACTTGCGACTTTGGCAAGACGTCTGGACGAAGTCTTAAACCGCTTGAAATAGGATACGCTGATCCTTGCCGGCGCGTCATGTTGAGATTTCTCCCTCCCGTTTTTCTCGGCTGCAACCAGAAAGTGGAACCGAGCGAAAATATCAGCTACGCTGCGCAGTAGAGAGTCCAATCCCCAAGCGAGGGCGGAACTACTCCGTAGCAAGTGGAACAGACAAACGCTTTCAATCTTCGCAGCCAACTACCAAGGCTCGCCGTTGCGGCGACCACCCTGCTGCTGGCGAAAGTATTGATCGCGATCGTCTGGGAATATCGCCGCTACTTTCCCGCTGACTTCAGCGCCAACTTTTTGCTCGGCCGTGAAGATTCGTTCGTCGGTTGGTATCGCATCACGTTTTATATCCACATCATCGCCGGCCCGCTGTCGCTGCTGCTTGGTTCGTTCTTGATGTTCAGCGGACCACGCTGGCGTCAGCATCAACTCCATCGCTGGGCAGGCCGATTGCAGATGCTCGTCCTCTTCGCTGCGCTCCTGCCCAGCGGCCTGGTGATGGCGACCGAAGCGCTGGCCGGGCCGATCGCTGGTTGGGGTTTCGCCACGTTAGCGCTGGCGACCGGAGTAACAGCCGCCGCCGCGGTTTACTATGCGGTGCAGCGAAAGCTGACGCTCCACCGGCAATGGGCGACTCGTACCTATCTGTTACTAATTTCGCCGCTGCTGTTTCGTATCGCGAACGGTCTGCTGATCGTCATCCAGCAAGACACCGATCAGGCGTATCGCGTGAACGCCTGGCTCAGCTGGTTGATTCTGCTGGCCGCCTTCGAAGTCTGGCGCTATTGTCATGCGACTGCTTCCCATCCCGAAACGAACTCCCTCTTCCCCGAGACATTCTCATGAACATCGGTCGACATCGTGGATTTACGCTGCTCGAACTGTTGGTCGTGATCGGCATTATTTGCCTGCTGATTGCGTTGTTGTTGCCGGCGACTCGTAGAGCCGGCGGCGCCGCACGGAGAGCAACTTGCGCCAACAACCTCAAGCAACTCGGTTTGGCGCTGCACAACTATCATGACACCTATGGCCATTTTCCGGCAGCGGCCGGCGGAACCGATTCGGCCGATGACCCGCTGCAAGGCAACGCCAATCGGCTGAGCGGCATGGTCGCTCTCCTGCCGTTTATCGAGCAGAATGCGCTGTACGATCAGATCACGGCGCCGCTGAATGTGGGAGAGACGCTTTATCCAGCGATGGGTCCGGCTCCGTGGATCGCCGACTATCCTCCCTGGAAAATAGAGCTGAACGCATTGGAGTGTCCCAGCGCAATACGCGACTCGGTCGAGTTCGGGCAGACCAACTATGCATTTTGCATCGGGGACTTGGCGCGCGACATCAACCAGCCGGCCGTATCGCGAGGCGTGTTCGCCGGTCGCCGGACCACGCGTTTGAAAGAGATCACCGACGGAATAAGTAACACAATCATGCTGGGGGAAATCGGCACGCCACACGATCGCCTGGTGATCGGTCAATTCGCCACTGAGCAGTCTCTGGGCATTTTGGAAACACCTCGCTTTTGCTTCAAAACGGTCTCGAGTTGGGACCCGAAGTACTACGACAATACGGTTCCACTAAGCACGTTGGGCCGCGGAGGACGCTGGGCCGACGGTTCGCCTGGCGATAGTTTGATCAACACGATTCTGCCCCCGAACAGCCCGAGTTGTGCCGTTGGCGGAAGGGACGCCGCTGACGGTCTTTATACGGTCAGCAGCTATCATTCTGGCGGCGTTCAGGTTTTACTGGCCGACGCTGCAGTTCGCTTCATTGCGGAGACAATCGACGCCGGCGATCTGACTCAACCGACGCTCACGCCGCAGCAAATGACCGAACCAGGAGTTGCGAGTCCTTATGGCGTATGGGGCGCATTGGGGACAATCGATGGCGGCGAAACGATCGGCGATTATTGAGCGACGAATCTTTCCTTGGTTCTGCGCACGATTCAAAAGCGTTAGAATGAAGACCAAGAATTCTTCTTCGTAGCCCGAAACGCGAGCGAGGGAAAATCGCTCGGCAATTCGAATGCGGCTTGAAGTATCCAAGCGCATTTCCCTCACTCGCGCTGCGGGCTACAAAGAGGTAAGCGGTGCATTCGCGGTTTCCTCTGACATTGCACAACTTCCCAACTTGGAACCACGTTATGATCTCTACGCTACTCGTCGCTGCAGCATTGCTCTCGGCCGATCCGGCGCCCAAACAAGCGCCGCTTTCGGTAACGGTTGGCCGTGAGAAAACCCACGTCCAAATTCTTACCGAAGAGAAGCAGACGATCCTGGATGTCGTCTGCCCGTTTGGCATTGATAAGGCGACCGTAAAACGAACCACCGGCAAGTGGCCGAGCCCGCTGGTGGTGCGGTTGCATCTGAAAGGGCTCGAAGCGTTTACAATTGGCAGAGTGACTTGGTCAGTCTCCAGTTCCGGAGAGTCGCTGGTCTCCGTCTCGGTACCGGATGGTGGGACCGTCCATCTTGGCAATAACGCTTACGCCAGCGTTGTCCGGATCGTTAACAGCGCGGAAAAAATTCCGCTCGAAGCCGAGGGCTACTTTGAACTGACGCTCCCCGCCAAACTGTTTGAAGGCAATCCCGCCGAGCTGAAGCTGGCATGGGTCGACTTCTATCGCTGAATCAAGGAAGAGTAGATGAAACCGTTTCTGCCGGCCGCGGATTTGAAGACAACGTACGATATCTTCGGCCATTTCTACACGGTGGCGCTCGCGTCGCAAGAAACCGCGTCGTGCCGCAGCGTGCTGGAAATCATCGACAAGAGCTGCACGCCTGCGGACGTCGATAAGATTTCCGACCGCCAGCCCGATGCAGTCTTCATCATGATGAACCCTGGTTCGTCGCAACCGCTGGTCGAAGTCAACAATTACATCGCGGCCGATCAGATCGGTGAGCTCTCGATTTCGCTCGTCCCCACCAAGCCCGATACGACGCAGTACCAAGTGATGCGGGTAATGCGCTATTGCGATTGGCGACACGTCCGCGTGTTGAACCTCTCGGATCTGCGCAGCCCGAAAAGCCCCGAATTCATCAAGACGTTTACACGGTTGGAAGCGGAAGCGAACTACGACGCTCACTCGATCTTCTCACCGGCGCGAACCAAAGAGTTAACCAAAAAACTTCCTCGCAGTCGCCAAACGCCGCTGGTCTATGCATGGGGATTGAGCGAGAAACTAAGCCCGCTGATCGAGCGCTGCCTGCGGACGATCCCTCGCAAGCAGACGTTCACCGGGCTGTTGGCCGAAGGAACCGTCGACAAATATCGTCATCCGCTGCCGACGCTGCAAAAAGACAAGCTGATCTGGCTTGATAACATGGTTCGCCAGTGCGAAGCTTAGCGCATTGCCCTAGGCCGATAAAAAAGGCTCGCCGAAGCGAGCCTTTTGGTTTTCATTGCACGGTCGAATCAACTACACGTTGATCCATTGACGGGTCTTACCACTTTCTAGAACCGCGTCGCAGACTTTGGCGGTTTCGAGGGCCGACTTGAAGGTCGGTTCGCACGGCTTTCCTTCTTCGAGCGATTTCAGGAAGTCGGCGACCTGGTGGACGAAGCTATGTTCGTAGCCGATGCTGAGGCCCGGCACCCACCAATGGCTCATGTAAGGATGATCGCCGTCGGTGACGTGGATCGACTTCCAGCCGCGCTGCGGACCATCGTCCGCGTGGTCGTACATCTCTAAGCGGTTCAGGTCGTGCAAATCCCAGCGCAGCGAAGCGTCGGCGCCATTGATCTCCAGCGTGTAAAGCGCCTTGTGACCGCGAGCATAGCGGGTCGACTCGAACAGGCCGAGCGAGCCGTTGGCGAAGTGGCACATGAACGCACAGGCGTCATCAATGTTGACCTTTTCCATCTTGCCGGTCAGCTGGTGCATCCGCTCTTTGACAAAGGTCTCGGTCATGGCGCTGACGTCGCTGATGCCGCCGTTGAGCCAGATCGCGGTGTCTATGCAGTGCGCCAGCAAGTCTCCGGTGACGCCGGAGCCGGCCGCCGCCGCGTCCAATCGCCAGAGACCAGCGCCTCCTTGCGGAAGTTCGGCATTGATCGTCCAGTCTTGCAGGAAGTTGGCGCGATAGTGATAGATCGTGCCGAGCTTGCCGCTGTCGATGATCTGCTTGGCCAAGGAGACCGCCGGCAGACGGCGATAGTTGTACCAAACGGTATTAGGGACGCCGGCCTTTTCGACCGCGTCGACCATCTCTTCCCCTTCGGCCGTCGTGCGCGAGACCGGTTTCTCGCATAGGATCATCTTGCCGGCCTTGGCGGCGGCGATCGAAATCGGAGAGTGCGTATCGTTCGGCGTGCAGACGTCGATCGCATCGATATCATCCCGCGCGATCAGCTTTTCCCAGTCGGTCTCGTAAGACTCATAGCCCCACTGCTCAGCAAAGGCTTTCGTCTTTTCTTCACTACGCCCGCAGACCGCTTTGAGGACCGGGGTGTAGCTAAGGTCCGGAAAAAAGTCGGCGACGCGTTTATAACCATTCGTATGGGTCCGGCCCATAAAGCCGTAACCGACGAGGCCGATGTTGAGAGGCTTTTTTGACATGAATTGTTAACCTTTTTGAAGGGCTTTGTTGGTTGGTAATGGAGGATTGAAAATGACTAAGATCTAAGGACGAATGTCTAAGGACGAATGTCTAAGGAAATCCGAAGATCGAATCCTTTATTAACTCTTGCGGAAGATTGCGGCGAATATTAGGTGTAGTTCTTTCGCATCCTGCCACAGTTCGCGGCATTCGTCTTTTTGTTCAGGAATCGCCGTAGCCAGCATGCGGTGCCAATGCTTCGTTTCCCGTGTCTCGCGTTTGCATACGCTAATACGATATTTGAACTCTTTTTTGGTTCCTGCGTCATCCGCCTCGCAATAGTTGGCGCCGATGCTCGTTGCTGACCGTACTGCCTGTTGAATAAGCGGTCGAGTTACCGAATTCTCGGGTAAGGCTCGGAGAAAACGAACTACCGCTTCTCCAAATCGAGCCGTCCGTTCTTCCAAGTCAAATGCACGCTTGGATGAAGAACTCTCGTCATTCGGCATTCGACTTTCGTCATTCATTAGACATTAGGTTTTAGACCTTCGTCATTTCCAGCCATGGGCGCTACGTACCTTCACCATCGCGTCCAAAATCGTGTTCCAAGTCGCGCTCTGTTCCAGCATTTCGTTCGGGAACATGCAACCGTCCCAGCAAATGTGTTTCACGCCGCGTTCTTGGGCTCCTTCGAGCCAGTAGCCAGAGCATTTCACGATGTCGACTTTGCCGTTCGGGTCATCGGCAGGGCAGTGACGGCCTGTCTTATCGTGGGCGCCGGTGCCGTGGACGGTGCCGTCGTTTTGGGCGACGTGGAAGTCGATCGTCCAGGGGCGCAGCGCGTCGGTCATTGTTTTGTAGGCGGCCCAGAATTCTTCGTCGCTGTAACCTTCTTTTAGCAGCGCATGTTCGGGCGCGTTGTAGCCCATCAGATAGAGATAGGTATGCGCCAAGTCGGCTTGGAATCCAACCGTCTGCGGCATGTCGACCGCTTCCAGCAGGTTCAGCACGTCGCGCCACGAGTGCATGCCAGCCCAGCAGATTTCGCCTTCGGCGGCCAAACGTTCGCCGTGATCGGCGGCGATCTTGCCGGCTTCTTGGAAGGTGGCGGCGACCTTGGCGGTGCTGGCTGCCGGATCTTCAAACCACTTCTCGGTTCCTTCGGCCGAGTCGATCCGAATCACGCCGTACTCGCGAACTCCATGATCGTTAAAGATCTTGGCGATGCGGCAGGCCTTTTCGATCGCCAGTTTGAACTTCGCTTGATCTTCGCTAGAGCCCATCGCCGATGCGCCGACTGTGCCGGGCCAAACCGGCGCGACCAGCGAGCCGATCTTCAAACCACGCGCGGCGACTTTGTCGGCCAAAATCTTCAGATCGTCTTCCGACGCGTCGGGATCGGTGTGGGGGTGAAACAGGAAGCAGTCGATTCCCTCAAACTTTTGACCGTTCACTTCGGCGGCGGCCGTCAGGTCCAACATCTGTTCAAAGCTGATCGGCGGGTGATCGGTACCCTCTTCTTTGCCAACCAGGCCGGGCCACATTGCGTTGTGCAGCTTGGGCATCGTGTGCGTGGGGTCGCTCATATTCGGGTCCCTTTACGGTACAGGTAAAGATAGGGTTGGTGTCGGCGAACCGACGAAAAAGCCCCGGGCGAAAGCGACTCCGGGGCTGAGCGGATCATTAACGGGCCTTACGCTTGGCGGAACGCGCCCATCGCAGGCAGATTGCTATGCACGTCCGGGCCAAAGTAGCGCAGGCCGACCAGCGGTTCGCTGCCGGTATTTTCGATCTCGACGCCGGCCGTCGCCGCTTCGTACGAGATGAAGACTTCATCTTCGGTCTCGGCGCCAAAGCGAATCATCGCCGGGGTTTGCAATTTCAGCTTGCCCATGCGGCCGCTTCCCTGCATCGTGATCCAGCCGCTCGCGCCGGGGTCTTTCAGCGTGCACTTGGCGCCGGGCTCAATGGTCAGTTCTTTCGAGCTGAACATCTGGGCTCCATCCACCGTGCCGTAGACGATCCAACGATCAGTGTAACCCTTGCCGCTGCGCGACTCGTCGGCGATCGGCTCGAGGTAGTTGTTGGCTTTGAAGTTAGGATCGACGTTCTTCTCCCAATCCAACTGCCCGATGATGAAGTCGAGATCTTGATGCTTCTCTTTCGGCATATCTTTGACCAGCAGCGACCAAGGGACTTCGCGTCCTTCGACCAGCGACTGGAACATGCCGAACACGTCGCTTCCCCACTGCGGCTCGTAGGTGCAAAGCGAACCGGGAGCATGCAGCACGCCTGGCGGAATCAACCAGCCGGTTCCCCGCTTCAGGCGATGCGCTTGCGATAGATAGGTGACGCCGTTGTCTCCCTTGTGCCAATCTTCCAGACACTTGCGCAGCTGGGCCTTGGTCGTGTCGGGGGTCAGACCCATGAAAGTGTAGGCGAAGTTGTTATCGACGTTATTCAACTGCGGTGGGAAGTAGTAGCTTTCGGGCTTCCCTTCCTGGCCGACCAACGCGGCGTCTTTGGCGCTTTGATGGAAATGATGCGGAATCGGTCCCATGTTGTCGAAGAACTTCGAGTAGACCGGCCAGCGATCGTACTTGCTGAACATTGGTTTGCCGATCAGGCGTTCGCCCGCTTCAGCGACCGCGTCTTTCAGCAGGAAGTGCTGGCCTTCAAACAGGCCAAAGCTTTGTCCTTCGTACCAAACACGGCCCTCGTTCGCAGCGTCGGTGGTGCTGGCGAACCAACGTTCGTCAATGCCGCCGCGGTGAGCTCCATAGGCGTACCAATCCTCTGGATGCAGCTTGATTCGCTTGCCGGGATGCAAGAAACTTCGCGGCACCCAGTTCGGCGAGAGTCTCAACAGACCTTCGCCAGCATCCATAGCACGATCCAAGATGGGGGCGACGCTGTCCCCTTTCACCACGTTTTCGATCATCGCGTTCGTATCTCTCTGTGTAAGATGGAGCGCCTCGTGGGGCGATTTCCCAATGTCAGGGGCGGATAAAAGTCCATTGCCAATGCCCGCGTCGCTCGGACTACCTCAGCCCCCGGGGGGCGCATCGGCGATACCGCGCGAAACGCCTGTTTTAGCAGGTTTTTTGGCGGTCGCAAGTAAACGTCGCGCCCTTAACGCGGGGGCAGTGCTGGATTGGATGGCTTTAGCGCGATATCGTGAATCACAAAAATAATCGGAGCCTTTACCAACCCCTTCGGGAGCCCCGCGATGACCAGCATGGTTTGGACGCTGCTAGATGCTGAAAACAATCTTGCCCTGGAAACGCTCGATGGCGATGTCGCCAGTTTGGCCCGCGATCCGTTCAGCGATGTCTCGATCCGTAAATGGACGTTGCTGGGCGGACTCTCGCAGGGCGTCGATGTGGTGGAAGTGACTAGCGGAGGTTTTCGTCTGCGGATCTTGCCGACGCGCGGCATGGGCATCTGGGACGCCTATTGCGATGGAGAGCGGATCGGCTGGAACTCGCCGGTCCCGGGCCCGGTTCATCCACAGTTTGTCCCGCTCGGCGAGTCCAGCGGTATCGGCTGGCTTGACGGTTTTAACGAACTGCTCGTCCGCTGCGGACTAGAAAGCAACGGCGCGCCGGAGTTTGACGCAACGACCCATCGCCTGACCTATCCGCTGCATGGCCGCATCGCCAACAAGCCGGCGCAAAAGGTGACCGCCGAAATCACTGACGATGGCGAAGTGATCATCCGCGGCGAAGTCTACGAAACCCGCTTCCTGGTCTACAATCTGAAACTGACGGTCGAATATCGCATTGCCCGCGGGGAGAACGGCTTTCGGCTGAAAGATACGATCACCAATCTTTCGGCCAAGCCGACCGCAGCCCAACTGCTGTATCACATCAATTTGGGAACGCCGGTATTGTCTGAGGGAGCCCAGGCCGTGATTCCGGCCAAGAAAATTGTTCCCCGCAACGATCACGCGGCCGGCGATGTCACCCACTGGGATTGCTACAGCCGGCCGCAGGAGGGTTTCGAGGAAATGGTCTATTTTTTCGAGTGTGCCGCCGATGCCGCAGGCCGAACCCCAACGATGCTCAAAAATGCCGCAGGCGATCGGGGAGTCTCGGTGACCTTCGATCCGCGGCAGCTCCCCTGTTTCTCACTCTGGAAGAACACGGCGGCCGAAACCGACGGATATGTGACCGGGCTCGAGCCGGCGACCAATTTCCCGAATCCCCGGTCGTTTGAAGCGCAGCATGATCGCGTGGTCAAACTGGCGCCCGGCGGCGAGGTGAATTTCGAGATTCAGCTCGCCTATCACTCGACTCCCGACTCAGTCGCCGAGATGGAAAAGTCAATCCGCAATTTGACGCCGCAACCGGCGCAGTTGCTCGATGCGCCGCATCCGTTATGGTGCTCGTAATCGCTTGAGCGGCTATTTGGTCGTAAAAGTCAGCGTGGTCGTCACTGGGCAATGATCCGATGGATAACGCCCTGTATCGCTTTTCCAACGATCGATGGTCGTATCGGTCGCTTGGAAGCCTTGGGAGTGGAAGATCCAGTCGATGCGCGCTCCCTTGGTTGGTTCGCTCCAGCCGTTGAAAGTCCAAGCCGAGCCCGCCCATTTATTCTTATTCCACGAATCGGTGAGATACGTGGCCAACGCTTGATGCGGCGGCGAGCCTGCATCAGCATTAAAATCGCCGGTAAGTAGAACCGGCCCGCTGTCGGACGCCGACTTCATTTGTTTCACCAACAGTTTGGCCGCTTCTTCGCGAGCCTGCGATCCGCGATGATCGAAGTGCGTATTCCAAAAGGTGAACGTGTGGCCCGACTGCTTGTCACGCAGCTTGACCCACGATGCGATCCGCGGCAGCGATGAGTCCCAACTGACCGATCCAATTTTCTCGGGGGTCTCGCTCAGTGCGATGCTTCCCTGGTCGAGCAGTTCAAACCGCGACTTGCGATAGAAGATGGCGCATTCTTCCCCGGTGGTTCCTTCCCCTTCGCGACTGACCGCATAGCAGCCGTACTGCGGCAGCTTTTCGCGGATATACGCCTCTTGAAACGGCAGGCACTCTTGCGTCCCCAGCAGGTCGGGATCGTAACGCTCGATTGCTTCGATCACCAGCGTTTTGCGGTTGTTCCAGTGGTTTTCGCCATCTTGAGCCGATCCATAGCGGATGTTAAACGTCATCACACGCAGCGACTGGTCGGGGGCAGCGCTCATCGCAAATGCAGGAAAAAGAGGCGATAACGCGAAACAGACGAGGGAAAAAAGTCGTAACACAGGCGGGAACTCCGGAGGTGGGGCGAAGCCAACGACTATCTATAAGAACAGCAAGTTGCCGGTTGGGCAAACTGGGCGGCGAAAAATGTGGGGGAGAGCCCCCCAAAAAAAGCTTGATGGTTATCAATCGACGCCGCCCGCGATAGAATCGTCATTGTCTGCCGCGGCGTAGCTCTCGCCGCTCTGAAGGAACGCCACTCTTTTCGCCTGGGAGGGAATGATGAGCGATCGCCGCTTCGTCCACCTGCACTGCCACACGCACTATAGCCTCCTGGATGGAGCGGGGTCGATTCCGCGATTGGTCGGTCGGGCGAAAGATCACGGCATGAACGCTCTGGCGATCACCGACCACGGCAATCTGCATGGTGCGCTGCAGTTCTATCGCGCGTGCAAATCAAACGATATCAACCCGGTAATCGGGTACGAGGCGTACATCGCCCCCGGCAGCCGGTTTGAGAAGTCAGGCAGCCAACGCGACTCGAATTATCACTTGACCCTGCTTGCGCAAAACAAGATTGGTTTTCGCAATTTGGTCAAGCTGTCGTCGGCGGCGTATCTCGAAGGTTTTTACTTCAAGCCACGCATCGATAAAGAGCTGCTCGAAAAATATAGCGAAGGAATCATCTGCCTCAGCGGTTGCGTCAGCAGCGAGTTCTCCAAAACGATCTTGCGCGGAACGTCGACCGAAGAGTTGGAAAAAGAAGGCGCGAATGTCGCTTCATGGTTCCAGCGCGTCTTCAAAGATCGCTACTTTGTCGAGATCATGAACAACGGCCTCGACATTCAGCGGATGCAGTTGGAAGGCGCCGTCGATATCGCCAATAAGATCGGCGTGCCGTTGGTGGCGACCAGCGATACGCACTACGTCGACCAAGAAGACGCCGAAGCGCAAGACGTGATGTTGTGCATCAATACCGGCAAATTCCGGACTGACACCAACCGGATGCGGATGGAGAACGACCAGTTCTTCTTGCGCTCGCAAGAGCAGATGTACGCCGACTTTCCCCGACTAGAACACGCGGTCGCGCGCAGTCAGGAAATCGCCGATACGGTCGACCTCGACCTGGAGTTAGGCAAGCGTCACTTTCCGACATACACGTTGCCTCCCGAGAAAACGGCCGATGGTTATCTGCGTGAGCTCTGTATTCAGGGGCTGAAAGAACGATATGAGGGAAACGAAGAGATGCTCCCCGGCGGCGAACTGTCGGAAGTGGTCATGGCCCGCTTGGATCGCGAACTGGGCGTGATCAGCCGGCTCGGGTTCCCCAACTACTTTTTGATCGTGTGGGACTTTGTGGTCGAGGCCCGCAAGCAAAACATTCCGGCCACCGCGCGTGGTAGCGGCGTCGGCGCGATTGTCTGCTATGCGCTTTATATGAGCCATGTTTGCCCGATCAAGTATGACTTGCTGTTCGAGCGGTTTTTAGATGAGAACCGCCTGGAAGCGCCGGATATCGATATCGATTTTGACAAAGAGCGCCGCGGACTCGTCATTCGGTACGTAAAAGATAAGTACGGCGAAGACAACGTCGCACAGATCGGCACGTTCGGAACGCTGGCGGCTCGCGCTGCGATCAAAGACGTGGGGCGTGCGCTGGGTCTGCCTCTGGATCGCGTGAATGCGATTACCGGCATGGTGCCGGAGACGCTGGGCATCAAGCTGAAGACGGCGATCGAAACCAGTGAAGAGCTAAAGCAGGCCTACGAAAACGACGGTGAAGCGCGCGAAGTTTTGAGCCTGGCGATGAAGATCGAGGGCCTGGCTCGCAACGTTGGTACGCATGCCGCCGCGGTGGTGATCGCCGATCGTCCGCTGACCGAATATGTTCCTCTATGCCGCGTGACCGGCAAAGAAGACTTGATCACGCAGTGGTCAATGAACGACGTCGAAGACGCCGGTCTGTTGAAGATGGACTTCCTAGGGCTGCGCAACTTGACGATCTTGCGCAACGCGATCGATCTGATCGAGGCACGAGAAGGAAAGCCGTTCGACATTCATAAGATGCCGCTCGACGATGAAGAGACGTTCGCGCTGCTGCGCCGTGGTGAAACCAAGGGTGTGTTCCAGCTCGAAAGCGGCGGTATTCGCGACCTGCTGCGGCGCATGAAGCCCGATAGTTTTCTGGACATCATCGCGACCAATGCGCTGTACCGTCCCGGTCCGTTGGAAGGGGGCATGGTCGATGAGTACATCGAAGTGAAAAACGGTCGCAAAGCGGCTGAGTACAAACACGAAGTGTTAGAAGAGATCTTGGAAGAGACCAACGGGGTGATGGTCTACCAGGAACAGGTGATGCGGATTTTGAATCGTCTCGGCGACATTCCGCTCGCCAAAGCGTACACCTGTATTAAGGCGATCAGCAAAAAGAAAGAGTCGCTGATTCAGCAGAACCGCGAACAGTTCATGATCGGCGCGGTCGAGAAAGGCTTGACGAAGAAAGAGGCCGAAGAATTTTGGGAGATGATCGTCAAGTTCGCCGGGTACGGCTTTAACAAAAGCCACTCGACGGCCTATGCGCTGGTCGCCTATCAAACGGCTTACTTGAAGTCGCATTATCCCAAAGAGTTTATGGCGGCTCTCCTCTCGGGCGACATCTCGGGGCGCAATTTCAAGACCAAAGATTCGCTTGTCGAGCATATGGAAGACTCGGAGCGAATGGAGATCGAGGTCGTTGCGCCGGACGTGAACACTTCGGATGTTCAATTCGCGGTCGTCGAAGGCAAGATTCCGTTTGCGCTGAGCGCCATCAAAGGCTGCGGCGGAGGCGCCGCCGAAGCGATTGTCGCCGCCCGGCGCAAAGATGGCCCCTTCACTGACATCTTCGACTTCTGCGAACGAGTTGACGCCTCTCAATGCAATCGAGCCGCGATCGAAACGTTGATCAAGGCCGGCGCCTTTGACTCGATGTCGCAGAACCGCGCGCAGCTTAGTTCGGTCTTGGACAAGGCGATCCAGTCAGGCGCCGCGGCGCTCGCTGATCGCAAAGCGGGCCAGAAGAATCTGTTCGCCGCCATGGAAGAAGCGTCGGGGGCGGCGGCCAAAGCGGTGAAGCTGCCCGATGTCGAAGAATGGAACGAACGCGAGAAACTGCTTTACGAGAAGGAAGTGCTCGGCTTCTTTCTCACCAGTCACCCGCTGGCCGAATATGGACAATCGTTCGCGATTTACTGCACCCATACGACGACTGACATTCCGCAGATGAAGGACAAGCAGGATGTGGTGATGGGGGGAATGATCACTTCGATCAAGCTGGCCCACACCAAACGCGCTCGGCCAGGCAGCAACAATACGAAGTACGCCAACTTTGACCTGGAAGATGTCAACGGCGCGATCCGCTGCATCATGTGGCCGGAACAATACGCAAATTTGGGAGATCTCGTAAAAACGGAAGCGGTATTTATTATCGAAGGCCGAGTCGACAAACGGGGGGGAGGGGACGACGAGGCGAACTTGATCGTCAACAACCTGGTTCCGATCGAAGACGCCCACTCGCGCTACACCAAAGGAGTCCGAATTCGGATCGACGAAGCACACCACGGCGCCGAGATTTTACCCAGTTTAAACGAGATTTTACGGGCCTATCCCGGCGATTGCGACTTGCAATTGGTGCTGCAATTAAGCGATGGGCACGCGGCGCTGCTGCGGACATCTCGCCGCGTCGACGTCTCACTCGAGATGCGAGATCGGGTCGATCAGCTACTGGGAGAAGGAAACTTCAAACTGATCACCGCTCCGCCGAACTCTCGGCGGCCGAGCAAAAATTAGCGCAAGTCATTTCTCTGAATAGGGTTGCGCCGGAAACGCATCCAATCCTGGCTGATTGCCAAGAAAATCGGCACAGTCGGAGCCTTTTTTGACGATTGCTTGCCTTCCCTATTTTCCCAAATTAAGATCAAAGGGACAGCTTACTTACGGCAATTTGCCCGTAGGTTTGTTGTAACGGCATTGCCGGCTCATCTTTCGTCGCTTGCACCAAAAGCGGCGAGCAATTCGCGCCTACCCTTTCTTGCTGCGTATTTGGACCAAGGATCAGACATGGAATTCCGCTCGACCCGGCTGTATCACCTGCTGCTGGCGACATTCGCCGTCGGATTATTGGTCGCCCCGGCTGCGGCTCAAAACAACGGCGGTAACGGCAACAACAACTTCCAGCAGTCCGGCGTTTACGTCGACGCGCAAGGCGTGTTGCGAATGCAACGTGCCGCTGACCCCTCGGGACAATTGATGCGTCAACGTTTGGCTGCAGCCAACGCATCGCAGTCTCCTGAACTAAGAAAAGCGAGCGGTCTGCGTAAGATCTCGCTGAATCGTCTCGAAAAAGAGCTGGCCAAAGCGACCGATCAAAACAACACGATTCCGGAAGAGATGAAAAATCTCGCTGGCCTCACGCAACTGAAGTACGTCTTCTTCTACCCCGAGTCAGGCGACATTGTGATCGCCGGTCCGGCTGAAGGCTTCGTCACCGATCTCACCGGCCGAGCAATCGGCACAAGCACCGGTCAAGCGGTACTTTCGCTGGACGACTTAATCGTTGCGATGCGAGCCTATGCTCCTGACACCAAGGGAGTCAACTTCGTCGGCGTCTCGATCGATCCGACCGAAGAAGGCTTGAAGAACTATCAACAGTATCTCGCCAGCGTCGGCAGCAACCTCGCCAAGATCAATGTGGCGACCCTGATCCCAGGAATGCAGCAAGCGTTGGGCAAGCAAGATGTAACGGTCACCGGCATTTCGCCAAAGACTAACTTCGCGAAGGTCCTGGTCGAAGCCGACTATCGCATGAAACTGATCGGCATCGGGCTAGAGCGACCTCCGGTTCGCATTCCGAGCTACACCGAAAACTCACGCGGCGGTTCGCGGAACGCTTTGCAGCGTTGGTTTTTCACGCCGAACTACGAATGCGTGAAGATGAGCGACGACGGACTGGCGATGGAACTGGTCGGCGAAGGCGTTCAATTGATCGGCGAAAACGAAATGGTGACCCGTGAAGGGGGTCGTGTCCAAGCCGGCGGCGAAAGTCGCGCCAGCTACATGTTCACGTCGACCTTCACCAAAAAGTACCCGGAACTCGCGAAGCGTTCGCCGGTTTACGCCCAACTGCGTAACCAGATCGACATGCTGATCGCGGCTGCTTACATCCAAGAGTACGACCTGTACGGTCAAGCGAACTGGAACCTGGGGGTCTTTAACGACGAGAGCCGTTACCCGGTCGAAGTCTACAACGCTCCGACTCAGGTTGAGACGGCGGTCAACGCCGTCTGGAAAGGCTCAAAGCTAGTCACCCCGATCGGCGGCGGCGTCTCGATCAAGCCGAAGTTCGCGCTGTTGCCGGAACGTCAGGTGCCCGACGAGAACGGCGCTTTGGAGAAGGAACGAGCCGAAGTGACCGTGCCGGAATTAAAGCCGGGCCAATGGTGGTGGGACTAACGCTCCTTGGCAAAGCTCTAGAAACAAAAAAAGCCGACCATTGGGTCGGCTTTTTTTGTGGCTGAAACTATTCTACGTAGTCTTAAGCGACTGCCAGCAAATGCCTATGTCTATTGAAGAAACCTCTCCGCCCTTCGGTCTTCATTCGACACGAGGATTTAGTCATTCGACATTTACAACGTTTGCATGCTCTAAACCGGCGTCGCCGACTTGTGGGCTTCGAGAAAGGTCGATCGATACTCACGCGGAGTCATTTGTTTGATCTTGCGGAAGCTGCGATTGAAGCTTGAGAGATTGTCGAAGCCTGACTTCAGGCTGACATCCAGAATGCTGTCCCCGGTTTCCATCAGCAAGCGGCAGGCGATGCCGATCCGCAGTTCGCTGACATACTGGGTGACGGTGCGACCGGTGGCTCGCTTGAACATGCGACTGAACGACGAAGGGTTCATGTCGACTTCTTTGCAGATCGCCGCGTGCGAGAGCTCGGGATCTTCCAGGTGTTCGTTGATGTAGTTGCAAGCTTTGTCGATTCGCCAGTCGGAAGCGTGATCGAAGCCAGGCGTATAACCTTCGCTCGCGAGGACTTCGCCCCCTTCTTCGGCCAGCAAATTCAAGCAGTTAAGCAGCGAGATCAGTTGCGTCAGCCCTTGTTGTTCGGGCATGAGCTTCATGATGTCGCCGACGCGCTGGACCGCTTCGGGGCTGTACAACAAACCGCGGCGCGCCTTGTGCAGCATCAGTCGAACATCGTTCAGCTCCGGAGCGTCAAAGAACGTGGAGCCGAGAAAATCGTTACTGAACTGGATGACATAAGCGATATGTCGATCGAACTTTTTGCCAACGAAGTCGTCCGATAGCCAGGTATGCGGCAGATTCTCACCAGAAAGGACCAGGTCGCCTGGAGTGTAGCGAGCGACATGATCACCCACAAGCCGCGTCCCTGTACCGTAGGGAACGAAGGTGATCTCGAGTTCCGGATGCCGATGCCACTTCGCTGGCGTCTCTAACGCCGAACGTTCAAAACAGCGAAATGAATGCCCTGGCGGCGGAACGAGTTTTTCAAATGCAATCGTCACGGCAGCTGTCTACGCATGGGTTTGCGATTTTTGGGGCTCTCTTTTAAGATAGCCAGACTGGGCATGTATGCACACGCTATCTTGGTTTTTTAGGCAAATTGCGCGTGAATTTGCCCACTTTTGCGGAAAATTACTCTCGTGCGCCGGATCTATGGCCCCCGTTAGGGGCAATATCGACCACCGTTCTTCGCGGCGGCGCCAGCGATTCTTCCCCCCGATGACGCCAAAATTGGCCGGGTCGGATCCCTGCGACGGCATCTCCCGCGGCGACTTTGCCGGTCTCAAATAAGTTGCACGCAGCGCGGTAGAGGAGCGGCGCGACCAACTGAGCGTCGATACCACGAAAGTGACACTGCACGTCGGGAATTCCCAAGGGGGTCAAGCCGACGCTGTCGACGAGCGTGTCTTGAAACGAAGCGTCAGCGCCATCTTCATATTCGACGACTCGAAACTGGCGGATATGAATCGCGCCGGGGGCGAGCCAGGGATGCTCTTCCAGCGAATCAACCGACGCAAGGAAATCATCCGGGGAAACAAAGGACCGCGATGATGTCCAAAAGATCGCGTCACAGGGTGCGGATTGCAAAATTGCGGCGACGATATGTTGGATCATGCGCAACCGCCGCGCCGCAGGCATTCGCGCTGCGCGAACATCCGCAATCTGAATTTCAAATTTGCAGTCCGCGACGACCTGCCGCGCTTCTAGCCAATTCCAAGTTTGCTCCAGCGCTTCGCTCCAAGCTTCGTCGCGCGTTTCGCTGTCCAAAGGCGCGGGACTCGCAATCCACTGCGCTTTTTCGTACAGAGGCGCCGAACGGACGAAAGCGAGCATCCCTTCGTCACGGTCTCCATCCAAAGGAGCAACATCCGGTGCGTGCTTCTCTAGCTTCGCAAGAATGGCGGCTTTGGAAGGCGCAGGACGCGATCGGTAGAGCAGGCGAACAACGTACGCTTTGGCGGCTTCCAACGTCGTAATTCCTAAGGGGAAATAAGGGGGCGAACTTCGGCGAAAAGAAGCGAAAGACGGCATGTCCAGTCAACCCAATCAACCCGCTTCATTGTAGACGAATCGTTCGCGCATCGCGAATTTCGCTGGCGAAATCTAAGGAGGGTAGCGAGGCGAAAAGATCGCTTCTGAAGGGAATATCGGATGATAGATACGTTCGCTTGCGCTTATAATGCAGTCACGCCTTGTCCCTGATCACTGTCGTCGAAGCCGTTTTCGTTTGCGACTAACAACCGCATTTCAACTCCCATCGTTAGCAGGAGGATGAACGATGACAGATCAAACTGTTCGACTTGATTTTCATGCGTTGGTGATGGAGCATGATCTGCTCCGTGATATTCTGGGCGTCCTCTCTGCGGACGACAATGGACGAACCGACTGGAACTCGCTGCCTGCGATGTTCGATGAACTCTACGATCGGCTCAACGAACATTTTTTGGCGGAAGAGCATGGAGGATACATGAACGATGCGCTTCGCCGAGCGCCTCATTTAGCGGAAGAAGCCGCGCGTTTGGCCGGCGAACATCCGATGTTTTTGGTCGAAATCCAAGAGTGTCGCAAAGAGGCCGAGGATCAATCGGCGCCCTACAGCGCTGATTTGCGAGGTCGATTCCGGAAGTTCACCGAACGGTACTTCCATCACGAGCACCATGAGAACTCGCTCGTGCAACGTGCGTTTGACATCGATATCGGAGTCGGTGATTAGTTCCTTTAGCTCCGCTGCCAGGCCAACCACTTTTGAAACACCGTTTTCACCAAGGGAGAGAGTTTTGTGCGGCGATATTGATCGGCGATCCGTTTCAAAACTTCGACCTGAGTCGGATAGCAATGGATAACGTCGGCCAGCGTATCTAACGAGCGGTGGGTCGACATCAACAAAGTGATTTCACTGATCATTTCGCCTGCATGAGGCGCTACAATCGTCGCTCCGACCACTTTGCCTGATCCGCGGCGCGTATGGACCACGGCGAATCCTGCGGTTTCGCCGTCAACGGCCGCTCGATCGACTCCTTTCATCTCTTCGCGATAGCTATCGATCTGTAAGCCTTGCTCCTGCGCTTGGGCCGGAGTCATGCCGACATGAGCGACCTCGGGATCGCTATATGTCGTGCGCGGCATGATCATGCTTGAAAGCCGCGCATTGCCATAGAAAAGGGCGTTTCGCAAACAAGCTCGCGCCATTGCGTCGGCTGCGTGCGTAAACTGATAACTGCCGGCGATATCGCCGGCCGCAAAAATTTGCGGGTTGGTCGTCTGTAAACGGTCGTTGACGATCACCCCTTTCTTGTTGAACTCGACGCCGGCCTTGTCCAAGTCGAGCCCTTCGACGTTTGGCCTGCGACCGAGAGCGACCAGGATCGCGTCGACTTCGAGAGTCTTCGATTCGCCTTCCCCTTCAATCGTCACCCGCGTCACGTCCCCGACTCTTTCGACATGCGTCGCCAAATGATTCAAGTAGAGCTGAACGCCTTCGCGCATCAGTTGTTGTCGCACTACTTCGCTGGCGCTCGGATCTTCGCGCGAGAGGATCCGCGACTGACGCTCGATTCCGTGGACTTTGCTGCCAAAGCGGCCAAACGTCTGCGCCATTTCGGTTCCGATGGGTCCCATGCCGAGCACCGCGAGTCGCTTCGGCAACTTGGTCAGCGAAAAGATCGTTTCGTTGGTCAGATAGCCAGACTCTTCCAGTCCGGGGATCGGCGGAACCTGGGGGCGACCTCCGGTAGCGATGACGCAGCGAGCGAACTTGAGCGTCTGGCCAGCGACTTTAACGGCGTCTGGCGCTACAAACTTCGCACCGCCCAAATAAACGTCGACCCCCATGCCTGCAAAGCGCCGCGCCGCGTCATGGCGTGAGATTTCGGCGCGAACGCGACGCATCCGCTCCATGACATGCTCAAACTCGACGCGCGGATCGCAAACTGGATTGACTCCGTAGGAGGGCGCCGTCGCAAACGCATGCGCCGCTCGAGCGGAGCGGATCAAAGTTTTGCTCGGCACGCAGCCATAGTTCAAGCAGTCCCCACCAAGCAACTTGCGCTCGATCAGCGCCGACGTTCCTCCGAGCCCCGCCGCGCCGAGCGCTGAAATGATTCCGGCCGATCCGCCTCCGATCGCGATCAGGTTGTACCTGCCGCTGGGGATGGGATTGCTCCAATCATCGGGATGGACATGTTTCACCAGCGCCGCATTGTGTTCGTCGTCAGGAAGCATTTCGAACGAAGTCATGAGCGAGTACGATCTGGCTAAAAGGGAAGATGGCGGCGCTCTGCTGCGCTCGGTACAGAAATTATGGTACCCCATTGGACCTGCGTCGGCTGCAACCATAAAAAAAGCCGGCGTCTTTTCAAAGACGTCGGCTGGTTGCGAAGTTGCGATGCTGGCTCGTGGGGCTCTTTGTGCAGCGCCATCCGTCCCTGAGCGCTTGCGGCCGAAGGTTCTTAGGGAACGCTCGGCCTTGCGCCATGTTCTTCTCGCGTCATCGCGGGAAGAGCATGTCTTCCGACTTGACGCCCAACTTGGGCGCCAGGTTTTGTACAATACTAGGCGATCAGTTCTTTGATCACTTTGCCGCCGTTGGCGATTTTCATCGGGCGGCCATTTTTGCTGGTGAAGGTCGTTTCGAGCGATATGCCCATCGCTCGGCAAACGGTCGCCATCATGTCTTCGGCCGAGTAAGGTTCGGTCTCAACGCGGGTACCGTCGGCGCTCGTTTCACCCACCGCGATGCCGCCGTTGATGCCGCCGCCGCCGACAACCGTGCTCCAACTGCGGGCCCAGTGGTCACGGCCGGTGTTGCCGTTGATCCGCGGGGTGCGGCTGAATTCGCCCATCCAAACGATGGTCGTGTCTTGCAACAGACCGCGTTGCTCCAGGTCGGTGACCAGGGCCGACATCGCCTGGTCCATGACCGGCAGTTTGTTGTCGGCCAAGGTGTTGAAGATGTTGGTATGGTTGTCCCAACCGCCCAGGTCGACTTCGATGAACGGCACGCCGGCTTCGACCAGACGACGAGCGAGCAGGCAGCCTTGGCCGAAGCCGTTCGTGCCGTACATCTCTTTCATCGCTTCCGGTTCTTCGGTGACGCGGAACGCTTTCATCTGTTCGCTGGTCATCAAGTTGACCGTCTTGTTCAAGATCTTGGCGTGATCTTCGGCGGCCGGTCCGCGACGCTGATTGATGAAACCGTTTTCGACCAGCTTCAACATTTCGAGCCGCTTGCCGAGGGTCCCTTCGCTCATGCCGGCCATCTTCAGGTTGCGCACCTGACCGTTGCTGCTGACGGTGAACGGCGCCCAGCTCATGCCGAGGAAGCCAGGCCCGACGCTGCCGCCGCCGACCGAAACGAACGGCGGAATTTCGAGGTAAGGACGTTGGTCGAACAGCTCATGCGCGACGACCGAACCATAGCCGGGGTGCTCGATGTTCGGGTTCGGGACGTAGCCGGTGTGCATGTAATAACGACCGCGACCATGATCGGCTTCGCGGGTGCTCATCGAGCGGACGACCGACAGATTTTTCATGATCTTGGCGGTCTTCGGCATGTGTTCGCAAATTTGCAAATCGCCGGAAGTCGAGATCGGGCGAAACGGCCCGCCGGTATTGGCGCCCGGCTTGAGATCCCAAATATCCATGGTGCTGGGCCCGCCCCCCATCCAAAGCATGATGCAGCTTTTGCCGCGGCTGGTCAGATCGGCGGCGTTAGCGCGAATCGCGTTGCCCATCATCATCGCCGGAGCGACCATGGCCGAAGCGCCGGCCATATGCTTCATAAAGTGACGTCGCGACATCCCAGTGGGAATGGACATAGTTCTCTCCGATTAGAAAAAGGGCGATTTGCCTTGCTTGGAATTCGTTTAGTGATCGAGCAAAAACTCGTTACTGTTCAATAGAGCCCACCAGATATCTTGCAACGCGGCAGGCATTTCATCTTGGCGAGCGGTCAAAATCTGGCCGATCGCTTTTCGTTCGCGACCGTTCGGCTTGCGAGCCAAAGAGGCCAAAAACAGGTGATCGATTTTTTCGCTGGGGGACATGTTGCTGTGGATGACGCTCTTCAGCACGCCGGAATCAAGACGCGTCGCTTTCTCCATCAAGCGACCGTTCATCATTTCCAACGACTGAGCGTAAGAGCCTTCCAGAGCGTGCTCGACGCTTCCTTCGTCATCTCCCATCTCACGAGCAAACTGCCCCAGCCATTGATGACGAGCCGATGAGTCGGCGATCAGCACTGGCGCACGTCGTGATTGGGCGACCATCTCTAGCGATTGATAAAGTTGCTCGGCCTCCATCTGACGTGAGTAGTAATGGGCGAAGAGAGGGCGACCGACATAGGGTTGATCCGCAACTTGATCAGGCGAAGTTTGGCTGGAAAGCTGGAAAGCGTCGGTTAGCGCCATCCACCGCATCAGGCGTTTTAGATCGAAACCGCTCGCGGCGAAATCGCCGGAGAGTTGGTGAAGCAGTTCGGGATGCGACGGCGGATTGTGCTTGCCCATGTCGTCGACCAGCGGCGTAAAGCCGACGCCAAAAAAGTGTTGCCACATTCGATTGACGGTCGCTTCGGCGAACATGTCGCTATGGGTGACGTACTGCGCCAAGTAGTCGCGGCGGTTGACGTCGCTGATGCGTCCACTGGGCGGAATCGGCTGTGCGCCAGGAAACTGCGGGTAGGCGACATCGACGACGCCGTTGTTGCGCTCGAAATAAACGAAGCCATCTTCCGGTTTGTCGCCGGGGGGAGCATAGTCTTTGTCGACAACGCGAAAGCTCTCTTTCCCTTTTTCGGCGTGCGATTGACGGAAGAAAGCGTTCAGCTGCCAGTACTGCCGTTGATCGAACGCATCCCAAGGATGATTGTGACACTGCGAACATTGGGCCTGACGGCCCAGGAACACCTGGCACGTTTTGGCGGTCGCTAACGTCGCGTCTTGATCCAATAGTGAGCCCAGGAAGTTGACGGCCGGGTTGTAGTCAGCGGCGCTGGGTTGATTGCTGCCGGCGGCGGTCAGTAATTCACGCGCGAGCGCATCATAAGACTTGCCGGTCGCGACGCTTTCGCCCAGATATTTTTCAAACGCCGCGCGATTGACGTCACTGCCGTCACTCATGCCGGCGGCGCGTCCGATCAGCGTGTTCGCTAGTCGCGAACCCCAGTATTGGGCCAGTTCGTCACGATGCTGTTCGCCATACAAAATCTCGTTGACCAGCTTCTCGTTGCGATCTCGTCCCCGTTGGGAGGCGAAATGCTTGATCTCGTCGACCGAAGGAATGCGTCCTAGGAGCCGCAAGTAAACGCGGCGGCACCATTCTTCAGGGGTCGCGTCGCCGGTCGGTTTGACGCCGGCTGCTTGCCAAGCGACCGCTAACGCATCGTTGATTTCGGTCACAACTTGGGCGTCGTTCTTGGCCAAAGTCGGGGTCGGCTCGGCGATGATTTGCGGGCGAGGATCCGCGGTTTTGGGTTGGTTGGGCTGCGTATCGTTGCTGGCGGCGACTTGCGGCTTCTGCTCATCAGCCGGAATCGACGGCGCGACCGCAGGCGGTGGATTGTTGTTGGCCATCTGCGGCGACGGACTTGGCTTGATCGTCTCGACCAGCTCGTCGTTCGCCCCGGTTCCGTTGACCAGATGTTGGATCGGTTCTGGCGACGAGATCGAATCAGCGGCATTTTCGTGGGCGAGTCGCTCTTGCTCCAACTGGTTGCCGCGGATAACCCAAGCGCCAAATACGACCAGCGCCATCAGGGCGATCGACATGCCGCCCGATACGATCCATTGGCGACGACGCGCCCAGACAGTGCGACGACGCGCCAATTCGCTACGCGACGCACCTGGTTGCGTGATGTCAATTTCGGACGCGGCGATCTCGGACGCGGGACCATCGACCGGCGGATGCGTCGCATGCAACGCTGCGGCGTAGATGGGAGCGGAGATCGGCGCCGGATGAGCGGCGCCATTTTGCGACGGCGTTTGTTCAGACAGCGCTTGTTGCGAATGGAGTTGAGCCAGGATGCGCGCGGTCAGATCGGGCGGGCTTTTCTGTTGGAAAAGCTCGTCAAGCAACGAATCGATCAGTGGTTCTTCGCGATCGGTCATGACTTACGAGTCGACAAGTGGTCTTCCAGTCGCAATTTTCGTTCGATGCATTCGCGCAGTTGCGACTTGGCGCGTTGCATCAGGTTTTTCGCTCCATGTTCGCCCACGCCTAACGCGTCAGCGATCTCTTGCCGCGATTTGCGTTTCTCAAATCGCATTCGCAGCGCCGTTTGCGCCCGGTTGGTCAGCGACGCCAAACATTCCTGCAAGACGGCGATGACCTCTTCTCCTTGATCGGCGACGGTGACTTGCTGCCAGAAGGCGTCGATCTTTTCGACATCATCGGTCACGATCAGTCGCTTGTGACGGCGACGCAGATCGATCAGCAAGTTGTGGGCGACGCGTCGCAAGTAAGCGGCGGTAGCAGCCCGATCAAAATCGTCGAAGGGCTTCTGCAAGACTCGTAGAAACGTTTCCTGCGTCAGATCTTCCGCCTCATGATCGTCACAGCCGAGTGAACGCAAATACCGCCAGACCCCTGTTTGGTGGGTCTGGATCAGGCGAGCCGCCTGGTCTCCGGCGTTTGGCAAATCGGTTGGCTGTTCGCTCATTGAAGCGGCCGGGACGGGCGATAGTACTCAAAAAGAGGGCTGCGGGACGCCGAATGCATCGCAAGTTGTTATTTTGTAATAGGTTAGATTGCGAGGCGAACCGCCAAGATATTGGAAGCCGGCTTCTCTATTCTATTTGCCGAGACTGATTTTTCGCGAAATTTGCCGGTCTCCGATCAAAGTACCGCGAATCGAAAGGTTTGGGGAGCCGTTGCCTTCTTTTCGCCCTCGGCGACCGATCTCCTTTAACTCGGTTCGTGTCGAGACCCGTAATTTATTGTTCCGTCGCCGGCTCTTCTTTTGGCGACGTGCGACTTTCAGCCGATACAATGCGCTAGAGGGAGTTTATTAGAAATGGCTAAGGAGAGATCGCATGTTCCGTCGTAAAGCAATGTTGGCGCTAGTCTGGGCGGTTCCGCTGGCCGTTTGCGGAAATCTGTTTTCCCAAGAGGTCCGCGTTCTGCCGGGCTCGCCTGCTTTGCCGGAAGGTTTGTCGGAATACTTGCATTGGCACGCGCAGTTGCAGCTCGATTCTCTGCGGCTGTTTAGCGACTATATGGAGCAGCGATCCAAAGAGAAACAGGTTCCCCGCGGGCTCTACCTGAACGCGAAGGCGATGCAGTTGCAAGCCGAGTTGGCCTCGGCCGAAGATCCGGTGGCTAAGAAGGAATTGCTGACCCAAATGGCGAAGCTGTATGACGAGCGAGTTCGACTCGACGCCGGTTCGCCAGACCGCACCTGGTACGGCGTTGATCGAACCCAGCTGGGCGATTACATGAAGCGAGAATTTCAGCTCTTCGAAAAGGGGGCGGCCGAGCGCAAAAAACAACCCATTAAGCCGGCGCCCAAAAAAGAAAAGTGAACCCAAGATGGATATGGCGGCGACTCAAAACCGTTTGATGATCGGCGCAGCGGCGCCCAAGGTGACGGTGCAAGATTGCCAAGGATCGCCAGTTGCACTGGCTGACCGTTGGAGCCAGCGCCCGCTGTTGATTCAGTTCGCGCGGCATCTTGGTTGCACCTTTTGTCGCGATCGGGCTAAGCAGTTGAAGCTGGACTACCCGGAGATTCAGCAACACGGCGGTGACGTTGTCTTTATCACCATGGGGACGCACGAGCGTGCGCAGCAATTGCAAGATGGAATGCAGCTGCCGTTTGACGTGTTGGTCGATCCGCATCGTGCGGCGTATCAGGCGTATCGCGTTCCCCGCGGCAGCATGTCCCAAGTCGCTGGACCACAGGTTTGGCTGCCGGGATTGAACGCCGTCATCCGCAGCGGATTTGGGAAGCCGACAGGCGACCTCTTGCAGTTGCAAGGGACGTTTGTCGTTGACGCCGCCGGCATCTTGCGATTGGCGCATGTTCCGCGTAACTCGGCCGATCATCCCCAGTTGGCCGACATCGTCGCCGCACTGGAATCGTAAGCGAGGCCGTCATGCAAGGAGAGCTCTTCGCCGTCGAAATCCGCACCGCGCGGTTTGAATCAATGCTTGATTGGTATCGTGACGTACTGCGCTTGCAAGTTGGCGTTCGCCAAACAGCAGAAGGCTATGCGCTGCTGTGCGGCGAAGGATTCCGGATCGCGCTGCTCGCTCGCGATGACGCGACCTCCGGACAAGCGATCGTAAGTCTGGCGATCGAAGTCGACAACTTCGATATCTGGCGCGAATACCTTAACAGCAAAAGCATCGCGCTCATCGCCCAAGAAAGCCCCGAAGGTTTCCGCGAGCTAAAGCTGAACGATCCCGATGGAAATCAGGTCAAGCTCTTCGCGTGGTGAGGAGGAAGAAAAGCGGAAAGCGGAAGGAAGATGAGCGTTTCATGACGTTGACGCCCTCTCTGCGTTCCTTTGTTCCTGGGCTCAATGCGTGTGCTGCACGTCGGTCTTAGGCAACATCTTCTGCAGTCGCTTCACGCCTGCGGCGGTAATCGACGTCTCGTGCAGATAGAGATGTTTCAGCGACTTGAGTTTGGCCAGGTCGTCGATCGCAGCGTCGGTGACTTGGACGTCGACCAGAAATAGATCTTCCAATTCCGGCAATTCGGCCAAGGGGGCGATGCCGTTGTCGGTGATGCCGGTGCGAGCGAGACTCAGCACGTGCAGCGTTTTCAACTTCGTGATGTGCGGCAATGCGGCGTCGGTAATGGTGGTGCGAAACAGCGTTTGCTCGACATCGGTGATCACGCTGCCGCCGAGATAAAGCTCGCGCAGTTTGGGCAAGTTTTCAAGATGGACTAGCGCCTGGTCGGTGATCGGAGCGCCGCGCAGATCGAGGACTTCCAAGTGGGGAAGTCCATCGACGATCGCTAGTTCTTGGTCGGTCAACAGCAGCGGATAGCGAGTCGCGACCACTTGGATTTGATCTTCGCCGTTACGTCCTGCCTCGAGACCAATTTCACGAAATTGGGCGACCACTTCGTTTTCATCCGTAGGATCTTCCGGCCGCGCAGGAGGCGCCGTCGCCAGCGAGATTCCCCAACCGATCGCGGCCAACACGCAGCACATCACCAGCAGGGCGCTCGCGGCGATCACCAGTTGCGAGAAGAGCGATTCCCGTTGCGGGCGCTGGGGTTCAATCGGCATCGGGATGGTGGAGTCCGAAGGAGCATTGCGACGAGCGGCGACGCGCTTTAGTGTAACGCATAGACATCACGAAGGAATCCATCGCCGCCGTGCGATGCGTAGATGAGACGTCGAAAGTTCTAGCCAGGAGTCACAGCGATGCAACAGATCAAGATCTTTATGTCGGTCGAGAGTGAAGTTTCGCAAACCGAAGCGGAAGTGAACGCCTGGCTGAAAGAGTCCGGCGTTCGCGTGCTGCAGATCTTCGGAAATATTGCCCCCCAAACTTCGCCGCTGGGAGAACCGGTCGGAAGCTCTTCGGGGCCGCTCCGCTTTCCCCCCTCAGATGTCATTATGGTCGTCCTATACGAAACGGCGTAAGAACCAAACGCGTCAAGCCTCCGTAGAAAGCCCGCGGCAGCAAGGAGCACCGCACAATCCCCAGGCTTTACGGAGAAAGTAGCGTCATGCAGCGATCGGGTCGAACACGTAAATCGGCATCCACGTTACGCGGATTCGCTAACATGCTGCTGATCGAAGGCTGCGGGCTGTTGGCGATTGCGGCGATGTTGGGGGCGCCGCTCGATGGGCTCGCTCCGCCTACCGGTAACCAAGCGCATTCGGTCGCATGTACGACCTGGGGCGCCAGCACGCCGCTAGCGGCATTGTTTCGCTTGCTGCAGATCAGCGAGTAGTCGCAGCCGAGTGATTCGCTAGCGGCAGCAGCATCGGTTTTGCATCGTCGGCGGTATCGTTCGACGGAACCTCGGCGGGCTGCGAGCCATGTTTCTCGACGAGCATCCAAATCAGATAATAAACGGCCATCGCCGTAAAAATGGTCGAAGCGAAGAAGCCGGCCGCCGGCGAAGCGTCGATCGCTCCCGTCAGTTGGCCTAATCCAAATGCGGCGACAATCAGCGCGGCTTGCGACAGCGGGCCATTTCTTTCGGTCGCGATCAGCCAGGCCGCCAACCAAGTCAGCGCGGCCATCGCCGTCAGGCATCCCAATAGCAGACCTGCGTATTCCATCTGTATCGGCAGCGATCGCAGCGCGGCGCAAAAGAGCGCGATCAACGTGGTCAGTCCCAAAATTTCGGCCAACGAAAACTGGCGTTTGGACATCGTCAGAACACGACTGGCCAAAATGGGCCCAGCGATCAGACTCACCAGCGCGGAGAGCGTCGCGAGCCAAACTTGCCAAGTGAGCGGAGTGAGCCGCGCCATCAACAAGGCGGCCGTGACCGCCGCCGCCGAGCCGACCAGCAAGCGAAACGCCAATCGTCGCCGCGGCGCAAGCCCCAGGTAGATCGCCGCCGCCCCGCATTGGGCCAACAAACCCCCAAGTAGCAAAACGCCGGGGATACTGCGAGCGCCCCACTTTTCGGCCGCGGCCAGCAGCGCCGCATCGACCGCCAAAGTGGCCGCCAGGAAGAGTAAACGGAGTAATCGGAGGGGAGTCATACCCTTCAGCATGATTGCCGGCCGCAGCAAAGGGAAGCGCCGCAACGTTCGGGGTCGTTGCATCGGGGCCCCGAAAGCTACAGAATGTAGCGGCCGTAACGATTTTTCTTTCGCCCAACACATGACGCACGAAACGCTCCAAGAGATTGTCTGTTCGCTTGGTTATCCCGCCGCGGGAAATCCGACGCAGTACGTCATGGAAAAATGCTTCGAGGCCGCCAGCTGCGACTGGCGCTGCCTGACGCTGGAGGTCGAGCCTAGCGACTTTGCCGCAGCGCTGCGCGGCGCCAAAGCGCTCGGCTTTCTGGGCGCCGCGATCGCCGCTCCCTTTTTGCAGGAAGCAGTGGCGCTGGTCGACGAAAAAACGCCGGTGGTCGAGATCGGCGGATTGGCCAATTGCGTCGCGATTCGGGGTGGCAAACTGTACGGAGAAAACACGGAAGCGGCCGCCGTCGCCGCCGTGCTGTCGGAGCTTCAAGATAAGCGGATCGTGATCGCCGGCGCCGATGGCCGCGGTCGCGCAATCGCCGCCCAGTTGGCGACCATGAAGCCGCAAAAAATGACGATCTTCGCCGCCGCCGACGAACCAGGTCAATCGCTGGCGATTCGGCTGCAGGAAGAATACGCGATCGAAACCACCTACGAGTTGGCCGAAAAGCGGCTCCCGCTGGTCGATGTCGATATCGTGATTCAAACCGGCGATGACAACGACGCACTGTTGTTTGATCTGACGACCCTTTCCAAAGAGATGACGATTGTCGATCTGGCGATCACGCCGCGCGACGAACTGAGTCAGGCCGTGCAGGAGCTGGAAGCGACCCTCCACGACGGCCTGACGATCGCCGCCCATCTGCACGCGATCAACTATAAAATCTGGACCGGCGGCGAAGCCGACGTGGTCATGATTCGCGAAACGCTGGAAGAGTACCTGGGCGTCTAAGCCCAAACTCCACTGCCCGCGTCAGGTTGGGACCGGACAGGACTGCTTCGCTTTTTTTTTCGAGTTGGATCGTTGGACTGGACCGGACTCCGCGCTTTTTGAAACCGGACCATGGGACCGGACCGGACTTCGCGTTTTTTCGGGTTGGACCATAGGACAGGACAAGCATGCGCAAGGGGCGTCCCGCGGTCGGATCGGCGCCGAAAATTGCCCGCGCGCAGCAAAGCAGTCTCGAATCGGCCTTCTCGGCCGCCGAGCGATCGCGGTTGGTTCGGGATTTCCTTGGGCAATGGACTCTGGATTCGTGCGCTTTGTCAAGCGACAAAGTTTGGCAGTTATAGCCCCCGGCCAATCGCCGTGCCGCATGGTATTGCCCCTCCCCTCTTGACTCTTGATTGAAGGTCCCTGGCCGCTTGTCAAAAATGTCTTCGCAGGAAATCATCCGACGCCGAACGGCGCCCCCGCCGAGAGAAGGTTAAGGCGGCATTCCAGCAAATGCCGAGATCCACGACCTTCTTTCGCTTGATTGGTGGGCTATCTGCCGCAACGGAAAAATAAATTCTCATTTTTTCATTTGATCGTAGTAGATTCGCACGTCTGCGTACGATTCAAGGGTAAGGAAAGTCAAGTTTTTCCTCATATTTTGTCAAACCGATCATCCATCTCACTTCTGAAAAGGGAGATCTACCATGCTCCAATCTGCCCCTGAGACGACGGTTCGCCGTGGATTTACGCTTGTCGAACTGCTTGTCGTGATCGCGATCATCGGCGTGTTGATCGCGTTGTTATTGCCAGCGGTCCAGCAGGCCCGAGAAGCTGCTCGGCGAATGCAATGCTCCAACAATTTGAAGCAAATCGGCTTGGCGATGCACAACTATCACGACACGTTCAGATCGTTCCCCTCGGGCTACATCCACGTAGACACGTCTGACAATCTTGGTCACTGGACTTGGTCGGCGCTGATTCTGCCGTTCATGGAATTGGGCAACGTATCTGATGCCCTGCAGGTTGGCCGGGTATCCCCTTCGGCTGCAATCGACGCCAACCGGGAAGTTATGCAAACCGAGTTCAAAACGTTCCTTTGTCCATCCGACAGCGGCCCAAAAGTTACCGACACGGACAAGTGCGCCGGGTGTGCCATCGTCAGCAGTTCCGGCGACAATGTTGGACTTTCGAAGACGAATTACGTGGCAATTAACAGCTCGGGCAACGTGCGTGCTCAGCAAGCGACCAATTTTGCCGACACCACGACCGGAGCGACTGGCATGTTCTTCCGCGACAGCAACACGCGGATGCGGGACATCACCGACGGTACGTCTAACACGCTAATGGCGGCTGAGCGAGCCTACGAATTGAATCGCGAGTGGTTTGGTTCCGCCGAGATGTTCGCCACGCGCGACAAGGACGGCGCCGGCCCCGACCATCAATCGCATCCTACTCATACATCTTATAATCAGGGATTGTATCGTACGCTTTGCACGACGCTCTATTCTCCGAACATCTTGATCGGTACGACGACCTCAACCAGCAATATTCGCAACCACGGCATTTCCAGCCTGCATCCAGGTGGAGCACAAGCCGTGGCCGTCGATGGTTCCGTTCGCTTTCTGGCTGAGACGATTCCGAGCAATACCGACTCAACTACGAACACCATCATGGAATACCTCGGCAACATGCGGGATGGTCAGGTGATTGGCGAATATTGAACGAGCGGCATATGTCTTACTTCTCTTACTGCAATTATCGATTCGCACGCTACGGAGATGCTTTCCATGCAATTGAAATTTTTGTCTTCGCAATCTCATACGTTATCCACCCTGTTGGCCCTGTTGGCTGTAAGTCTAGCGGTGGGATGCTCGAACAGCAGCGGACCGGAACTTGGTTACGTTGAAGGCGTGGTAACCTTTGACGGTAAGTCGCTGGAATATGCGGAAATTCAATTCGAACCGCTTAACGGTCGACCTTCGCTCGGCATTTCGGATAGTAATGGACATTACGCGCTGCGTTTCACAGGGACGCGCAATGGCGCAACCCTTGGTAAGCATGTCGTGCGGATTATCTCGGCTCGCGATTCCAGCGGCGGCGAAGGGAACCAGCCGTTCGTGAAGAGCCGTCCTGAAATTTTGCCAGCCAAATACCACATCAACTCGGAACTCACGGCAGAAGTTCAGAGCGGCAACAATACGATCAACTTCGATCTAACGTCGAATTAGTTGAGTTCTCGCTTTTTTGAAAGACGCGAGCGTTCGCTCGATTCAGGTTGGCGTCGAAGTCGTTTTGAAACGCAGTTGCGCTCCGGATCCGAAAAGCGGAACTGCAAAAATTGGCGCTGGTGGACTGCAATTTCCGGCATCCGCATCACCTACAAAAACTTCACGCCCCATTGCACCAGCATGACGGCGAAGATGGCGGAGAAGATGGCGGCGGCGGCGATGCCTAGATTCCAGGATTGGCGGCCTTGGCGGATTCGCCACAGTTGGGCGAGTCGATACGGAATTTGAAACAGGACGACCCCGAAGAGGAGAACGCCGGATGGGTTGTAGGCGAGTGAGCCTGGCAGATCGCCGTGGGCCAGCAGGATGAAACTTCGGGTCAGTCCGCAGCCGGGGCAATCGATTCCGTAATAGAGCTTCATCGCGCAACTGGGCGGGAGCGCCGCGCCTAGCAGCGGCAGGTAGACTTTTTCGCCTGATTGAAAGCTCAACGCCAGCGCCGCGATCAGCACCAACAGCGCCATCCCCAGCATGACGCCGTGAAACGTGATCAGGGAGCGTTCGGGGCGCTCGTCCTCTTGAGATTCGTCGAGCGGCGCTATGTCGAGCGCATCGGGCGCTTCACCAGAGGCGCTCACTTGGTCGCTTTCTTCTCTTCCGCAGGAAAGAACGATTCGGGATCGACCGGCGGTTGCCAGCGAACGAGCGGACCGACATGCTTTTCGTAAGCGTCGGCGAAACGAGCGTACTTTTCGCGAATCTCCAGGTAGTGGGGCATCTGCTCCACCGCTTCGGTCTGGCATTCGAGCGCTTTGGCGTACTCTTTGTTCGCGAAGTAACAGTGAGCGAGCGTGTCGAGATAGGCGCCTTCGCCGGGGGCTAGTTCCAGCGACAGCAAACTGGCTTCGATCGCATGATCGAGGTCTCCATAGGTGTTGCCGACCATCCAGGCGTATTGGTTTAGCTCACGCGTGTAAGTGCGCAGATCGTTTCCCAGAAATTCGACGCCGCGGCCGTTTCGCTTGAAGAAGTCCCAATGCTTCTGGAAATCTTCGACCGTCTTTTTGAATTCGGCCCGAGCATCCTCGATTTTCGGCCGGGTGTATTCGAGCCATTTGGGATCGGTCGAAATTCGGTGCATCATAATCAACACGTCAACCTCAAAGGGGTCGCGCTGGTTCGCCTTTTTCAGTTCTTCTTTAGCCGCTTCGATATCGCCTCGTTTCTCGGCGGCGCGGGCGAGGAAGTAGTGATAACGCGAGCGATCCCCTTCGGCTTCTTCCGAAGTCTTACCACGCTTCGTTTCGGTGTCGTAGACCTCAACGAGCGGCTTGTAGACTCCGGCGGCGTCCGCATAGCGTTTACGATCGGCCAGCATCTCGCCCAGTTGGCGAGTCGGCCAGGCGCTATACCGCGGGCTAAACGGTCCTTCTTTATCGATCACGCGGCGGTATTCCCGTTCGGCCCAGCGAATCAGCCCCCGCTTGTGCAGCGCGTCGGCGGTGAGAAAGACATTATCCAACAGGCTGTCGTTCATGTGGTGCGCTTGATCGGCGACGGTGGTCGCCTCGTCGATCTTTCCTTGCACCAGCTTCGCTTCGGCCAGCAGGTAGAGCAAAATCGACTCTTCGCTGAAGCGGCCGTTGATTTCGCCCGCTTGCGGTTGTTGCGGGTCCGCATAGTGGGCGGCCAGTTCTTCGACAATCTTTGGACCGCGTTGATTGAGCAGCCAAGTGGTGATGTCAATCAGCTCGGAACTGGAGCCTTGGCTGATGCGGATCACTTGGCGCATCGTCGCTAACGAATCGTCATCGTGACCTAGCTTCCGTTGTTGCTCCACTTGCCAGCGGAGCAGATCTTGCACGATATGCCGCGTCGTTCGATCAGGACGACTGACGAACGTTTGCAGTTCTTGCTCGATCAGCGCTTGGCGCTGATCGATGGCTGGCGCCGGATCATCGAGACTCGCTTCGTACAGTCGCAGCCAGGCGGGGCCGGTCCGCTGGCTGGTTCCAATTTCTGCGGTGATCGTTTCTTTGATCTGCGCGATCGATTCGGGCGAGAGCCCGATCTGCTGGTTGAGCGCGATGACGAGCGCCGCTTCTTTCGAGAGCCGTTCCGAAATTTCCAGCCGACTGATCCGCGACAACGCCGAGATCGCATCCATCGACGTCAGTTCGCCAAGTTGGCCGATCAGGCTGCTGCGTTGGTCCTCGTCTTGTTTGCTATAGCGCGTTAAAAAGGCGCGGACTTCGGGACTGTAGTCTTCGCGGGCCCAGTTCACGTTCAGGCTGCGCGCGAGATATTGCGCACGACGAGCGATTTCGAGATCGCGATGATTCATCGCTGCGTAGACTTGATCGAACGCCGTAACGCCGATCGCTGACAGTTCGTTTTGGGCGCGTTCGCGAATCGCGAAATTGCGATGTCCCAGCTGTTGAATCAGCTGATCAATCCGGTCATGCGTCGGATCCTCGCTGGCGGCGGAGACCGAGGCGGATGGAGTAATGGATGTCGACAGCAGTGCGAATAATAAAGCAAGAATTAGGCGGCCGCCCATGGGAGCCCTCCGCAAATGGATTAGCAGCAATGATTTACCCACTCAGAATAACCGCTGAACCGAATGAGAAGCAAGGTTGTTGACCGCAGTCCTCCCCCCCGTCGGCAGCGGTTATATCTCTGAAGTCTGCTCGGTCACCGGCTGCACTCGGCCGCGGATCGCCAAAAAAGCGGCTCCCCCCAGGCCAAAAGTGATTGCGACCGGCAATAACGCCCACGGCTTGTTGATCGACATCAACACGGCCGAGACCAGCGTGCCGAGTAAATATAGTACAGGCGGCAAGCTAGCAAGGCGAAACAGCGGCCCCTGGCGAACGGTCGGAAGCAGCGCACAAGCAACGGTCAAAGCGGCGCATAGCGAGAGCGTTAGCCCCAAATAGTCGAGCAAATCTTTGAGCTGCGAATAAAACAATATCATGCAGATCGCCAGGACGCTTTGCAGCGCGATCGCTGTTTGCGGCGCGGACTCTTGAGCGCGAAACGAATGATGCAAAAAACCATCATCGGCCATTTTGGCGTACACGCGCGGCGCCGCCATGATCATGCTCATCACCGATGTGAAGAGAGCGATCACGATCGTTGCGCTGACCAATTGCGAGAGGGATTTTCCCCCAATTGCATCGGCGGCGATCGCCGCGACTTCCGCCTGATTGGAAATCGCGCCGGACGGAGGCGCGTAGACGAAGACGTAGTTCAGCAGAACGTACAGTACGATGACGATCGCAGTGCCAAAGAGGAGCGACCGCGGCACGTCCCCCGCATTCTTCGCTTCACTGGCGACGTAAACTGCGGCGTTGAATCCTAAATAACAGAACGCAATCCAGATGAGCGAGTTGCCAAAGGCGAAGGCAAAATCCCAGCCTTGGGGTTGCTGGTTGGTTTGCAGCGCTTCGCCTTGCCAGTCGATGTCGGAAGTAACGGCTAAAAACAGAAACAGACCAAGCAGCGCCAGCTTGAGCAACACCACGACGTTTTGCAGCCCAGCGCCCAGTCGTGATCCTAGCCCATGCAGTAGTCCGCACACGCCGACCGTGATAATGGCGACCGCTCCGTTGAACAGCGGTAAATCGATGCTGTGAATCACATATTTTTCAAGCGTGATCGCCGCGTAGGCGATGGCTCCGGTGAAGCCGGCCAGCAGCGAAATCCACCCGCCGACAAAGCCGGCCGCCGGATGAAGCGCCTGCGAGAGAAACAGATACTCTCCGCCTGACTCCGGCATGACGCGGCTGAGTTGACCGTAGCTGATCGCGCCCATCAGCGCGATGAAACCGCCCACCACCCACGCGATGACGACCCAACCAGGCGAACCGACGCTCGCCAGCGTATAGCCGGACGTGGTGAAGACGCCGGCGCCGATCATGTTTGCGACCACCAAAAAGGTCAACGTCCAGAGGCCAAACGCGCGGCGGTCACTCATTCGGCCGACTTTTTGCGAAACCGCAGGAAGTAGTTTTCGGAGAACTTCTCGATCTTCGGCGCGGCGGCTAATACGAAACCGGCCTGCTCAATCTCTTGGCGGAACGTCGCTTTGCCGGCGCGAACATGGTCGATCGTCCACGCGCGCGACGTGCCGGGAATCCGCTCAAAATCGATCACGACCAGCGAGCCATCTTGGTCGAGGGCGCTGTGAATCGAAGCCAACGTGGATTGCGGATACTCGAAGTGATGGTAGGTGTCGCAGATAAAAACCAGGTCGACCGATTGGGGAGGCAACTGAATCGAACGCTCTCCACCCAGCACGCAGGTGATGTTGCTGAAGCCTAACTGACTCGTGCTAGCGCTAATATGCTGCAGAAACTTGGGAGAAATATCGACGGCGTAGACCCAGCCGGTCGGACCGACGGCGCGAGAGAAGAGTCGCGTGTAAAAACCGGATCCGGCGCCGACATCGGCCACGCGCATGCCAGGTTTTACGCCGCATGCTTTTAGCACTTCGTCGCGGGCATGGTAGACCTCACGACTCTCGACTTCGAACCGCGCGATCCAGTCGTCGACGTCGAGCGAATCATCCAGGAACTTCGCGTTGACGCCGGGCTTCACGCTTTGTTCCACCGTCGGCGCAGCCTCTTGGGCGACTCCGGTAGCGGCGGCGACCATCCCTAACAGGATGGTCGCATGGATCACAATGGGACGATACGGCAAAGGCATCGACGGTTCCTTACTTTTTCTCGTTGTCGCCCATCAGCTTGGCGATCGTCGGTTCGACCGCTTCGGCCCACATGCGATAGCCTTTGGCGTGCGGGTGCAGCAAGTCGGGCATGACTTCTTTCGTCAGCACGCCATCTTCGGTCAGGAAGGTGTCGTTGATGTTTAGATAGAAGACGTTCTTGCCGTCGGCCAGATCTTTGATGATCTCGTTGGTGCCGTCGTTCAGCTTGCGCATCTCGTCGTCTTTGGCGGCGCTGCGGGGGAAGATGCCCAGAATCAGAACTTTGGTTTCCGGCAGCTTTTCACGCAGTTTCTCGACAATCAGTTTGATGCCGTCGGCGGTGTCTTGCGAAGGATCTTTGCGATGGCCGACATTGTTGGTGCCGATCATCAGCACGGCCAGTTTCGGCGACATGTTGTCGAGAGCGCCGTGATCAAAGCGCCACAGGACGTGTTCGGTCCGATCGCCGCTGAAACCAATGTTGTGCGGATTGCGATCGGCGTAGAATTCGGCGAAGACTTCTTTGCCTTTACCTTCCCAGCCGTGAGTGATCGAATCGCCGACCATCAACAAGTCAATTTTGTCTTGGGCTTTGGCGGCGGCCAATTTTTGGGCATGGCGATCAGTCCACCATTTGGCGTCACGCGGCTCAGGCGACACGGCCGCCGACTTCACGGCTGCTTGGGTCGCGGCGTCTTCGGCGTGCGAAACGGTAACAACGGCGAGGGAGGCAAGCATTCCAATCATCCAGATACGCAGCATGGCGAGTCTCAACTATTAGGAGGGTAGGGCGATAAGTTGATTCGGGTGCGCCGAGCGAGAATGCTCGACTTCCTTAATATTCTAGTTTCTTCCGGCGCCTGTTGCACGCCGCCCTACAGAATCGGTTATTTTCAAAAACTGAATGCGGTCTTTGGAAGTAAGAAGCTTATGCTCGAAACCAACCGACTTACCAAACGATATGGCGATTTCCTGGCGTTGGACGGGGTGACGCTGCATGTCCCCACGGGCCAATGCTGCGGCGTGTTGGGCCCCAATGGCGCCGGCAAAACCACAATGTTTCGCTTGTTATTGGGCTTTTTACGCCCCACTTCTGGCGAGGCCAAGATCGGCGGAATGGATTGCCAGACGCGCTGTCTCGAGGTTCACCGCCGTCTCTCTTACTTGCCGGGAGACGTTCGACTATTTGGCGAAATGCGAGGACGCGAGGTCCTGCGATTTTTCGCCGACGTTCATCCCTGCGGCAGCCGTGTTCGTGCTGAAGACACCGCCCAGCGATTGGATCTCGATCTGAAGCGTCGCGTTGCGTTCATGTCGACTGGCATGCGGCAAAAGTTAGGGCTGGCGATCGCCCTTTCGATTGACGCACCGCTGTTGATCTTTGACGAGCCGACCACCAGTCTGGATCCAAACGTGCGGCATGAAGTGGTTCAAATGCTCAGCGACGCTCACGAGCAGGGAAAGACGGTCGTCATCTGTTCTCATGTGCTGTCTGAGATTGAAGATATCTGCCAAAGGGCGGTCATCATGCGGCAAGGACGTATTGTCCATGATCAAGATTTGCACGCGATGCGCCGGCGGCATGTGATCCGCGGCGTGCTCACTCAGCCGCTGCCGCAAGTTCCCCATGAACTGACGTCGTTGATCGTTGACGTTCGGCAAACGCCTGAGACGTTTCAGATCGAAACCGATGGCGATTTGCAACCGGCGCTCGCCTGGCTGGCGAATCTGCCGGCGACGCAAATTCAGATTTCGCAACTTGGTTTACGCGCGATTTACAATCGATATCACTTTGAGCAGCCCGAGGCGGTTTTGGCATGAATGCGACCCTGCTGGTGCGCTCGTTTCGTGAAGCGCGATTGTTGATGTTCGGCTCGGTCGTGACGGTTTTCAGCTTTTGCATGATCCGCGCATGGATCGTCGGTCGCGTCGAAATGAGTCGTTTTCAAAGTATCTTAGAGATCCTGCGTCCCGAGGTCGAACGTTACTCGGCGGTCGACGTCTCGCAGTTATTCACCTATCCCGGCCGCGTCGGCGTGACGTTTAACGAGCCGTTGGTCGTGCTGTTGATGGTGACCTGGGCGATTGCCCGCGGCAGCGATTCGGTCAGCGGTCCGCTGGGACGCGGTACGCTGGAGATGATGTTATCGCAGCCGATCAGCCGTTTTCAGTTCTTGTTCTCCAAGAGCATCGTCACGGTCGTTGGCTGTGCAGCCATCGCGATCGGAGCTTGGCTGGGAACGCACGCCGGCGTGCATACGACGATGGTCAAGCAAGAGAAGCCGCCGGTGAGCATCAATTTGCCGATTTTGAACATGCAAGTCGAAGTTCCCTTCACCAAAGTGAAAGAAGCGCCTGTGCGTGTTCCTCTGGCCGACTTCGTCGACACCAAGTTATTTATTCCGGCCGCGGTCAACTTGGGATGCTTCGGCGTCTTCTTCGCAGGGCTGACGACCTGGATGAGTTCGTGGGACCGTTATCGCTGGCGCACCATCGGCATCGTCACCGGCTTTCTGATTGTGCAGATGATTGTTCGGGTCGTTTCGTTGGCGGTCGACACCGCGCATTGGCTGAAGTACTTCACCATATTCACTCTTTACGAACCAGAAGTGCTGACATCGTACGGCGTTCGTTACCCGACCAAAGTTTGGACGTTTTACTTCGAGAACAACCAGGGAGACCTGGCGCTCGGCGGACTGACCTTGGCCAGCGGCTTGTTGTTAGGAGGCCTAGCGACCTTTGGGCTTGGTCACTGGGTCTTTTGCCGTCGCGATCTACCGGCGCCGGTCTAACGCGAAGCGACTAGTCTTGGCGAGTTAAGCCGCGACTGTCATTGGGACAAGCCCTTGGCTGGGTGTCGGCGAAACGGTTTTTTCGCGTTATTTCTAGAAAATAATGGCACATCGGGCGAATTCAAGGGGCGGCAGCTCTTCGAGATACGGGGGGATAGCTGGCAATTTCTCCCTTGTGATGCCTTTTCGCCTATCCAGTGGCAGATTACTTCGCCCCAGGTCACTGACCCAAATTGCTAAGATTTTTCATCAAAAACAATATACATTTTTCAAGGCGGTCGCAAGGATGCGATTTGTTTCCGCTCCAGCGGAGTCGAGTTTACCCGAATGTCAATCGACTTTCTCCAGGGCGACCACGTCTCCATCTTTGCTCTTATCGATCTCATTTCTCATCCACGTATTTGTCTCTTCATCAAGGATCCAAATGATGCGATTTCCTCTGATATCGCTGCGCCATCGGACCGGTTTTACGTTGGTCGAATTGCTGGTGGTGATCGCCATTATCGGCGTCTTGATCGCGCTCTTGCTCCCTGCGGTGCAGCAAGCGCGAGAAGCGGCCCGACGAATGCAATGCACCAACAACCTGAAACAGATGGCGTTGGCCGTGCATAACTATCACGATACGTACTTGGTTTTTCCGTCGGGGCACGTCCAGATCAACGACACGTTCTACGGCAACTGGTGCATCGGATTATTGCCGTTCATCGAACAACAAAATCTCTTCAATACCTATGATCACACGACGCACTGCAATACGGCGGCCAACGCCACCGTGGCGCAAACGAAGGTCGATGAGTATATTTGCCCGAGCGATCCGCTCGGCCGCGCGATTATTCAACCGGCTTCTGGATATAGTTACGACTTACACGCGATCTCGTACAAAGCGATGAGCGGCTACAGCAATGACGGCGCAAAAAACTGGGACCATTTCGCCGAGGTTGGTGGGCTCAATAATCAGTGGAAAGGGATCTTTCACACGGTTGGCAGCGGACATGGCCAATCTCTGGACTTTGAAAAGATGGCTTCGGTCATCGACGGCACTTCCAACACATTGATGGTTGGCGAATACCATCAGCCGCTCGATCAGCCTGCCCGCGGCGCTTTCTGGGGAAATTCGTATTGGGGCTACAACATCGGCATGGTGATTAACGAGCCGTACATCATCGGCAATCGATATGACGCTTGTGCCGCTGTCGCTAGCAACATCGGCGTATGCCGGCGAGCCTGGGCGTCGCAGCATCCCGGCGGGTTTAATTTTTCCCGCGCGGACGGTTCCGTGTCGTTCCTGCCAGAAACGATTGACCTGACGGTGTTCGCCGGCTTGTCGACGATGGCAGGAAGTGAAGTCACGCAGTTCTAAAAGGCCAGTAATCGAACCGCTGCTTTTTCTTCGTCCCCAGCGCAACGCGAGAGAACGCCCCTTATCATTCAATCCGTTTGGGCGCCGTTACGCGCCTTTTCCTCTCTTGCTCATGAGGCTACGAGGAGAAGACTCGCATCGATTCATTGATTTCATTCGCCCTTGTATAACTTCAAAAGGTGAACCTCACCCATGTTGATCCATCGATCTCTATTTTTTGCGTTGTTGCTGGCGATCGGTTCGCCGGCGCTTGTCGGTTGCGGCGCTCGCGGCGCGGCGACAGCGCCTGTCTCGGGAACTGTGACTGTGCGAGGAAAGCCTCAGGCAAACCTGGTGGTCAGCTTTCTGCCGCAGTCGAGTACGACCGAAGCGAGCGGGAAAGCTTCGATGGGAGTGACCGACGCCGCCGGAAAATTTACGCTGCAGACGATTGACGTAGAACCGCGCGAAGGCGCGTTAATCGGCAAGCACAAAGTCGTCATTCGCGTACGTGCAGAAGCGCGTGCCGAAGATGATCCGGTCGCGGCGTCCACGCCCAATATTCCGTTGCCGAGCAAAGCAATCGACGGCAGCATCGAGTTTGAAGTCCCAGAGACGGGAACAACCGCCGCCGACTTTCAGCTATAAATTGGCGGCTTCCCTCTGATAGGACGCGTCGGGACGCAAGTCGCAAAAAATTCCTGCTACTCTCCCTTCAAGCGGCCGACAGAAGACTGAAAATACTTCTGCCGGCGTGGCTTGCCGTCGTCCGCTTGGGCCTCTTGTTGCGACGCCAGATCGTGCAGGTTCGCTTGGCAAATGCGGCAGCCGACCGTTTCGAGGTGAAAGCGAATGTAATCCGCTTCTGCTTCATCCAGGACTTGCAGCAGGTAACTACCGAGCGTTTCGCGATTGGGACAAGTCAGCCGATGCCGTCGCCAGATTTCGCCGATCGTATGAACGCCGGCGTCGCGACGTCCGTTGATTTGCAAAAGCTGCTGGGACAGCTCCGGCTGATCGCGCAGCATCTTCTCAATCTCGGCCATCCGCTCGACGGGGAGCGCCTCGTCGAGGTAGGCTTCTAACTCGGTTCTGGTGATGGGCCGCGTCATAGACGACACTTACTCCTGCATCTTCTGGGCGTCGATCGAAACAAGCGAAGCTTACGCTTCGGCGTGGTAGAACTCTTCGTACGGCTGAATGACGACAAAGCCGTTGCCGCGGAATTCCATCTGGAATGACTCGCCGCTGCCGCGACCAAAGAAGGTCTTCAGCGAAACGTCGGTTCGCAAGTTGGGTTCTAATGTGCCGCTCCAAGCGACCGTTGCGTTCGGGTCGGTATAGACCGGGTTATCCGGCGTGACGACCAGCGTCAGCGGTTCGTAATGCGTCGTGATTGCGACGAGGCCGCTGCCTTGCAAGTTGACTTGGAACAAGCCGCCAGCGAGCATCGATGAGACCCGCTTCATCATCTTGATGTCCCATTCGACGGTCGGCTCGAAGGCGAGAATATCATTGCCGTTGACAACGATCGCTTCGTTTTCCAACTTCAAGATCTGCACTTTTTTGCCGTAGTCGGCCAGATAGAGACGCCCTTGTCCAGACGCTTTGGTCAGCTTGGCGCCTTCGCCGGTGACCGCTTTCTTCAGAAAACCGCCGAGCCCTTTTTCAAAGACCCCTTCTCGCTCGAACTTGATGTTGCCGAGATACGACACCATCGAGCCCATCTTGGTCCAGACCATCCCGTTCAGGTTGACCTCGAGCAAGCGAGCGCTTTCCATCTCAAAAATACCTTGCCCACGATCACGTTGGCGGGTTTGCTCAACAAATTCGCGCAAGGTGTAGCGGTTATCGATATCAGCAGTGCTCATGATTTCCCCCGAAATTGGATTAGGCTGTGATGACGAGAAGGCAGAGTCCACTTGGCGTTGCGTTTGCCTACAACGCCAACCGGATGAATAGTGATTCGTGGTAAACTGGCGAATCTTAGCTCGATTCGTAAAGTTCTGGGAAGACCTCCTCGTTCAGGCCTTGCTTCCGCACGGCGGCACGAAGTTTCGCTAGAAAGTCATTCTTGTAACTGGCGACGCTGTTTCGACCTAGCTCCAGCATCTCCTCGATCTCTTTGTTGCCGACGCCGCGCACCATGATGAGTTCGAGCGATTTGATTTTCGCCCAGTCTCCCCGGCTGCGCCAATGGTCGAGTTGGCCCTGGATCGCTTCGATCAGCGCCGCTTCTTCTAGATTGCGACGTTCGCCGCTGCGAGCGATGCTCGACGCCGCTCGATGCGGACCTGGCAACTCCCAGTTGTCGCTAGAGCCGTCGCCGCCCGAGTGAATGGGTAACGTGGGGCGACGACCTTCACGCCGCAGATGATCGGTCAGCTTGTAGGCGCAGATCGCGAAGAGATAGCTTTCTAGTGCGCGCTTGCCGTCATAGTTGGGTAGGCTGTTCAAGAAGCCGATGAATGTTTCTTGCACCACATCTTCGCTAGGGGCGCGCCGGCGCAAGCGACTCTCGGCGAAGGCGAGCAAGCGCCCTTCGTAACGTCCGATTAAATCGCCCCAGGCGTCAGCATCCCCAGCGCGTATCCGCTCTATCAACAGGAAATCGGATTCAGAATTGTCGGACATAGGCGGCAATTTGGGCGGAAAGAGGAGCAGCCGCTTCGCCGCCGCGGTCGTCACGGATGACGCCCCATCTGCGGACTAAATCGGCGGGTACCATTGCGTCAGCAGGATCGCCCCGCCGACTACACCCATTATCGCCGCCCCGGCGATCGTCTGCAACCTTGCCCGATATCGTCCGCCGGTCGCCGAATTGTAAGAAAGAGCGCCATAAAGGACGCCCAGCACGGTCAGAATGCCGGCAAACAGGGCGCCAGCATAGGTCAAGCGGCTGAGTTGTTGCACTTGTTTCCAGCGCGATTCCAGTTCACGCCGAAATTGCTCATTGAACTGCAGAAACGAATGCCATTGCTGCATCGGTCCAACTGACGTATCGAGCGACTCTTTGTAAGTTTGCAAATGAACGTTGTCGGCGATGAATTTTTCGTCGAGCGGGACACGGCGCGCGTTGGTTTCGCTCCCTAATACCAGCGCCGCTTGCTCTGCGACCGCTTCGTTCGTCAGCACTTTGAGGGCTTTGTAGCACTCGGTCGAGCTTGTGTAGGGCCCGGTCGAAACCGAAACGTAATCGACGCCATCTCGCGACTCCGGCTCTTGATCGACCCACGCAGGGCGACCCGGCGGAATGATCGAAGAGGAGCGAGCGTCGTTGATCGAACTGACGGCCGGTTGGACGAAGGTGTTAAACAACGCGTCGCCCACGGCTTTGACGACCGATTTTGGGGATGCGGCGGGGGAAGCCGGAGAAGCGGGAAGCTCAATCGGCGGCTTTGGCGTCACGCGTCGAGGCGCTTCGACGGCGACCTGAGAATGTCGCGTCGCGGTAATTGCCGATCGATGACCGTAATGGTCAGAAACTTCGGAGCGAGTCTCGACACGAATCGCGACAAAGCTCAACAGAGCCATCGCAATCAGCCCAAAGACACCGAAAAAGAGGAGCGCCGCGAGCGCCTTCCAACGGCCGAAGATCGCCGCCAACAGGATGACCAAAAAACCGATCGCCAACGCGCCCAAAAGTAGGATCAGGAAAATCGGCGTAGCGGCGACATTTTCACGGACCGGCATTTGACCAAGCCACACAGCCGATTGCGTTAGTTGAATTGCCGATGACATGAATGGATCCCGTCGAAAGAATACTGCGTCTCTAGCACAGATTCGTCTCGCAGCGACCAAGCTTGGAGGCGGACGCGAGATTCTGCTATTTTTTCTGCGCCATTTTTACGACGAAGATCACCGCCACGAAGAGCCCGACAACCATTCCGGCGCCGATTACGCCCACGATCAGTAGTTCCAGTAATCCAATTCCCATGATCCACTCCAAGGAACTTTAAGTCATCAAAGATCGAATATTGAGCCTATTGCTTTCGTCGTGAAACCGCAGCGATGATGATCACGGCAACAATCGCGGCGACGGCCAGCGCCCCGGCGACTCCCAGTAATAATAAGATGCTCATAGCCCAGGTTGGTGTCGCTTCCATCGATGATGAGTCTTTAGTGGGTTAATAATCGCCGGGGTCTGTTGAAAATGGGGTCAGGTCCCAATTTTGCTGCAAAATTGGGACCTGACCCCATTTTCAACGGTTCCCTTTTCAACATTTACGCCTAGGCCGAAGTTTCGGCGTTGATCTGCTGTGACTCGCGCAGTTCGTCTCGCTCCTTCGGACTGTACCACGGGGCCGAGATTTGCACGACCAGCGAGATTGCGCCGATCAAAATCATCCCCCACGGTTGAATGAAGGGGCAGAAGTAATTGACCACCGCGGCGATCAATACCGAAAATCCCATCGTCCAAAGGCTCAGTCGCGTCTTGCGGAGCGGATCGGCCTGTTTCCACCAGCGCAGTAGCCCAAACTGCGCTGCGAATACGATCGCAAACGTGCTGAGCGATGGCGATTGTTTCAACGATTGAAACCAGCCGCGTAGATTCAGGTTTTCGTGCCAACCGCTGCTCGCATCAATCCCGGCACCGGAAATCGGCATTTCTAGCAGCAACGTATTGCCGGCGGTGTAACCAATCATTCCCAGCAGCAGCCCGACGCCGATCATCGCAAAACGACGCAGCCAGGGATCGCCGCTATTGGGTTCCCACAATTTGCCGAGCAAGAGCACGCTCCACGATCCGCAGATGGTCATGAGAGTCATCCAGCCGAACAGCGGCGCCCACGTATCCAGCGCCCCTTCAATCGAGACTCCTCCCAGAACGAGCGCCAGCATCGAGATCACCGCCGCCGAAATCGCGCTGACCAAAAACGAACCAATCAAACTTTTCATCCGCAGGTCGAGCGGAATCGCAGCCAGCGCGGCGCGTTCTCGCTCGCGGCGCGTACTCTTTTGTTTTCTCGACTGGCGAGCTCGTTCTTTTCGCGTCATGACGACGGGATGATACGGCGAGTACTCGGTAACCGGCGTTTTGTCCGGTGCGTCGCTCATATGCTGGTAAATAGTGCGTCCCAGGAGATAGACCATGTAGGCCGCGGCGGCGAGAAAACCGAGCGGCGCCAACCAACCAAGATTCGTGACCAGCGCGATCGAACAGGCGACCAGCACCAAAACCTTGGGGAACAAACTGATGTTGTCGTTGTTCCACCAATGGGAGATGGATTTGGCGGCTTCCGTACCTGCACGGTAAATCGGATCACTTCCAGCGGCAGGATCGAGCGGCTGCACCAGCGGAATTTCCGCGTGGCCGGTCGAATGATTCTGGATCGTGACGTTGTCATGCAGGGAAGCGACGACCGATTCGTTTTTCGACACGCCTAGATTGGCCAGCATCTCTTCGACGGTGCTGGTCCGCTTGGTCGGATCTTTGTGCAGCGCCTGGGCGATTGTCGAGCGAAACGGCTCTGGTACGCTGCGCAGCTCAGGCTCGGCGGTCAGGTGCTTCATGATGATCTCTTGGCTGCTTTCCCCTTCAAAGGGAACGCGGCCGGTCAAAATCTCGTGCAGTAAGATGCCGAGCGCATAGATGTCGATCTCTTTGCCGTAGACCCCTTTGCCGATCTCCGGCGCCATGTAGTGGAAGGTGCCGACGCTTTCGGTCTGTCCGCTGCGGCGGCTGACCGAGATGAATTTTGAAAGGCCATAATCGCCGATCTTGATCGTGCCGGCGTCGTTGAAGATGTTGCCGGGCTTCAAGTCGCGATGGACGATGCCGTGATCGTGCAGATAGCCGACCGCTGCGGCGATTGGACGGAACCAGCGAATCGCTTCTTCCGGCGGCAGACCATTAGGACGGCGATCGAGGATCTCTTTCAAGTTCTCGCCGCGCACGTACTCCATCACGACCCAGCCTTCGCCGGCGTCGTCGTAGCGGATATCGAACAGCGCAACCAGGTGCGGGTGCTTGAGGTTCAAACAATGGGTGACGCCGCGCATCTCGATATCGAGATTGCGTTGGATATGTTTCAGGGCGACCTCTTTGCCGGCATCCGAAAGCGCGTAGAAGACTTCGCCGAAGCCTCCGGAGCCGACGCCTCGTTTGATGGTGAAGCCGTCTAAGGGCTTCGACCCGCTGGCATACGTAAATTTCATCGTTCCCCCTCGCGGGCGATGCTCGGCCTGGGGAGGTTGTTGCTGCATCTTGGGCTGCTTATCCTCTTCTGGCTCTAACGTCGCGGTATGATCGCGCATCGATTGTTCCCCCGCTGTCTGGCCGTCGGAGATATTCCCCAACATCTCGTTGCACCCTCGGTTAGGCGCTGGCGGCCAATCGTTCCAAATAAAACGAAAAGTCTTCTCCCTGTACCGAGCAGTCGGCGACCAGCGGCGACTTGTTTCGCACCGCGCGGCCGTTCACTTGAAAGGCGCCGGGAGAGCGAACGTGGAGTCCCTCTCCCTGCTTGTACAATACCACATCCTGTTTCCAGCCGCCGCAAACGACATGGTTGCAGCTGCGCGGCCCCAGGATGCAAGTTTCGGCCATCAGCAAGATCGCATCAGTCGCTGGTTCGGTCCGTTGCGAGCTTACCAACCGCAGCACGGCGCTAGCGCTCAGCGGATGACGTTTCTGAAAACTAAGGACGACGCTGCGTCCTAGTTGCACCAGGTCTCCATCCGATAACGCAGTTGGCTGTTCCAGTAGTTTTCCGCGACGACGCACTTCGGCCAACGGCTCGACGACATATTCCGATCCGCGACGGCGAATCCACGCATGGCGGCGACTGACGTCACCCAGGATTGGTACGTCGACCCCGCTTTGCGGCGTCGCTTGGCCGATCAATACGTCCGGCGAAGTCAGCAGCATAAAGCCGCCGACTCCATCGACCCACAATTGACGCCGCGAAGGCGCTTCGGCCAATGGCTCTGCCGATGATCGATTCATGACCCGTTCCCGTGCAGTCTGATCGCCGACCTGCGTCTCAAGGACAGCCGACGCGTATGAGACGTCGCTCGTCGATAACCAGACTTGCCCGGGACGCGGTTTCCGCGACGGCGAGTTGTGACGAGTGCGTCTCATTCTAATTTAGTTCGTTCATGGGCCCCCGAACACGCGCTTTTCGCCGTCGATCCCCCTCGACAGCAGCACGAAGGCAGTGGACCACTTTGCCTTTGGTCCCGTTGCGACGCTACGAAGAGGGCTTTCGCCCCCTTCGCGTCGCGATGCATCTGCATGGTTATTCGTTGGCGACAGCCGTTTATTGCTGTTACCCGCAGAATCGTTAGTTCAAGCTCGGTTCGAGCGACTTTTTGCTGGTCAACTCGATCGCCGGAACTCGCTGGTCAACCGCGATTTCCTCGTCCTGTCCCGGCGAGAAATAGGCGGCGACTTCGTCCGAAACGTCCTTCACTTCGACTTCGTCCAGCTGAATCTCGTCGGCAAAATAACCTTCCGAGGAGACGAGCTTTTCGGCGACTTCAATTCGCGTCTGGATATCTTCCAGCAATTTTTCGGTACGCGACAGTTGGCTGTCGTCAAACTTGAAACTGCTGGTCGTCTGAGCGACTTCGACCATTTTCAGCCGAGCTTCCAGGTTCTCAACATCGACTTCCAGTTGTCGTTTGGCGACCAACATGCCGTCCAGCTTGGCCCGCGCGGCGTCGAGTCCCTTCTGGCGAGCACGCAAGATGCTGTCCAGCTTTTCACGGGTCGCGTCCTGCGTTTTGAAGCGTTCGAAGCGACCGGCCAGGTCGGCCTTCACTTGATCGCGACTATAGCGATGGCTGGCGTATTGATAGGTCTGCGACCCGTCATCCAGATCCGCTTTCAGCCGCAGAACTTCTCGCTTGTCCTGGGCGAGACCTTCATTCAGCTTGGTGACTTGGCGCTCTAGCTTTTCGACATCGACCTCTTCCTTGGCGATCAGATGCATGTTGCTGCGAATTTCCGGAGTCAGTTCATTGATCATCCGGTGAGCGCGATCGAGTTCAAACTCGATCGGCACGTTTTGTTTGACCTGGTCATGAAGCCGACCATAGCTGGTGGCCACATAGCTCATCGCATCGCGGCCAAACAGAAGTCCGAGCGCCATCGCGGAACCGGCGCCCACAAGAATCATTTTTTTGAACATCGAAATACCCTCCCAGTGACTGCGGAGCTGCCGGCAGCGATCGTGCAAGCAAGCGTGGTTTGTGGTTTCGCTCATTCCCTGCTCCGGAAAAAAAACGCCCGACATAAGGAAGTCTTCGCAGCGGTTGAGAAGATATTGGGGGAAACGAAAAGATCCTGAAAAAAATTCGTCAAAATCGAATCGAGACGCAATGCGAGTTCGTACCATAGATAGAAGGCTTCCCCCACCAGCAGGAAGAATCGTTGGGATCGCCAAAATCCACCAGAATGGCTAAATCTGGCCGTAGAACGATCTCGCTGGCTCCGAAGTCGCCGCAAATCGCAGCGTTCGATGTTGACCAAAATGGCACATTGTTGTCTTTTGGGCACAGTTGATCCCGCCGGCGGATTGCCGTAGAGCTTACTTGAAAATGCAGAAGTGCTTACAAATTCGAGAGTTGCGGCCCAAAAAGAGCCCGTTGAAAAAAATAGCCGCGAACATGGTCCACCGGTTGCACTGTCCAGAATTGTGCTGTCAGACAAACAATGAGTTAGCACCGAACGCGAATACCTATTCAGGAGGCCAGCGCCATGAAATCGTTCAGCAAGATCTATCCTGAAGTTCGCAATTCGACCACCTCGATGGTCGCCGAAACCAAAATCATCGCCGAGCCGGAAACGATCGCGCAAATTGATGCTTGGATGGACCAGCATCTGCTTGATCTGGAATTGCAGTATGCGTCCTATGTAACCAAGAACTCCCTAGGCAAAGCGATTCGCCAAGAACGCTAATCTGGTCCGCTGAGAATCGAACCAAGCCTAAGAATCAGGCGCCGGCAGGCTTCCAGCAACCGGCAAAGTCTCTCTGATCCGCGCGACGCCGTTTTTTTTACCGCGTCCACTCTCGCAACCATGCGACGCTGACTTACAACTTCCAGATAATCAGAATGGAATAGTTGGTGTCGTTCTTCTTTTTGTTGACGCCCGGCGTGCTGTCGAAACGATTGATCACGCCAAATTTCAAGCTGAGATTGGCTTCTTCGTCGAGCAAAATCTTGTAGCCGATGTCCGAAATACTGCGGTACTCGCCGAACTCTTCCCATTCGGGATAGTATTCGTACTTTCCTTCGACCGAGTGGCGCTTGTTGAACGCATGGTCGATGAACACGGTCATCGCACCTTCCGGCTTATACTCGTCGTCGGGGCTCCCATACTCTTTGGAGAAACCAGAACCGAGTTCGACCGTCAGGTCGGTATCCGCCGTTTTCACCACTTCATAGCCCATACCGGCACTGATCCAGAGTCGCAGATCGAAGTCTTTGAACTCGTCATATTCCATGCCGTTTTTGGCGTAGACGTGCCAACGTTTGTTGACGAACGGCCACTCGATCTTGGCATTGAACAGCGAGTTGTTTTGCGTTCGCTTGCCATCGTTACTGGTTCGCGCGTAGATGATGTCCACCAATGTTTTGGTCGCGGCGCCTTCTCGTTTGATCTTGCCGCCAGAACGCAAACTGAGCGAATCGGTATTGCCGGTCTGACCGTTGATCCCCAGTTCAAAAGAACTGTCCCACTTGGCCGGACCAAACCAATAGTCGATATGGACAAACTCCCCACCGGGAACATAGCCCAAATATCCGTAATCTGGATCGCCGATCGTTTCGGCTTCGATCGTCCCATCGGCTGGGTCCAGCTCTGGCATGTCAGGGATCGGAATCGGTTCGTATTCGAAGTTGCATAGCGTCGCTGGAGCGAAATCGCCATCCACGAACATCGCCGCCACATCGACCTCACGCGTCTCCGCCGGCGCAGACGCATCGAAGCCGTCGAAATGGGCGTAGGACGCATCTTGCGCCAACGCATTAGTCGCCATGAATGCGACCAGCAGCCAAGTCGAGATTGGAAAGGATCGAAAAATCATGAGGGTAAACATCTCTGCAAGAACTTTCACGCAGTAAAGCAGAGAACTCGGGGGCCTGCGGGCTAATGGTCTTCCGTACGCGAATTACAGCATTTCGCCGCAATCGCCCTCCCGCCAGAAAACAGCGGGGCGTCGGCTTATACAAAATTGCCGCAAAGGGGACAACGCCGATGCCCCGACCGAATCGTCTGGGAGGCGCCACGCGGAGGCGTGAACTACAATTGACGGTTGCACTTAAGAAATACCACCGGGAGAGTAGACCATGCGGATTTGGGGCGTGATGCTGGCGCTAGCGATGATGGCCGGAAGCCTATACGGCGGCGATTCGTCAGCGATCGTATACCGTGGAGCCAAAATCTTGACTGCGGCCAGTCAGACCTATAGTCCCGGCGCACTCGTTGTTTCCGGCGGCACGATCGTCGCGGTGGGGGATTCCCAGCGAATTAAGACCCCTCAGGACGCTACCGAGATCGACTTGACCGGCCAAGTGATTATCCCAGGACTGGTCGACACGCATTCGCATATCGGCTTATTTGGCCGACCCGGCGGAGGGAATGACGCGAACGAGGTCTCAGGCCCGGTCCAATCGATCGTCCGTGCGCTCGATTCGCTCAACCCGTTTGATCCCGGCATTCGCATCGCCCAATCGGGCGGCGTCACCACGGCCAACATCATGCCGGGAAGCGCCAACGTGATCGGTGGGCAAACGATCTACATCAAGCTAAGCGGGCACAGTCCCACGGCGATGTCGCTAGCAACGCCCGAGAATCTGGGTGGGCTCAAAATGGCCAACGGTGACAACCCCAAGGGAGTTTACGGAGGTCGCGGGCAAGCGCCGGCGACGCGCATGAAGGTCGCTTCGTTGCAGCGGAGCGAATTTTTAAAGGCGAAGCAGTATCGCGAAAAGTGGTCGAAATATCGCGAGAAACTCGCTGCTGGCGAAACGCCTGATCCGCCAACAGTCGATCTGGCGATGGAGCCGCTGTTGGAAGTCTTGGATGGTCGCCGCACCGTTCATTTTCATACCCACCGCGCCGACGACATTCTGACGACGCTCCGCTTGAAAGAAGAATTTGGTTTCGACCTGGTTATCCAGCACGGAACCGAAGCATTCAAAGTGATCGATCAGATCGCCAAATCGGGCGCGATTGTTTCGCACACGATCGTCGATAGTCCCGGCGGCAAACCAGAAACCGTCGAGTGGTATGACGAGACGGCGGCGATGTTGAATGAGGCCGGCGTCAAAGTTGTCATCAATACCGATGACCCGGTGACCGACAGCCGCTTCTTGCTGCGAACCGCAGCTACGGCGATTCGCGGCGGACTGCCGGAAGAAACCGCGCTGCGTGCGCTGACGTTGCACGCAGCCCAAGCGATGCACTTGGAGGATAAGATCGGCAGCCTGGAAAAAGGGAAGGACGCCGACTTTGTCGTGCTGAGCGGCGATCCATTTAGTATTTATACGCGCGTGCTGCAAACCTATATCGACGGCGAGTGCGTCTTTGATCTGAATGACGCCGAAGAGCAGCGTTATCAGGTCGGCGGCTTCGCGTTGGCTGGTTCGACCGAAGTTCCTTTTTATGAGCCGATCGCTCCACCGACCACTGCTTTTGCGGCGCCCAAGCTGCCCAAAGACGCGAAACGGCCTGATAAAGACGCAACCGAGTTTGTGGTCGTCGCCGGCTTGGTGCATACCGTCTCGGGCAAAGCGATCAAGAATGGCGTCGTCCATGTGAAGGCTGGCAAGCTCGAACATGTCGGCCCACGCAAAGGGTTCAAGTTTCCCAAAAACGTCGCGGTGATCGAAGCCAATGCGATCACTCCCGGTTTGATTGACGCTTACTCTTCGGTGCCGCTGTCGGGAATGGTCAACATCGACGCCGATCAAGAAGCGAACGAAAAAGGAGGTGCGTCGCACCCGGATGTCCGCGCGACCGACGGTTTCAACCCCAGTGAACCGCTGCTGCGTCATCTGTTGGCTAACGGCATCACGCTGGTTCATTCTTGCCCTGGTCGACGGAACGTGATCGCCGGACAGTCAGGGCTGTTCCGCACGTATGGAACCGACGTCCAAGAAATGACGGTCCGCTTTCCTCAAGCGATGGTCTTCAACATTGGTAACTCCGCTAAAGGGCATGGAGGAGGCGACACGCGCATGGGCGTCGCCGCGGGAATTCGCAAAACGTTGTCGGACGCCGGCAACTATCGCCGAGATCGACAAAAAAAGATCGATAAAGGAGAGTCGGTCGATCCCGACCTAGCGAAAGATCCGCTGGCCGACCTGCTCGACAAAAAATTGCCGGCGCTATTTGTCGCCGATCGAGCTGATGACCTACAGACCGCGCTGCGATTGGCCGACGAGTTTCATTTTGATCTGCAATTTGGTCTGGCGACCGAAGCGTATCGCGTCGCCGATGCGATCAAAGCGGCCGGCGTACCGATCTTGGTTCATCCGACGCAACAGAAGAACGGCGATCTCAGCAAAATCAATACGCTGACGACAAACGCCGCTTACCTGGCGGAGCAAGAAATTCTGTTGGCGATGGGAAGCGGATTTGAAGGATACGTTCCTAAGACGTTTGTCGTTCGCCTGGAAGCAGGCCTCGCCGCCGCTCATGGACTTGGCTTTGATCGCGCCTTGAAAGCGTTGACGCTTGACGCGGCGAAGATCTTGAAGGTCGATGACCGGTTCGGAAGTCTCGAAGCGGGCAAAGTGGCCGACATCGTGCTATATGACGGCGATCCGCTGGAGCAGACGACGCATGTGGTCGCGGTGATCGTGGATGGCAAAGTGGTCTACGATCGCGCAACCGCGGTGAAGATTCCGCTGGCCGAGCGATTTTATGAAACGCTTGTTTCGCCACCCTGTTGCTTGACGTTTTAAGGTAGTTTGAGCCGCCGTATCTGCCAAACTTAACGTCAGATTCGACGAAGCCGAGATGCAAATCTCGGCTTTTTTCGTTCATTTGCGCCAATATGCATCCTCGCCTTCCCGCGCAGCATCGAAAACAATAAACGTAAAGAAGCAAAGATGGAATCGAAGCATCACCTAGAAGGAATCGCAAAAATGGCGAAAGATCCGATCTGCGGAATGGATGTCGATCCCGACCACGCCATCAGTCTAGAGCGTGACGGGAAGACGTTTTACTTCTGCAGCGAGCACTGTCACACCAAGTTTGCGGCCCAGTCGGTTGTGCACGCTCCGGAAGCGGACGACGCCGAGCATTTGTGCTGTCACGGACATGATCCTCAACACGCGGCGCATGGTGACCAACTCCCACAACTGTCGACTGGTGATCCCCAAAAGTCATCCCGATCGCAATCGACCGCCGCGTACGTTTGTCCGATGTGCCCTGGCGTCGAAAGCGACAAGCCGGGGAGTTGCCCCAAGTGCGGCATGTCGCTGGAGAAAAATCCGACGGCGGCCAAGGCTAAACAGAAGGCGATCTATACCTGTCCGATGCATCCCGAGGTAGAGCAAGATCACCCTGGCTCGTGCCCCAAGTGCGGGATGGACTTGGAAAAAAAGGATATCACGGCCGACAGCGATGAGCACGAAGATGATGAACTAAACGACATGACGCTGCGGTTTTGGATCGCCACCGCGTTGGCCTTGCCGGTCTTTGTACTGGCGATGGGACCGATGGTGGGCGTGCCGTTTCATCAGTGGCTGGGACCGGCTTACGCCTGGGTGCAGTTGGCGCTGAGCACCCCGGTCGTGCTATGGGCAGGCTGGCCGTTTTTTGTAAGAGGCGGTCGATCGTTTGTGACTGGTCACTTGAACATGTTCACGCTGATCGCGGTCGGTACCGGCGCCGCCTATTTGTATAGCGTGCTCGGCGTGCTGTTACCTGGCATGATCCCCGACGCGTTTAAACATGAAGGGCAAGTCGAAGTTTATTTTGAAGCAGCTTCGGTAATTATTGCGCTGGTGCTGCTGGGGCAAGTCTTGGAACTGCGCGCACGCCGAAAGACGAGCGGCGCGATCCGCGAGTTGATCGCACTCGCGCCGCCGGTGGCGCATCGCGTGCGTGACGGAAAGGAAACGGACGTCGATCTCGACGACGTGCAAACCGGCGATCTATTGCGTGTTCGCCCCGGCGAAAAGATCCCCGTCGACGGGCGCGTGACGGAAGGGGATAGCAGCGTTGACGAATCGATGCTGACCGGCGAACCGAACCCGGTGAAGAAGTCGACCGGCGAAGAAGTGATCGGCGGCACGGTCAACGGAACGGGATCGTTTTTGATGGAAGCGGAAAAAGTGGGCGAAGAGACCGTCTTGTCGCATATCGTTGACATGGTCGCCAACGCCCAACGCAGCCGTGCGCCGATCCAACGCATCGCCGATCAGGTCGCTGGTTACTTCGTTCCGGCGGTGTTGGGGATTTCGTTGATCACATTTATCGTCTGGGCGATTGCTCGTCCTGAAGAGCCGGCGCTGGCCTGGGCTTTGGTGAACGCGGTGGCGGTGCTCATCATCGCATGTCCCTGTGCGCTCGGACTGGCGACGCCGATGTCGATCATGGTCGGAGTTGGTCGCGGAGCGGCCGAAGGAGTGCTGATCAAAGATGCCGAGGTGCTGGAGCGACTCGAAAGCGTCACCGCGATCGTGGTTGATAAAACCGGTACGCTGACTGCCGGCAAGCCGAAGCTGACCGAATTTGAAGCGCTCGAAAAACTCTCCCCCAGCGGCGTCTTACGCATGGCTGCCGCCGTCGAACAAAACAGCGAACATCCGTTGGCGCGCTCGATTGTCGCCGGCGCCGAGGAACAGGGAATCGAGCTTCCCCGCGTCGCCAACTTTGACTCAATCCCCGGTGGTGGAGTCAGCGGTGAAGTCGAAGGACGCCAAGTGTTGATCGGCAACGCCTTGCTGCTCGAAGAACGAAAAATCGAAAATGCCGGCGCGATGAACGAGCGCGTCGCCGAGTTGCAGAGTCAAGGAAGGACGGCGATGTTCGTCGCGCTCGACGGCAAACTGGCCGGACTAGTCGCCGTCGCCGATCCGATCAAAGATTCGACCCCCGAGGCGATTCGTCAATTGCATGACCTAGGGCTGAAGGTGATCATGTTGACCGGTGACAACGAGCGGACCGCCGCGTCGGTCGCCCAACAGCTGGGAATTGACGACTTTACCGCTGAGGTTCGCCCTGAACAGAAACAGCAACGCGTCGCTCAGTTGAAGAAGGAGGGCTACATCGTCGCGATGGCCGGTGACGGCGTGAACGATGCGCCAGCCCTTGCCGCGGCTGATGTCGGAGTCGCAATGGGCGCCGGATCGGATGTTGCGATCGAATCTGCCGGCGTGACGCTGGTCAAAGGAGACCTGCGAGGAATCGTCCGGAGCGTGCAACTAAGTCGTCGCACGATGCAGAACATCCGTCAGAATTTGTTCTTCGCATTCGCCTACAACGTGATCGGAATTCCGATCGCGGCCGGCGTGCTCTATCCTATCTCGGCCCACCTGCTGCTCAACCCGATGATCGCGGCTGCGGCGATGAGCTTTAGTTCGGTCTCAGTGATCGCGAATTCGTTGCGACTGAGAAGCGTGAAGCTGGACTAGCGCGGCGGTATGACTCGCGTGCCACGGCTCTGTGAGCCATGCGACTTCGAGGGCTTCGGCACAGCTCACAGAGCCGTGGCACGCCGGGAAGATCTACTCGCCAGGATCGCCGATACGGCGGAGGAGGACCGAGATGCGGGCCTGCAGGTCGAGTAGGTTTTGCCATTCACGCGTATCCAGCGCTACCTTCTCGGCCGCTTCGTTCACTTCGACCGAGAGCAGCAGATGGCGGATGCGAATGTGGACGTACTCTAACAGCTCGGCCAACTGCGCCGCTTGAGCCGGACTAAGACGCTCCGGCAACTCCGGCGGTTCCAGCGAGTAGATCGCGGCCTGCAGATCTTCTTCCTGGTTGTTCCAATTCAGCTCAAATTCGAGGGAAGACGCGCTGTCGCTGGGGGATTGCGGACCTTGCGTCTGCTCTTCTTCGCCTCGTTCTTTTTGCCGTTGCACCCGCAACTGGGCAAGTCGATCGGCGATTTCGTCTTCGGAGCCGTACAGGATGACCGAACGGCCGACATGAATCATGTCGCCGTATCGCAGAATACGGAGGTGAATATCTTCGCCGTTGACCCGAGTGCCGTTGGTGCTTTCGAGATCGGCTAGGACCACTTTGCCGTGATCTTCCTGAATTTTGATGTGGAACCGGCTGACCCGTTCGTCCTTCAACTGGAGGGTATTCCCCTCTTCTCGGCCGATGGTTACCGGAGTTTCCAGTTGATCAAACACCGAACCGCGGTCCGCGCCGTCGATGATGCGTAATGTAACCAGCGCCATGATAAGAATTTACTGCGGCCGTGAACCCAATTCCAGGAAAGCCCTCTATTATTGCGCAAGCCGGCCCTGGTGGCGAGTATAGCGCTGATTCGGCCGTTTGGCGGTGCTGGCGCCATTGCTGCGAGCGGGCAAAATGGTATTATTTGCGGTGCTGCACGCTGGGTGACGCTCAGCGTATGCGCAACTGCTGACCGTAAAGGCGGTGAATCGCGGATGTAGCTCAATTGGATAGAGCATCGGTCTTCGAAACCGAGGGTTGGGGGTTCGAATCCCTCCATCCGCACTTTCTTTCCCCCGGCTTTCTCTTAAAGCGGGGACTTGCCCGCAGGCGAAGCAGGCCCGCTTGCAGGATAAACGCATATGGTTCAGCCTGGTCGTTGGTGTCCTATTCATCGCCAATCTTGTTGTAGACGTTCGCCGTCCGCAGCGACTCGCATCGCTCTCTTATTTCCGTCGGTATCGATCTCGAACACACTCAGCCAAAAAACGCGAATTTGATCTTCATTAAAATAATTGGCCTAAAATTTTAATGGCCCCGAAGTCATTAAAATGAGTGGCGTGTTTCGTGCTTAAGCCGTTTGGTAAAAATGAGTTAAGCCTTAAAGTGGCATTCCCGTATGCCAGCCGCAGTTCTCGTTGCGGCTTTTGCCTTCGCTCAACCGCTCTGTTTCCGCAGCACGAATACCGCATCGGACAACTGATCATCCAGCGGAACCGGATCGTCGATGTCGTAGTTGAAGTCGTACGTCTCGCACAGCTCTAGCTCAGGGACCTTGGCCAGCAGACTGAGAAACTGTTTGTGGGTGTAGAGACGATAGTCGTACTCGGATTGCAACTTTCGATCCCGCTGGCCGCTCTTCACGCGTAGGTTGAAGCGGATGCGTTCGAGTCGCTTGCGGCGATTGAAATCGACGACGCGCAGCGTCAGCGTCACTTTGGTTTGACCATGCCGAGCGGTCGATCGCTCGGTACAGTCGGGATCGGCGTCGAGTGGGATCAGATGAAAGCCAAGCAGGAAGATTCCCCCCGGCTGAAGCGCTGTCGCAACTTGTTGCAAATGGGCCAGCGCGGCTTTCTCGGTGGTCAGGTGGCGAAACGTATTGACCAAATTGACGACGCAATCGACCGGCTCGGCCAGCCTAAAGTCGGTCATATCGCCCACAAAAACTTTCCCTGGCAGGTTGCGACGTCGCAAGCGTTGTTGCACGTAGCGAACGGACGGTTGGCTTCGATCGAATCCGACGACCTGGTAGCCGCGTTTGGCCAGTTCGACCATCAAACGACCTCCACCGCAGCCAGGCTCCAGGACGGTTTGCAGCGGAATTTGCGCGTATTTTTCGGCGGCCGACTCCACAAAGTCGGCTTCAAATAACGTTTCGTCGCGAAACGCGAGGTCCCAATACTGCGGATAATCGTAGCACTCGGCCGAGGATCGCCTATTCGGCTTCTTCATCCTCACCGCCGCTCGATTCGATATTTTGCTCTAGGCGAATCGCCAGACGAACCAGATCGGGGACGTTGTCGACGCCCATCTTTTTGAAGACGTTATGGCGCCGCGCTTCGACGGTTCGCAAACTGACATCCAAACGGCGAGCGATCACTTTATTCGCTTTGCCTTGGACCATCAGTTTCATGACGTCCTTTTCCCCTTCGGTGCAGGTTTGGAAGAGCTTTTCGGCCTCTTCCTTGTCGATATCTTCGGCGCGCCATTTGGCGTCGAGTCCAATCGCCTCATTCACCGCATCGACAATTTCTTGTTCTTTGCACGGCTTTTCCAGAAAAGTTACGGCGCCGTTACGCATTGCACGGACCGTTGTTTGGGTATTGGCGTGCGCCGTAATCAAAATGACCGGGATCCGGTAGCCGACCGTTAGTAGGCGCTCTTGCAGTTCCACTCCACTCAGACCGAGCATGCGAACGTCGGTAATGACGCAGCCGCACCGATCGGCGGAAAAGGTGGCGAGAAACTCTTCGGCTGACGAAAACTGCTCGGTCTTTAATCCCAGCGAATCAATCAGCATTCCGATCGATTCGCGTGCGGCTGGATCGTCATCAATGATGAACACGGTTGGTGTCGAGGGCATTTTCTACTTCCGTACCTTCAGTTGCGATCGGCAATGTAAAACGGAACTCCGCCCCTTCGCTGGACGGCTGGCACCAAATCTTACCGCCATGAAGCTCGATGATCGAGCGTGAAATTGCTAAACCCATTCCCATTCCGCCATCTTTCGTCGTGCGGAACGCTTCAAAAATGTCGACTTCGCCTGGGAGACCGGGCCCCGAATCTCGCACGCCAAACTCGATCATCTCCTCTTTGACTTGCGCGCTAACGTAGACGATCCGGTGCCCCGGCACCGATTTCATCGCTTCACAGGCGTTCGTGATCAGGTTGATCAAAACCTGTTGAATCTGAATCGCATCCACGTCGACCGTCGGCATATGTTCCGGCACATCGTACCGTACGAACACGTCGTTGTCCCGAATCATGGGGGCGATTAGCTCGACCGAATCATGGATCAATTCGCGGACTTCACGATTCTCCAACTTCGGCTCGGTGCGGCTGGCGAAATTGCGCAAACGGCGAATGATTTCGCCGGCGCGGGTCGCCTGATCCACGATGCGGCCAATGCAATGGGCGATATTCTGTTCGCGATCCTCGCGCTCCGATTTTAACAGATTGGCGCAGGTGCTGCCGTAGTTTGAAATCGCATAGAGCGGCTGATTTACTTCGTGCGCAATGCCGGCCACAATTTCCCCCAACGTGCTAAGACGAGCGACGTGGGCGAGTTCCATGTTGCGCCGACGCAATTCGTCATCGGCCCTTATTTTTTCCGAAATGTCATTCACCACGCCGACGACATGCGTCGCGATTCCTTTTTCGTCACGAACCGGCGCGATGGAGATTTCACACCAACCGAATTCTCCTCCGGCGCGAGCCAGACGAAGGGTCTCTTGCATTGCGATTCCTCGACGAAGTCCGCTTTGCAACTGCCGCAGCTGTTCGGCTTCGCGCGGATCCGCCAGGAAGAAATCCAGACTCTCTCCTTCTAACTTGCCAGGCGCGACGCCGAGCATCGCCTCGAGGGCCGGATTGCCATATACGATTTGCGGTTCGATTTCGGATAGGCCGACAATGAAGACTCCATTGGTCGCCGACGCGATCGCCCGATCGCGAACTCGCAGCGCAAGTTCGGCCCGCTTGCGCTCGGTGATGTCGAGAAAGACGATCTGGCAAGCAGGATTGCCATGATAATCGATCGGCGTTCCGGCGACCGAAACGTCGATAATGCCGCCGTCAACGCGCTGCATGTGCTGTTCGACCGCCATCGTCGACTGGCCGGCGTACAGCAGCGCAATCCGTCCGCGAACAAATTCACGCTCGTCCGGCACAATAAAATCTTCGATCGGGCGTCCAATGAGATCGCTATCGGTGTTGGCGCCTAGACACTCGACCGCTTTCTCGTTGGCCAGCACGACTTTTTCCATGCTATGGACCAATATCGGCACCGGTGAATTGTCGACCAACGCTCGATAGCGTCGTTCGCTGTTGCGCAGCGCCAATTCGGCGTCTCGCTTGTCGCAGATCAATTGCCATTGGCGTATAGCGCGTTCGGCGATGCGGGGCAGTTCGGAGAAGAAATGCTCAGTCTTCACCACATAATCAATCGCGCCGCGTTTCAGCGCCTCGACCGCTGTGCGCTCGTCGCCGTAGCTGGTCATCACGACGATCGGAAACTGCTGGTCTTCAGGGCGACGATGCGACAACATCTCCACTCCGCGACCGTCGGGCAGCATGTTGTCGACCAACGCCAAATCAGGACAGCGTTGGGCGATTTCGGCTCGCGCCTCCGCTAGTGACGCGGCGATAACTACCTCGAATTGCGTAGAGAACGTGTTAAACGCCCGACTCATCAGAATCGCATGAGAACGTTCATCTTCGATGATCAAGATGCGGTATTCGTCGGGCACAAGTCTTACCTCTGACAACGAGATTCCGTCTAACGCCGTTTGGGCGGTTCGTTCCAAACCAACCAATAGAAACCGAGATCACTCAACATTTTGGAGAACTCGACAAAGTCGATTGGTTTCACTAAGTAGCTGTTTACATGGTGGCCATAGGCCTGATTGACGTCGGCCTCCGCGTCGCTGGTCGTCAATACCACGACCGGAATGCTGGCGGTCGAAGGATTTTTTTTGATCTCGTTTAAAACGTGTAGGCCGTCATATTTCGGCAGGCGTAAATCAAGCAGAACCAGATCAGGAAGCGTATCGACGTTTTGATATTGGCCGATTTGAAACATGTACTCCAAGGCCGACTCGCCGTTGTCGACATGGACGATCTCGTTGGCGACGGCATGCTCGCGAAAGCTCCGCATGACAAGCTTCGCGTGCGCGGCGTTGTCTTCGACCAACAATACTTTAATGGGTCGTCCTTGCATCGTTTGCTTAACCTAACGTAGCGGTCGATATCAATGAAGAACTGGGATCGCGCGGAATGCGAAAACAAAAGCAGGCACCCTTCACGGGATTCGGCTCTACCCAGATTTCTCCTTGATGGAATTCAATGATTCGCTTGGCGATTGCAAGTCCGATCCCCGTGCCGTCTGAATGGGGATCGAGCTTTTCAAACAAGCCAAAGATTTTTTCTCGAAAGTGTGCCGGGATACCGGGACCATTGTCCCGCACCCAACAGGTCGTGTTGTTTTTATCGGAGGACAACTGAATTGTGACGCGCGGATCGTCCACTTCCGCATATTTTATCGCATTTTCGACAAGATTTTGCAGGACTTCCTGTAAACGTACCCGGTCTCCGAAAAATTGGCTATCGTCGCAAGAGACCGAGATGTTGACCTGCTTTTCGGCGATTGTACCGGCTAAAAACGTTAAAACCGCGTCGATCAGCCGTCGCCCATCGACATATCCATTCGGATTGCAGACGCGGCCAATCCGCGAAAGTTCTAACAGATCGTCTAACAAGTCCTTCATTTTTTCGGCGGCGTCGCTGATGATCTGCATATCTTCTTCGACCGCTGGCATATCGCTTCGTTCAATATCTTGGGCCAGCGCCCCTAGAAATCCCTTGATCGTTATGAGCGGAGATTTGAGGTCATGCGAAACGGTATAGGTAAATCTCTCTAGTTCGGTATTTTTCGCCTCCAACGTCGTGATCAACGTTTCGCGTTCTTTTACCGCTAGACGTGATTCGGTGACGTCCACAACCGTCGAAAGGGCCAAGGTTCGACCGCCGACGTAGTAGGGAACTCCAATCACGTGGGCGTAAAAAATACCTCCCCCTTTGCGCACGCCGATCGCCGCAGACTCAAAGCGATTGCCTTGGCCGATTGTCTCTAAAAAATCTTGAAATACTGGGTGACTGTCAGGATGGATAAAATCTTGCGGCTTCATCCCCATCATTTCTTCGCGCGTGTACCCATGCAAGCGGCACGCGGTTGGATTTACATCCACGAGCGTCCCATCTAGCGCATAGATAAAGAAGCCGTTGACGGCGGCTTCAAAGATCGCTCGATAGCGTTCTTCGTTTTCGAGTACGAATCGTTCCGTCTCTTTTCGGGTTGTGATATCGACCATCGCGCCGGCCAGACGGACCGCTTCGCCATCTTCATTCCACACGCCGTCGCCCGACATGCGAAACCAACGATACTCGCCCGACGTGACGCGAAAGCGGCATTCGGCGTCAAACTTTCCCTCTCGAGCCAAAAATTTGCCGAACATCGCTTCGACGCGCGACAGATCCTCGGGATGAAGCCACTCTCGCATGGTGGCTCGGGACGGCGCTTCACTGCCGAGCGGCAAGCCAAACAGCTCAAACATGCGATCCGACCAAAAAAAGCGATTCTCCTGGATTTCCCATTCCCAGATCCCTTGTTGGGCTCCGCTGACCGCCAATTGAAATCGATCCTCGCTCGCTTTCAGAGCGCGCTCCACCTGATAGGCTTCAGTGACATCATCAATCACTAGGACGGCGCCGTCAAAATTACCTTGTTCATCTTGCAACGGGGCGCCGTTAATATGCAAAACGCGGCGGTCTCCTGGTTCGCGCTCGAGAATGTAGCGAATGCCATGGACCGGGGCGTTGGTCCGTTTCACGATCGCGTAAGCGGTGTCGTTTGCGATATCAAGCGGCTGGCCGTTGAGATTAATACGACGCCAGGCCGGCTCCTGAAAAATGTCCCCGTTAAGCTTGAGGGCAAGCAGTTCGACGGCGCGTGGATTCGCAAATCGCGTGACGTCGTCGGCGTCAATGATCGTAATTGCGGCGACGCTCGCCTGCATCACGCGATCCAGCGTCGCCTTTTCGCGTCGGATCATCTCCTCATGTTGCATACGCTGTTCGACGTTGCGAACGATCGCGATAAAGAGGGATTGGCCGTTTTCGACAAAACGACCGATGCGCACCTCCACGGGAAATTCCGTGCCATCTTTGCGGCGGTGTCTCCCTTGCAGCGGCGCCGTCGAAGTGTTGTCAACAATGGTCGTGTGAAGATCAACGATCTGGTCTCGTTTCCATTTCACTTCGATGTCATCGGAGTGAAGTTTCAGCAGTTCTTCGCGCGTGTAACCGAGACTGCGGCACGCCTCGTCATTGACGTTGATGATTTTGGCGTTGGCGTCGACTAAAAACAGCGCGTCGGCGGCGGCGGCGAATAGTGCGCGAAAACGGGACTCGCTCGCTTCCACGTCCGTGAGATGCTTTTCTCGATCCAATTCCGCATCGGCCAATCGCCTGGCTAGATCGTTAAACGACTGCGCGAGCGGAGCGAATTCGTGTAAATCGGCGTCTGGTAGGCGAACGCTTTTGTCTCCCTGGGCGAAGCGTGCATGAGCGGCGGCAATCTTTTTAAGCGGCGAAAGCGCCCGATTCGTAAAAAGCAGCCCCAATGCGATCGCAACCGCCAGCCCGATCGCGGCGCCTCCCAATTGCGCCCAACGTAGACGGCGAAAGATTGGCAAGTAGGTCGTCTCGTCGGGGTAGATCAGCGCCAATGACCAACCAGTAACGTTCACTTCTCCAATCACCACGGTGTTGGAGTCGCCGTTTGCGTCGGTAATCGAACTCCGGTTTACCAGTTGCGTCGAGGGAGAATTGAGGTTTCCGGCGATCACGCTTCCTTCGGAATCAATCAGCAACAATTTCGCCTGGTGGGAGACATCCGCAGTTTCGATGTACTGAACCAAATGCGTTTCCAAGATGGTCAAACCGACGGCGCCAATTTGTTTTCCGGCGAAATCAAAAGTCGGAACCAACACGAGCACGATGTTTTTGCCCGATCCACGACTTTGCAGCAGCCGTGAGATTACGGTTTCGCCTGCCAAGACACGTGCGAAATATTCGCGATCGCTGACGTTAAACTGCGTGCCGTCGACTCCGTAGACGTCGCCGTTCAACTCGTCGTAGTACATTCCTGCGATTTGATCTCCCAGCGACTTCCGCTGTCTAAGCAGATACGGCAGGATCTCTTCGCGGTTTCCTCCTTGAATTTCCGCAGCGGCGGAGATCGCTTTCAATCTTGCGACGTAACTCTGGAAGAAACCTTCAATGCGGGTAATCTGAAGATGGAGTTCGGTTTGCTGGACCTGCTCGATTTCTTCCAGCACTAAGCTGCGGGTCATCACATAATTGAGCAACATTGTCAGCCCCACTGCGACCAGCGCAGGGACAATCCCCAGCAAAAGATATTTGCGAAGCAGAGGCATGCTTACGTGCGGAAAGAGGGTGAATGACAGGAATTGGAATACGAGCCGCCCGGATTATCGGCTAAATAGAGACAATCGTCAAAATCTCCCTGCGGCCCTAATTTTACGAGTAATCGTACCGTCGTCTTGCGATTGCAATTCACTTCACTAGAAGTGGGTAAAATCCCCCATTCGGCAGAGCTCTTGCGACCTGGCGCTAGACGCCTGATTTCTTTCACAACGATTGTGCGACAGCTTCCACACGTCTGCAAAGTTGCCGCCGTGTGGTAGATGAGTTGGTCTGGCCAGTTATTCGTGGATCGGCTGGACGGTTCTCACCTTGGCGGCCAAGCTTGCCTTTGTAACGGAAAGACGTCATGAGCCAAATCTGCACTTCCGTGGGCCTGTTCATTCTGCGCCTGACGTTCGGTCTGTCGATGCTGTTGTTGCACGGGGTGGGGAAATATCAACGCTATGACGCATTGACCGATAATTTCTACGATCCGCTCGGCGTCGGCGTTAACAACAGCTTGAACTTGACCATCGTCATCGAGATCGTATTTCCGATATTATTGCTGATCGGATGTGCAACGCGGCTCGCTTCGTTGCAACTTGTGTTCACCATGCTGGTCGCGTTGTTCTTGGTGCATCACGCCGATACTTGGAAAGAAAGCGAGCGGGCCATCATTTACATGGGCGCCTATGCGACCCTCATCTTCACCGGTCCGGGGCTCTTTTCAGTTGATGCGATGATACGGCGGAAGTTTTGGCCCACGCTGGAAGAACGGGCCGCCGATTGAATCTTGCGCGGCGAATTCGCGTTGCATCTGGTATCCTAAGTCGCAGTCAGCCTATTCCACTTTTCCGGCGACTGGGACCCTATGTTTGATTTGTTCGTCCGTGATACGCAATCGAACCGCCGTATGCGTCGTTCCTTGGAAGTCGGCCAATCTTTTTTGATCGGACGCACCACGGAGCCGTTTGCGGCGCAATGGGATGGAAAAATTTCGTCGCAACATGCCGAAGCGACCTGGGATGGACGCGTACTTCATATCCGCCGCCTAGCGACGGCCACCAATCCGATCTTTTTTGAAGGGCGCGTGACCGAATCGGTAAACGTCGCTCCGCGCCAATATTTTGTGATCGGGCGAACCGAGTTCCATGTCGTTCCCCATGAAGTCGATGCGACGATCGACTCTCCTCGTCCGCAAGCGGAAGTCACTTTGGCGCCGGCCCGGTTACAAGCGGCGCCTTTTCGTGTCGCCGGAGAACGGATTGACGCAATCTCAAAATTAGCGAGCGAAGTTTCAGCCGCGGCGAGTGACGAGCAGTTGGCGGCGCGCACGCTGGAAGTGGTTCTGAAAGGAATTCCACACGCCAAAGGCGCCGCGATTTTTGAAAAGCGGGGAGATCCGATCATTACCGCGGCGATTCATCTGCGTGACGATCATGTGCCGATGACCCCCAGCGCGAAGTTGATCTTGCAAACGCTCAAAAGTCGCGAGTGCACTATTCATGTTTGGGAAAAAGGGGACGAGCCCTCGGAAGGGATCACCGTTGATCCCCACGCCGAGTGGGCGCTGGGTGCGCCGATTGGGGCGCTTCCCGCCGTCTTGTACGTCTCTGGCGTTAGTCCGCGCTTGATCGGTCAAGCGACCGAAGTCGCGACGCTGCAAGATGACCTGAAGTTCACGCTGTTAGCAGCGGCTACCTATGGAAACTTACTCAACGCGCGCGAATTGCAAAAACGGCAAACTTCGTTCGCTCAATTCTTTTCTCCCAGTTTGCAGCAATTGTTGGAGCAGGATGATTGGGAAAGTTTGTTGCAGCCGCGAATCGCGGATGTCACCGTCTTGTTTTGCGATCTGCGCGGCTTTAGTCGACGCGCCGAACTCCAACGTGATCGTCTCTTGCAACTGTTGGACGAAGTGAGTGACGCGATTGGCATGATGACCGCGGCGATCCTGGATCACGGCGGCGTGATCGGCGACTTTCATGGAGACGCCGTGATGGGTTTTTGGGGTTGGCCTGTCGCAAAGGAGGATGACGCGTCGGCCGCGTGTCGCGCGGCGCTGCAAATTCTCGATGCGGCCGATCGCGACGGTCGCTATCGCGTAGGGGTCGGACTCGCCTCGGGCAGCGCCGTCGCCGGTAAGATCGGCAGCCAGGATCAAGTCAAGGTGACGACGTTGGGGCCGCCGGTGAATCTGGCGTCGCGGCTGGAAAGTCTCAGTAAGCAGTTCGCATCTCCGGTGCTGGTCGATGAAGCGACCGCGATCGCAGCCGGTTGCGAAGATCTCCGTTTCGAACGGTTACTGAAAGTGCAGCCGGCTGGAATGGAGCAAGCGACGGCTGTCTATGCGCTTTCCTCGTCTGAATCTCCCGCCAAATTTGCCGAAATGGAGCCGGCGCTCGAAGCGTTTGATCGGGGGGATTGGCGATCTTCGCTTGAAGCTTTTCGTCGCACCGGCGCAGGACATCCGCTCCGCCAATTGATCGAAGCGTACATCGCTCAAGTCGGCGAGTCCCCTGACGAAGGCTGGAACGGCGCGCTGCCGATCGATCGCAAATAACAAAGCTGGAGTTGAAAACGAGAGCGTTGCGCCCGTTTTGAAGATGCGCTCTTGGAAGTCGCCGGCGCCGATTCCTCTTCGTAGCTTCGCCAGCGTAAGCGAGCGACTCTGTTGATTGTCAAGCGAGTCAAAATTGGACCGAAGTCCCCCACGCCATTCCATGCCTTTTGTATGTCAAAGCAGTGCGCGGCGAATAGATCGACGACTTACAGCTGCGCCCGGGGGTGCGCTTTCTCATACGCCTCTTTCAGCCGGGTCGTGCTGACGTGCGTGTAGATTTGCGTGGTGACCAGGCTCTTGTGTCCGAGCAGCTCTTGCACGCTGCGGATGTCGGCGCCAGCGTCCAATAGATGCGTGGCGAAACTATGTCGCAACGTATGGGGCGACGTGCGCGTATCGAGCCCGGCGATGGCGATATACTTTTCCAGCATCCGGCCGACGCTGCGCGTGGTTAGGCGATTGCCAAACTTATTGGTGAAGACCGGTTTTTCCTTCGCGGCGGCCGTGCGATCGCTGAGCGTGCGTTTGCGGAGCCAATCGTGGAGCGCCTTGACGGCGTAGCTGCCGAGCGGTCCCAAGCGTTCTCGTTTTCCTTTACCACGAATGCGGATCAAGCCTTGTTCAGCGTCGATGTCGCTGTCGTTCATACCAATCAATTCGCTGACGCGGAGACCGGCGCTATAGGTGGTCTCGAAGATCGCGCGGTCGCGCAGGCCGGCAGCGGTATTGGCTGGCGGGGCGCTCAGCAGCTTGCTAATCTCTTCGCCGGTCAGAAAGTGAGGGAGCTTCCGCTTGCGGCGCGGGTTGCGGAGCGGTTTGGCCGGGCTGCGGTCGATCAGTTCTTCGCGCTGGGCGAAGCGAAAGAACGAACGCATCGACGCCAAGCGGCGAGAGACGGTGGTCTCGGTGTAGCCGGCGTCAGAAACGGCGGCGACGTAACCTCGCAAGTCGAGGGTCGAGACCTCTCCGGTGGTCGCCGGAGAGGCGTACAGTTCTTCGAGATAGTCGACCAGCGCTTCAAGGTCTTCGCCATAACTCTTGATGGTCAGGTCAGACGCATTGCGTTCGACCCGAAGGTAGCGAAGGAAGCGGTCGGCGGCGGCTCGCATCTCCACGGCCGCAGGTTCCTTATTCGAATTCGTCGAAGTCGAGGTGATCTACGCTGCTAATGTCGATCGCACCATTGGCCGGAAACTCAAAGCGCGGCTTGACAGCGGAGCTAGCAGTGACGCTCTTTTCTTCCGTTGGAGCCTGAGCCCGAATCTTCTGGCTCAGCACCGCTGCATCGTACCACGAAAAACTAAGTTCCGGGTTCGATGCATAACGACCGAGCGTGCGCAATGTTTCGGCGCGACGACTGTCGTTAAACATGAAGATATAGCGCTCGGCGCCTTTGACCAGTGCTAGTACGTTAATCTCTTCAGTCACGTGCGGCTCTCTTTCCAGACGCGGCGGGAACAGTTGGCAATAAGCGTTATCGGCTTTCGTGCCACCTCAACGCCACTTTCGATTTTCCGGCGCCGCCACGAAGGGAGAGCATCTCGGTAATATGCGTGTAGCAACAGAATCGAATGAAATCTTCGCTACGATCCAAATAGCCTTGCCACCCGCCGAGACGGGCATCGTCGATAAAGTCATAGTGGGCTTCTGCCAATGCGGTGAGGTCACTGTCGTTTTCGTCATAGCTGCGAATTTGCGAAATGATCGGGCCATCGTAAGGGAGCAACGGCGGACGCTGAATGCTGGGCGGAGGCGGAACAAACCCGCGCGGATCAGGCCAGCCTGCCGGCAATTGCGGTTGTTCTGGCGGACCGCTATCGGCAGGCGTCTCGCCAATGCTAGCACTGCCGTTGACTTGCGGCGCCGGCGTGTCGTTCAGCTGTTCGGCTAATGGATCAGCGGCAGTTTGCGGCGCTGCTGCAGGCGGAGCGGTTGCGTGCGGATCAGGAGTTTGCGTTAGCAGTTGTTCTTTGGCGAGCGCGAATTCCGCTTCCCAAACGTGCGATTCAGGAATGTATTCTTCGTCGGCCGTTCCCCAGGGCAGACCATAGCCCGGCGGGATCGCGTGGAAGCCTGGATTGACGGCGTACCAGTTGATCGCCAGCGTCATCCGCTTGGGATAGTAAGGCGTAAAGTCGGTGATCGAACCAACGACGACAACATCGACGCCGAGCGTCTCGCCCAGCTTGCGAATCTCGGTCGCGTCGCGGCCGCGGATGCCGGTCGCTTCCATCGCACGAATCACGACGCCGACAGGCACGATTTCGAAACCACGGATCCGCTGCAACTGACCGTAGTAGGCGATCGTTACTTCGTCGGCGTTCAGCGTGGGAGCGTCGCTCTGATTATTGAAAGGAATAATCGCGACTTTGCTGAGCTGCGGAAATGGATTGTGAAATTGCGGCTGGCGCTTCGTCTCGGGAAATGCAGTGCACCCCGAACCAAGGAAACCAGCTAGCAATATCAACCAGAGCCAACGCATTTGAATTTGTAGTCGCTTGCAGGTGTGCCCCCCTGCGCGACGATCACCGGCGCTAGTGCGCAGACGATCTTGTCATTGCTCAGCAATCGGCAAAGTCAACGCAATCGCTTTAGTCGGTTCGCAGAAATTGCGAAAGAAAGCTGCGTTTCAGACCAGCGATTGCATGCTAGCGAGACCGATCGGCTCGCGACTGGTGAACGGCTCGCCATACTTTGTACCGATCACTTTTCCCCAGTAGGAAGCTTCGTCGCGGAGTTTTTCTAGAAAGGTAGGGGGCTCTGGCGAGCGGCCTTCGACAAACTGGCTGTGATAGCACGCGATCGACGCCGCTTTGCGCTCCCACTGGTCGCTAATATCGAGCACAAATGCTGGCTGAATCGCCATCTTCAGATGGACGCAGTAATAGTTGTAGATCCGCTCGGGATGAAAAGTCTCGCCGGGCATTTCGGTTTTCGACAGTTTCGACCAAAACCGAGCCGCATCGACCAATTGCGTCGCGGCCAGGTGATCGGGATGCGCGTCTTCCCAGTAGGGGGCGAACAGCCAACGCGGCCGAACGCGGCGGAAGACGGTCGCTAGTTGCTCGCGGGCAGCTAGCGTCGGTTCGAGACTGCGATTCGGCAGTCCCAGATTCTCGCGCCAGTCGAGCCCCAAAATCTCGGTCGCGGCGGCCGTTTCGGCGGCGCGCTTCTCCAGCGAACCAAACGGGGTCGGCTCTCCGCTGGTCAAATCCAAGACGCCGACGCGCAAGCCTTCGGCTTTGAACTTCAAGATTGCTCCGGCCATGCCGAGTTCGGCGTCGTCGGGATGGGGGGCGACGACTAGTACGTCAAGCTGCATTTCTCTTCCAAGTTGCTATAGCGTCGGGGGGGGCGTTTTGACAGACTCCGCCCCTTCATTCCGGATTACTCGATGTTGGACCACCAACGATGAACCGTCTGACCTTACTCTCGTTGCTCTTGGCCGCCAACTTCCTAGTTGGATGCCAAACTTGGCGCCCTTGGCGCCAAAAAACGACCGTCGAATCGATGGAGTCGGAATCTGCCGACGAAAAAGAGGCGCGGACCTCGATGGATTCGGTGACGGAAGAAGTCTCTGGGTTCTCCCAAGCATTCCGCGGAGACGGCGGCGGCGACAGTGGAACCGGCTTGAGCAGTCGCTCACGCGATATTGAAAAACGACTCGGCTACAAGTAGCGGTTCAACGCTAGTTCGATTTGGTCGTCTTGCTGGCGCCGGCTTCGACTGTCGTATCTCCAAGCAACCAATTGCGCGCCTCTTCCACTGTCCGGAAGAGACCGCCGTTCACTAATGCGCGATTCCTGAGAACTGTCTCGACGAACTTCAACTGTTCAAATTTATCTGGGTCGGGTGCAACCCACGCAATTCGATGCTTCCAAGTAACGCCGGCCTCTTGGAAGACCTCGATGTGCTTAAAGCTGTCCATCGTCGACAATTCGCCTTGCGTCTGCGACTGTCCCAAGATGTTGTTGCAGTCATACTTCTGACAAGCGGCGATGATTTTCTTCCACAACGTCATGGAACGCGCATAGGAATCGGCGCCTGTCGTGACGACTGAAATATAGTCGCCCATGAACTCGATGAAGTCTTCGTTTTTCATCAACCTGATTCCTTCCAATGCGGTTCGGCGTCTCCCTGGCTGTTTCGTGCAGAGTTTTCTACTTGCCCGAAACTGTACCTCAACGTTGGGGTAGCTCTGGATGAAGAACGTCGCAATCCGCGGTTTGCCAACCCACGCTTTCTGTCAGCCTAAACTACGGATCGCCGCAAATTCAATTCTATGCGACTCCGGTTTACAAAAAAGAGGATAAACGCTCCCAGCCCCATATGGTTCCCTAATCGCCCCCTAACGGCACTAATTTCCATACGTCGATTTATGCAATTTTGCGCGCCGCTATTCGCTCTTTTTGTTGTTATGGGAGCCTCAAGTTCTGTTAAATTTATTGCTTTTCATCTAGGTCGCCGATAACCTTTAGCGAGGATGCTGGACTGCACGTTCTCATCATTTTTCTTTTCGTTGCGATATTTACCTTTGGTATTGGGTTGCAATCATGCGCCGAAACAGCACGTTCTCATTTAAAAAGTCCGGTTTTACGCTTGTCGAATTGCTCGTTGTGATCGCAATCATCGGCGTCTTGATCGCTCTGTTGTTGCCGGCGGTGCAGCAAGCTCGCGAGGCGGCTCGGCGGATGCAATGCACCAACAACCTGAAACAATTGACGCTGGCGTTGCATAACTACCACGATGTCAATCAAAATTTTCCCATGGCCGCCGCTTCTGACAGTGGCCGCATTGGGTTGCTGTGCCGCCTGCTTCCCTTCATTGAGCAGCAGAATCTGTACGACCAGATCGAATACGGAACTAGCTACCAGGCCAATTTCGATTTGGCCGCATACCGGATCGATGGCTTCTTATGCCCTAGCGGTACGTTTGAGCAATCAAATTTCCCCGTCGTGGGCGGAGATGAAGAAGATACGTACACGACGCATTACTATGGCAACGCCGGACCGATAGGGACCAACACGCTGACCGGCGTCGCCTATCAACAAGACGCAAGCACATTTGGAGCTATCGCAAAGGAAGGTATTTTCTACGCTCGCAACTGTACTTCGTTTCGTGACATCCAGGATGGAACAAGCAATACGCTTGGTTTTGGAGAAATCTCCTTTGGGAAATACGTCAACAATCGCGCCTGGACTCGCGGTTCACTTCAATACAATGCAACCAACGTCGCGTTGTTAGACACCAAGACTCATTCCCAGCCGATCAATTACGGGAAAAACGGCGCATCCCTCTCTTTCAATACCGGCTACGGCAGCGAGCACCCAGGCGGTGCTAACTTCAGCATGATGGACGGATCGGTCCGCTTTCTTCCCCAGACGATCGACATGACGATCTATCGCGGGATCGCAAGTCGCGCCGGGGGTGAAGTGAGTTCCGTAAACTAAGCGGCCTGAAAGCTGCAGATCGGATGGAAGATTAGATGATGCAAAAATCGTATTCCCTACTCGCCGCAGTCTTGGTTGCGAGCCTGCTGTTGAGCGGTTGCCAACACGAAGAAATCTCGCGACATCGAATTTCCGGCACGGTGACGTACCATGGAAAACCAGTACCCGCCGGCGCGATCTTCTTCGAGCCGGACGCATCGCAAGGGAACTCGGGCGCTCCGTCCTACGCCCAAATCAAGGACGGCAAGTTTGACACCGCCGCAGATGGAATTGGTTTTATCGGCGGCCCGCATCTTGTGACGATCGAAGCGTTCGACGGCAAAGTCACCAACGGCTATGCCCCGCAAGGCGCGCCGCTGACCAAAGGCAAGAACTATGTTAAGAAGTTTGACTTCGCGCAGGGGGATGTCGAACTCGACATCGAGATGACGGAGGTCGTGAAGTAGCAACTGACTGAAGAGCAGCAGGCTCGATCACAAAACCAAGATTTTGCAAGGGTCCCGCCAAAGGGCCCTTTTTTTATTTCGAAATCTCGAAAATAAAGTCCGGAAACACAAGCTACGGCCAATGTGTTAACCAGCGTTTTTCACGCAAAAATGCGTGGTCCAATTGTGTGCTGATCGCTTTCTCGAGCCCAATGGTGGCTCCAAGAATTGCAATTCTTCCCAGAAGCGCTCGATTCGATCTTTGCAGCAGGATGCCAAGCTGCTAGGCGAACGGATGCATCCCCGTCACTAACCGCCAATTAGGGCATTTGCGGAATCCGCGGCGGTCTCTATTTTGAAAAACGCTCCAGTTTTCTCTTTATCTGTCGTCGTTTTTTCGACCAGAATTCTCATCTCATTTCGCTCTATCGGGAGTTTTTTATGTCTCGAATCTTTCCATCCTTTGTATCCCGGCGTGGTTTTACGTTGGTCGAACTGCTGGTCGTGATCGCGATCATCGGCGTGTTGATCGCTTTGTTACTGCCGGCGGTTCAGCAAGCCCGCGAAGCGGCGCGGCGCGCCCAGTGCACCAACAACATGAAGCAGCTGACGTTGGCGACTCACATGCACATGGACACGTATCCCGACTGGTTCCCGCTGGGCGCAATGAACGGCGCCAACAATCCGACCAAAGTGGAGAACGGCAATTCTTACTCGCGAATCACCTGGCACGTTTTGCTCTGGCCCTTCATCGAGCAGACCGCGTTGTATGACAACTACGACCTCAATCAGCCGTTTTACGCCACGCCGAACATCGATCAACTGCGCGTTCCCGTCAACGCTTACTACTGTCCTTCGGATCAGGTCGGCGCCGTTCAAGGCCCCGCGGCGGATCCTACATACTGGCGCGCGATGGGGAACTATGTCGGCAACATGGGCAACACCCATTTGCATCAAAATGGGGCCGACCAGGCGATCTTCAACGGTTCGCCATTCGGCGTTCGTCACTCCTATCGTATGAGCCAGATAATCGACGGCACTTCCAACACAGCCTGCTTCTCAGAGATCATCATCGCGTCGGCCAATACGGTGAATGACAACCGCGGGGACATTCTTAACGATGAAGGAAGCCCCGGTTTCATGTCGATCTTGACCCCCAATTCATCGAGCCCGGACCAATGTCGCCAATGCAAAGCGTCGGCGATGGACGTTAATCACAACGACTATCGCTCGATTCCATGTACCATCGCCGCCGACAACTCCGAGATGCAAATCGCCGCGCGGAGCCGTCATCCAGGCGGCGTGATCGTCAGCATGTGCGACGGCTCGGTGCGCTTTGTTGGTGAGACGATCTCGCAATCGGTATGGCAAGGCGTGTTATCCGGACGCGGCGGCGAAGTAGTTCAGCTTCCGTAGTCCCACACCTTGCTTTCGCCCGTCTCGGCGCGGCGCTGACCTTCGCGGTTTAGCGCCCCTAGGCAGGCGTTAAACTCCCTTATCTATTTGCGAGGCAATATCATGCGAACCCCAATGCTTACGACCGTTCTTGTCGCTGCACTGTCGCTGCTTTCGATCGGCTGCAGCAGCGAAGCAAAGTCCAACGAAGTAAAAGTGAGCGGCAAAGTGACGATGGACGGACAACCGATCGAAATCGGCTCCGTATCGTTCGTCTCCGCTGACGGCGCAACACCGACCGGCGGCGGTAATATCAAAGACGGAACCTACGTCGCATTTGTCGCGCCCGGCGAAAAGAGGGTGATGGTGCTCGGCAACAAACTGGTCGGGAAGGAAAAGTTGTACGACACGCCCGACAGTCCGACGCGCGATAAGTACGAAAAGGTGACGCCGCCAGAATACAACGCGTTTGAACTGACGCCGTTGACCGCTTCCATCAGCGGAGCACAGGACGACCTCCACTTTGAGTTAACGAAGAAGGTAAAAGCGCGACGCTAAACCTGCATCTGCGGACTTCATGCCAACAACCAGAAGACCGCGGAAGGTGGATTCCTGACGTGGTCTTCTTCATTTCGAATCGTGTGATTCGAGCAATCGCGCGAAGTTTTTCTTCAAAAAAAACAGCCGCCCGAAACCCTGCTCAATTTGACCGACTTCTTTTGCCGCACCCTAACGACGCCGAAACGCACCTAAGCAAACAGGCTGCAAATGGATATCTTCCATAGGCTGCTCTTCGGCGCTGTTTGAGTTCACTGCCGAGCGTTTCAACGCTTCTATCAAGTGTGCTTCACCGCAACCAATTCAATTTTGGATTGACCCTGCTATACGCCAAAGTTAGTTTGTCACTACCCTCCCCATGCGCAGCAGTTTGCCCCAATCGGCTCGAAATGTGCGCTTCTTATTCGTTCAATTTTTTTCTGTTGTCGCATCGTATTTAAGGGAATGTCATGATTCATTCTTTGTTGGCGCGTCGTGCTCGACGCGGTTTTACGCTGGTCGAACTGTTGGTCGTGATCGCGATTATCGGCGTCTTGATCGCTCTCTTGCTGCCTGCCGTGCAACAAGCGCGCGAAGCGGCGAGAAGGATGCAATGCACGAACAACCTAAAGCAACTGACGCTGGCGACGCACATGCATGCTGATGCGCGCCAAGGCTGGTTGCCGTTGGGCGGTATTGAATGGACCGACAAGCTAGAGGATGGCGGCACCTACGGACGCATTACCTGGATGCAACAACTCTGGCCTTATATCGAACAAACGGCGCTGTACGACGGATACACTCTCAGCGACCCGTTTTACTCCGCCGACAATATTGGCAAATGCCGTGTGCCTGTATCGGCCTATTATTGTCCTTCCGATCAGGTGGGCGCGATGCAAGATCAAACCGACTCGAACTGGCGAGTTTTGGGCAACTATGTCGCCAACATGGGGAACACGCACTTGCATCAGCCCGCGGCTGATCAAGCGGTCTATACTGGCGCCCCCTTTGGCATTCACCACATCTACAAGCTGAACCACATCATCGACGGACTCTCGAACACGGCCCTCTATTCAGAATTGATCATTGCGGCGCCCGGCGGATTGAGCGACACGCGCGGCGACATTTTGAATGACGACGGCTCGCCGGCGTTCATGTCGATTCTAACTCCCAACTCGTCGAGTCCCGATCACTGCGCAGCTTGTAAAGATTCGTCCGAGGATTCCAGCAACAACGACTACCGGACGATTCCGTGCTATGAGGTCGGCACCGGTCCGACGCACAATCAAAGCGTCCAGGTTGCGGCCCGCAGCCGCCATCCCGGCGGCGTGATCGTCGCGATGTGCGACGGTTCGGCTCGCTTCGTCTCGGAAACAATCTCTGAAACAATCTGGCAAGCGGCGGTTTCGAGCCGCGGCGGCGAACCGCAGCAACTTCCGTAATTTGGCGACTGCCATCCACTTCGCCAATCTTTTAACGCGTCGCCGACATCGCTCGTCGGCGCGTTGGAGCGTTCGCAATTCATTCTTTCATCTTAACGCTTGGTGAATTCCCATGATCCGCTGGTACCCACTCTCATTCTTGGCGCTCTTCTGCGCAACCGTCGCAAGCATCGGCTGCGGCGGAGCTCGCACTACCTTTGAAGTCCCCGTCAGCGGCATGGTCACCGTCGCCGGCGAACCGGTCACCAAAGGCGCGATTTCCTTCGTGTCGGTCGACGGCGAAACGCCTGCCGGCGGCGGCAGCATTCAAGACGGCGTCTATCGGGCGCAGGTCCCGCCGGGCGAAAAGATCGTCGTCATCCATGGCAACAAACTAGTCGGCCAACAAAAAGAGTTTCCCGACTTAGAGCAGAGCGCCATGCAAAACATCTATCAAAAGGTAACGCCGTCAGACTACGGCTTCAAACATCTCTCGCCGCTTAAAGTGACGATCGACGAAGCGCAAGAAGGTCTTGACTTCGATCTGCCCAAGGCCAAGAAATAGGAAAACCGCAGCCGAATGGTTTCGACTGCGGTCGTTTCTCTTTCGACCGTTGACTAGGCCGCCGGTTAGTCGCGGCGGCCCATGTAGATCATGATGTAGTACAGCAGCGTCAGCACCGCTTGCAGCGTTGCGGCGACGTAGGTCAACGCGGCGGCGTACAGCATGTTGCGGACCACGTGCATGTCTTCTTGCGGCACGATGTTGAGATCGACCAGGACTCGCTTGGCCCGTGCGCTAGCGTCAAATTCGACAGGCAAGTTGATCAGCTGAAACACAACGACGCAGCCGAACAGCACGATTCCAGCCAGCAGCAAAAAATTCCACTGGAAGATCATGCCGATGATCAACAAGATCCAACTGGCGCTGCTGCCGAAGCTGGCGGTCGGAACGGCCAGATTGCGCAGCACCAACGGCGCGTAATGTTTGGCGTCTTGAATCGCGTGGCCCGCTTCGTGCGCGGCGATGCCGACTGCGCCCAGCGAACGAGATTGATAAACGTCAGGGCTCAGCCGCAACACTTTGGCGCTGGGATCATAGTGATCCGAAAGCTGACCCGGGATTTGTTCAATCCGCACGTCCTGCAAACCGGCCGAATCGAGAATGTGCCGAGCGGCGGCGGCGCCCGACAACGGCGCCGGCTTTTTCATCGCCGACGCGTAAGTCGACTTCAGCCAGATCTGGGCGATAAACGCCAGCAGCAAGGCCGGAGCGATAAACAGAAAATACATCGGGTTGAACCAATACATGGCGTATGTCTCGCCTTTCGATCGTTAACGGAAGTAACTCAGCCGTCTCGCCAGGACTTTTTCTGGCCAGGAGCTATTCGCCATCGGCTGCTCGGAATTATAGGCTCGCAAAATGGCAGGAACAGCTCCTTTCTTCCGTTATGAGCAAGTCACGTTCCACAATCGTCAAATTACCTAAATTACGCATTCGCTAGTTTCTCGCTAGGGCGCATGCTATAACGAAACGTCGGGGTTTTCGTTCTGACCTACTACGATTGAGCCGCTTCTATGTCTTCGGTGCGATATGCCGGATTTTGTCTGGCTTTGGTTTTGGCGCTTCTTTTGGCCGGTACTAGCTGTCGCCCGTCCCTGGCTCCGCCTGCGGGACAGCCGCTGCCGACCGCAGAGGCGGAGATCGATATGGACAAGCTGCGCGATCGAATCGACGCAGTTCTCGACTACACCCTGGCGCAGCGAAAGCTGAACACCAAAGATCACGCCGCCTGGCAGATTTTGCACGGGGCGCTCGCTTACCAAGATGTTTATCCGGTCGAGCACGAAGGAAAATTCGTTTCGGCCGTCGACCATCTCTTGCAGGGAGGCAAGATGACCGGCTGGACGATGGAGCGCGGTTCGCCGCTCCCGTTTGTCGGCGCGGATGGAGAAAAGCGCGTTGGACTACGAGCGTTGCTAGAACAAGGTTCCAAAACGGGCCAAGGTCACAACGACCAATGGCTCGCCATCTTGTCGCAGTGCGACCTTCCGCCGGAAACGACAATTCAGTTTGACGGTCACGAGTACACGATGGCCGACTTCATCGGTCAGGTGCAGCTCGACCTGTCGCGCAACTTTGATCGTGAATACAGCTGGACGTTGATCTCGTTGACCGCCTACTTGCCGACCACGGCGTCATGGGTTGACTCGACCGGCAAACAATGGAGCATCCCCGCTCTGGTTCAATCCGAAGTCGATCAAGGCTTTGGCAGCGGCGCCTGCGGGGGTACGCATCGCCTGATCGGTCTTTCGATGGCCCTCAATCGCCATACGGCGCAAGATGGCGAAATGACCCCAGAGTGGGTCGCCGCCGATGGGCGAATTCAGGAAGCGATTACCAAAGCGCGCGATTACCAAAACCCAAACGGTTCGCTCAGTAGCAACTACTTCGGCCGGCCAGGCAGTTCGCCCGATCTGGCCGAAGATATCGGCACCACGGGACACACGCTCGAATTTCTTTCGCTCTCTCTGACCGAAGACCAACTGCGAGAACCTTGGGTCGCCCGAGCGGCGCAGCACATGTGCAAGGTCTTTGAGCAAACCGAAGGAGCTCCGCTAGAATGCGGCGCTCTCTATCACGCAGCTCATGGCTTGGTGCTTTATCGACAACGCGCATTTGGACCGCGCGAGTACAAGTTCGATTTGACGTCTGGCCCCAAAGACCAAGAAGAAGTCGCCGCCAAGTAAGCCGAATCGGCTAATCTCGACGTCCCAATCGCAATCGTTTGGTGCTGCGATCGGCGATGCGGCGGTACTCGACCTCGACATCATCGCCGGGATTGAGCGAAGCGACGGCGGCCAACACGTCGCCGCGACTATGCACGTCGCGGCCATTCACCTTGGTGAGCAAATCGCCTACGCGAAAGCCGATCTCGGCCGCAGGTCCGCCAGCCCGAACGTCGGTCACTTCGACTCCGTTTTCCACCTGACGGATGGTCATCCCCAACTGAGGACCGGCGCCGATGAGCCAGTCGCCGAAGACTTCGTTCCGTTTCAGGCGATCCATCTGCTTCCGAACGGGGTAGGGATTAACGATCACCGGCGATCCTCCGCTCAGCATTTCGACGCACAGCCCGCCGAGCCGCTGTTCGATCTCGATCGCTCCTTGCCCAATCGCAAACGGAAAGCTGGGAGGCGTGGTCCAAATCGCGCCAAAAAAGTCTCCTTCTTTGCGAACGACTTCGGCGGCCGGCTTTTGCTTAGCGTCGATGCCGACCGCCAACAGGATCTGCTGCCGCTCGTATTTTTCGCGATGGGTCAACTCAATCCAGGGCCAACGATCCTCCTGCGGCGGCTTGTCGGTGATCTGCAGCAGTCCCAGATCATGCTCACGGTCGACGCCAAAGGTCTTGCCTGCAAATGTTTGCCCATCCGCGGTGGTAATTTTGACGTCGCGCTGAGCGGGAAAGACTTGATGCCCTGGCGCGATCACCCATCCTTCACGCTCGTGGATAATAAAGCCGCGCCCCTGTTGATCGTCTCCGTAGTCGATGGTCACCGACGCGGCGAGCGCCCGTGGCAAGTTTTGCTCTCGGCGATCGCTCCAGTTCTCCCAGTTGTTGCGATCAGGACTTGGCGCGACGATCAACTCGTAGTCCGAATGCCGGCGTCCGAGATAGAAGTGGTCGAACAAACAAGGCCCGCCATCGACGACTCGCAGCGCGATCCCGGTGACTTGGATGTCTCCAAAATTGGCGAAAGGATCGGCGAAACCGATCTTCCACTCTTCCTTCAGATCGCTCCCTTCCAACACGACATAGCCAGGCTCTTTTTTCGAGCCTTTGCCCAACCGATATATGGCCGGCGTTTCGTCGTCTCCATCGTGCAACAGCCGGATCTCGATCTGCCCCCCTCCTTCTTTGCGATAGGCGAACCGGAGAAAGCGTAACTCGCCTAGCGCCGATCGTTCGGTGATCACCAGCGGCGGATCGAACTTGGCCACTTCGACAAATTCGCCCGGTGCGATCCGCAGCGCCGGAGCGCCGATCATGCTGGGCGAATCAACCAACTCGACATTCGCTTTTGCGCCGGTGAGAGTTTTCATCTCGGCGACTTCTTCGGCAGTTGGATCCTCCAACAATGCGATCAACGTCATGCGTTCGGGACCGACGGCGATTTCGCGCCAATCGATCGGCATGCGAGCGTCGCAAGGGAACTGACGTATGATCACTTCGACCGGACCGCTCCTGCCCCCCAACGCAACATATCGGGGCGTTTGGCCAGACTCATGCCGCTGGCTCTCGGGGATTTCGCCTTCAAATGCGGTTGCGCCATCGAGCGACACTTCCAAGCGGGGTGCAGCGCCAAAATTTCCCCAACGATCGGTCGTGATCGTCAGCCAACGATCGTCCGCCGACAGGTCGACCGTGCGGCGCAGCTCAAACGGCTTGTGGATCGCCAGCGCCGCTAAGCGCCACTCGATCGGCTCGCGATCGACATCCCGGCGCATATTGACAATCCGAATCTCCCCTTCCGGTTGCGGCGCAACGGCCCAACCTTCCCAAGCGGTGATTTGCTGAATCGCTCGCAATCGCACTTCCTTTTCCAGCAACTCGCGATCGAGCTGAAACTGCGGCTCCAGCCAATTGGTCAAGTCGCGAATATCAAACGGATCAGCGCCGTCAGGGCGTTTCTCATGCACGGGATCGACTTCCAAGTGAAGCTGTTTCGCCTGTTTGTCGGCCGTCCAGGTGAGCGCGCCGCTGTTGATCACTTCTTTCGAGCCAACAATCAACGGGCTCTCGAACAGCCGCTCGCCATCTAAAAAGATGCGCGCTTGCACGCAGCCACCGTCGCGGGCCGCATAGTCCAATCCGATCCGCGTTTGAAATCCGCGCACCAGCGGCGACAACGGCACGCTAATTTTGCTGGCCGCCAAAACGCCCAGCCCCCAGCCGAAGAGTTCGTCGCCTGTGCGGAGCGGGCCGCCGACCACGCTGCGATTGTTGCGCGTCGGCCAGCCATTTTCTGAGAAGTAGGCGCCGCTGCGATCTTCGCTGTGGGCGAAACGAACCAACGGCGGGCGATCTGGAGCAAAGCTGCGGCGCAAATAGCTGCGTGCGTTCGGAATCCAAAGCACATCCAGCGACCACGCCGGTTGCATCGCATGGACCCAGCGATCACTTTGGTTGTTGTCTCCTTGCGAGTCGGCGTCGAACCGCTGTAGCGACGTGGTCGCGACCAGACCGTCTGTCGATTCCCATTGCAACAACCGGGAAGTGCGCTGCTCGCTGAAACCGTTCGGCAGCAGCATGCCAAGTTCGTCGAGATAAACGTCCCAACTGTCCAATTCCGGCATGTGGAGTTCGGCCAGCTCGTCAAACCGAGCGACTCGACGTCCGTTGGCCAACAGCAGATGAGCGTCGCCGTCGACCAGCCGAATCGCGCGAAAGCGGACCTTGCGGCCATCGCGATAGTAAATCGTCGACGGCTCGTACCGATCGACAGGACCTCCTCGTTTCCAGATGATCTTTTTGACAAAGCGATCGAGAACGCGGACCGAGTAATCAATCCGCTCATCGCCAGGGCGGCGAATATCGATCGTCGGCTGCACTTCAAAGTGGGACGGTACGACCGAGCCTTGGACGGCGATGGTCGGCACGTAGCGCGTTACATCACCGGGCAAACGATCGCCGCTCACCAGTTCAATATAGGCGGCTGGAGTTTCGCTGGGCTGCAGTGAGCGATCCAGCAGCCACCGCATCGAATTATCGCCGTCGATCAGAGTTCGACCGGCAAGTTGCGGCAGCGCGTTATTTGAGTACCAGTTGCGAATTTGATCGTCGACTAGGCGGTCCCCATTCTCCATCTGCGCCAGATATCGCTTTGCAGGCTCATCGGCAGCCGACAAAAAATTTGCGCCAGCGAGAGCCAACAGAACGGAGAAAGTGAATCGAATCGAAAACGTCATAAGCGCGATCTGGATCGATGGAATCAGGGAAGGGGAAGCAAGTTCGCCGAGCGCCGCAGCACTAGTTTATCAACATCGTATGAGCGCTGCCCGCAAATGGTTACGACGCCGATGGCCGAGAAAACGGCGTTTTGCCTGGCCATGCCGAAATTCTGGCTTCTCTGAGCCGACCCCGCTACAATGGCCGGCGTAAATACCCCAGCCGGATGGAGTGAGTCGCGCCGATGAGCCTTCTCCCAGACCAGTTTGAAGATCCAGCATTTCGCGCCAAGTTGCGACTGGCGCTCGTCTCCGGCGTTGGTCCGCGAACCTCTCAGACGCTGCTAGAGCGGTTCGGAACGCATGCAGGCGTGCTGGCCGCTTCGCGCAGCGAACTAGAACGCGTGTCCGGCGTCGGGCCCAAGCTTAGCCAAAAAATCACGACGGCCGGCGAGATCGACATTGACCGCGAGATCTCGCTGTGCGTCGATTTTGGCGTCGACATCATGGCGCTGGAGGATGCTCGCTATCCGCACTTACTGACCGAGATCCCCGACCCGCCGAGCATTTTGTTTTTGCGCGGCGATCTTTCGCCGGCCGACGCAATGTCGGTCGCGATCGTCGGAACGCGACATGCTTCCAGCTATGGCCTGGCGCAGGCAGAGCGCTTTGGCTACGAACTGGCGAAAGCCGGCTTTACCGTGGTCAGCGGACTCGCGCGCGGAATTGACGCCGCCGCCCATCGCGGAGCGCTGCGCGCCGGCGGGCGCACCATCGCTTTTCTCGCCAGCGGTCTGCGTAGCATCTACCCACCGGAACATGAAACCTTGGCGGACGAAGTCGCCGAACAAGGAGCGCTGCTGAGCGAATCTCCGCCGCTGGCCAAACCGCTAAGCGGCGCCTTTCCGCAGCGCAATCGCCTGATCACCGGCATGAGTCTCGGCGTGATCGTGGTCGAAGCGGCGACGCGTAGCGGCGCACTTATCTCGGCCCGCTGCGCCATGGAGCAAGGCCGCGAGGTCTTCGCGATCCCGGGTCGCATTGATAACCCCAATGCCCGCGGTTGCCATCGATTGCTGAAAGACGGCGCCAAGCTCGTCGAGTCGATTGACGACGTGCTGGAAGAACTGGGGCCCCTCTCGCAACCGGCGAAAACCGCAGATGGCAAAACGATTCATGCTCCGATCGAACTGCAACTGAACGAGATGGAAACCGCGATCATGCAAGCGTTGGCCGATGGTCAGCCGACCGATATGGATTCGGTGGTCAGTCGTAGCGGACTGCCGATCCAAAATGTCTTATCCACGATCTGCGTCCTTGAGATGCGGCGGCTTGTCCGACGCCTGAGCGGAGTCAGCGTCCAACGGGCCATCTGATCGGCTCATCTGGTGCGACTTTGGCGCGCTGCTCGGCTGTGACTCTGGAGACTTCGGCGAGTCGCTGATGGTGATGAGAAAGATATACTGTTCGGGGTGTTTTTCGCTCATGCCCCCCAATGTAGCCCTTGGGGGCGCCAACTAGCTGTCACTCTCAACGCAACTGTTCCGTCAGTACCGGTATTTCTACCGCTGGCAAGCGGCGTCTAACCCTGCGATGATTCAGGCTTTAACGACTATGCCGATCTCGCAAGGTCGATTCGAACCGGACGCGGCTCGCTGGCAGTTCGCCGCACGTTTGCCGCCGCGAGCGGCCGATGAAAGAAGTGACATTTCCCACTTTTGATTTGCCCCCCGACTTGCTTCCGCTATGAACGACTCCGCCGCGATCCAAGAGGACTTCGCGACCTTCGTCGCTTGGTCGCTTGCTGAATTAGGCGTTGTCGTCGTCGATCAGGGGGATGGTTTCTTTTTGGCCAGCGCGACCAATCCCCAGGCCGAATGGCCGCCGGCCGAGTTTCGCTTTCGAATCGGTTCGCAGGGAGAAGAGGCCGATCACGGCGCGGTTGTCATCAGTCCCGCCGGGACGCTCTGGCAAGACATTCTCCGCCGACTCGAACAGTTAGAGCCAGCTCCGCAATCGGCCCCAAGGGACGAGCCTTCCGGCGTTCCGGCATTGGCCGAAGCGTTATTCGCTCCGTACGTGATCGAAGAGGGAAAGTGTCAATTGGGCGGCTGCCGTCTCGAAGAACGCCCACTCTTGCGCATCACAACGATTCCTGCCGACGATTCGCCAGTAAAGCACCATTTTTTTTGGCGCACGGGAGAACTGCTAAGCAGCCACGAGATTATCGCTTTCGGGCTGAAGGATTTGACGCCGCACCTGGCTTACACGCGTGACGCTCGAGCGAGCGTTCAGATTTTGCTAGAGCAATCGCATGATCGAATCCAAGAGGAGCAGGGGAGCGAACGAAAATTGGCGACGATCGTTTGGTGCAAATATGCGATCGGCAAGATCGACATCTTGATCGGAGACGCCGCAACCAGTTTGCCGTTTGAAGGCTGGGCGCGGCATTACGTCTCAGGAGACGTTTCGCCTCCACGGTTCCATTGCGATGCGACCGGACGTATCGGCTATCATCTGGCGGCGACCGACAACGGCGTGATCGCTCCGGTCGAGTCGATCGCAACGTGCGAGCTGACCGGCCGGCGCGTGCTTGAGTCTGAGCTCGAAACTTCGGTCGTCAGCGGAAAACGAGGCTGCAACGATCAATTCGCGACTTGTCCGGCCAGCGGCGATCGATTACTGACGACCGAATTGCAAAGCTGCACCAGTTGCGGACAACAGGTTTCGCCGCGTGCGCTGCGCGGCGGCGTCTGCCGCGTTTGTCGCAACTTGCGATCGATCAGCAAAGACGATCCGACCATGGCCCGAATCTTGGATGTTTATCCCGGACTGGACCAGTGGGGGAACTGGCGATTGGGAGAATCGCAAGATGCGTATGTACTGCGCGGCGGCGGATGGTGGAACGAGATCCGTTTGACGCTCGATCTGGCCTCGCTGCAACCGCATCGAGCCCAAGAACGGACGAAAGTCGTCGGTCGCTGGCGTCCGCTGCCCGATGTCGAATGGCGACGTCTGTTCGAGAAGTAGCTCTACTACTCTATCCCCGTTTGCGTTTGCTGCCCAACACGGCGGCTCCGGCGACGATCGCCATACCGACCAAGCCGACGCCGAAGCAGGCCAGCGCAAAGTTAATTCGATTGCCGCGAATGATATTGATCATTTCATTGCGCGTGCGGAAGTCGCGAATCTTTTCGAGATAGCCCTTCTCGGAGAATTCTCCCCACATCTGGACCAATTGTTCCGCCGGCAACTTCTGGAATTCGGACTCGACCTGTTCTGTGGGAAATGGCTCGACAACCGCCGCTTCCGGCAATCTCATCAAAATGTAGCCGCCCATCCCAAACCCCAGCAACAGCACGACAAACCCGACGGCGAAGAGGAGCCCAGCGGCGCGGTTCCATTCGCCGGACGCGGCCAATGGTCGGCTCTTCGAATCCGCTTCGTACAGCGGTAAGGATCGCAGCTCGCGCAGCGGCGGTACTTCTACCGTTCGACCGCTCGGGGTTTGAATCAGTTCCCCGGCTTGGGTCGAGTTGACGACAACTTGCTCACCTTCATCGGTCGTAAGCAGATATTTCAGCATAGATACGGACAGGCTAGCGAGAAGATGGAATCAAAGGCGATGCGTGTAAACTACTATCTTAAATCGAAAACTACCGGCGTGCGTCGCTCAAACGGCGGGATTCCCGTTTTTCGCTGATTCTTTACCCCGGCGCCGCCGATCCGCGATTTCCCCACCAGGGCAAACTGATCCCTCCGTCGATCAACAAAGTGGCCCCGGTCATGTAACTATTGGCCGGATCGCATAGAAAAGCGATCGCTTCTCCCATCTCTTCCGGCGTGCCAAGTCTTCCCAGTGGAATTTTGGAGCCGCCGGTTTCCAACGTCTCCTCCGACGCGAATTTTCGCTCGCCTGGAGTATCCGTCCAGCCAGGCTGACAAATGTTCACTCGAATGCCAAACTCGGCGACTTCGATCGCAGCCGTTTTGGCCATGTGATCGATCGCCGCTTTGGACATGTTGTAAGCCATCGCTCTAGGAGCTGGAATAAACGCGTGGGGCGAGCTGACGAAGGTAATCACTCCTCCGTTTCCCTGCTTCATCATCTGCTGAGTCGCCGCATGCAGCAGATGAAAAGCGCCCCACATGGTGACATCGATCGTCCGGCGAAATCCGTCGAGATCGGCCTCAAAATACCGCTGTCGATCGCTGTAAGCGGCGTTGCTGACGGCCACATCAAGACTGCCGAACCGCGCGACGGTCTGCTCTACCATCTTCTGCACCGACTCTAGATCCGAAACGTCCCCCTGGATGGCGATCGCCTGGCCGCCTAATTGCTCAATTTTCTCGACGACTTCGGCCGCTTTTTCTGGCTGAGAGCGATAATTGACGGCAATGCTGGCTCCGCGCTTGGCGAGTGCGATCGCTGCGGCGCGACCGATTCCGATGCTGGCTCCCGTGACAAGAGCGGCTTTTCCAGCAAGATTGAGCGAATTCATCCGTAGCAACTCCCGAATGTCGAGAAAAAAAAGAGGGGGGGCGTCTATGCTATCGAGCCCGATTGCGGCAAACAACTAGCGGACGTAACGGGTCCGATAGCGCGAAATATCAACCGTAATGTTGTCGATTGTCGCATGGATGAGAATCCGCCACGCCTAGGAAGTCTGGGTAATTTCGGCGGAAGTAAAATTCGCGACCTGCCGCAGCAGGAAATCCAAACTAAACTCTAGACCGAGCGGGTCCCCTAGTTAAAATTTAGAGACTGCAAAATTGAACAGAAGAAGTAGAGCAGCGCAAAACAGTTCCCATTTCGCTCCCTTAGCGACATCTTACCGCCGCGGCGATGGATTGAGGAAGACGCTCAAATCCGAAGATGGAATACCAAGGGCCGCTAAATAGGTAGACGGAGGGGATTGCTGATTCGCTTTCGGTTCACCGCAGGTTATTGCGTCTTCCTAAGTCGTCGCATTCGGTCCAATTTGGCAGCAGAATTGTCTTTCGTTGTCAATCACCCCATAATTAGGTGGACAATGCGCGTTCGACGCAAGGAAAACTCGTGGAAACCGAACAATACGTTTGATTAGAATAGATGGCATAACCGATTCCTTAATATCCGCGATGCGTATTGGGGATATCAGTGAAGCGGAAAACAGCGGAACAGGCTTGTCATTCATGCGGGGTTTGTGAACAGAACCAATGGATGGCGAGTTTGGGGTGATTAGGCAATATTTGATTGGGCATTTGCGACATTGAACAAGCAGTTCGATTTCCTTTTGTCAAATTGGATGGGCAGGATGCCATCGCAAGACTCAAGAGTTGGCGGACGTAGCACGTAGGAAAAATACGGCGTCTTGGGGAAGCGGCGTGGTTACGGCAAATGGATCGAGGTCGTAACGCGTTTATGTCTAATCTCTTACCAAATGTCCACGGACGGCAATACGTTACTAGTTCGGTGGTAGACTTGCTTGGTTTGATGCCAAGCCGCCGCGAAACTCAACGAGAGAAGCACTGAGACGAATTGATCCTTTTCACCGCCTCATCAGTAGGTGGATCGCACCATCCGGACGCAACGCCTTGCCGCGTTACCTCGGCGTCGGACGGTGATCAAATTGGGTGGAAAGACGATTGATGATTTTTGGACGCTTCCTCGACTAGGAAATCCCAACTCACGTTTTGGCGAGTGAAGGAGTGCAATGTTGTACGACGCCCTGATTGACGATTTTGAAGACGATGACGCTCGCGTTCGCAGCCCCCGAGATTTCGACGCTTCGGTCGAAGTGTTGGATGGGGATAGCGACGACACCCCCTTGGTCGATGTCGATTCCGACAACGACAACAGCGTCGATGATTCGTCCGACGAATTTCTTGGCGATGACGGCGAGACTTGGTCGGATGACCCGGTCCGCATGTACCTGACGCAGATGGGTGAAATTCCGCTGCTGACCCGTCAGGAAGAAATCTTTCTGGCTCGCAAGATCGAGCTGACTCGCGCCAAGTTCCGCGGCATGCTGCTGGAATGCGATTACGTCATTCAAGACGCGATCAAAGTTCTGCGTCGCGTTCAGGACGGCGAACTGCCGTTCGATCGCACCGTGCAGGTCTCGGTGACGGATCGCTTGGAGAAAGAGCAGATCCTCGGCCGTTTGCCCCACAATCTGAAAACGCTCGATACGCTGCTGAAACGCAACTATCGCGATTACCGCATCGCTACCAGCAAATCGCGTAGCGAAAGCCAACGCGCCGAAGCTTGGGTGCGTCTCGGTCGTCGTCGTCGTCGCTCGGTCAAACTGGTCGAAGAACTCGGTTTGCGTACGCAACGCATCGAATCGAAGATCGGTACGCTCGAAGACTTCTCGAAGCGGATTGACGATCTGAAGGTTCGTATCGACGAGCATAAGAAGGCGAAAGGTCACGAGTCGGAACGAGCCGACTGGATCGCCGAATATCGCAACATCCTGGTCGCCACCCAGGAAACGCCGACCAGCCTGCGTCGTCGCGTCAATCAATTGAAGGTGATCTACTCCGAATATCAGCAAGCCAAACGCGAGCTGTCGGAAGGAAATCTTCGCTTGGTCGTCTCGATCGCCAAGAAGTATCGCAACCGCGGCCTTAGCTTCCTGGACCTGATCCAAGAAGGCAACGCCGGTCTGATGCGAGCCGTCGACAAGTTTGAATACCGCCGTGGTTTCAAGTTCTGTACGTACGCAACTTGGTGGATTCGTCAGGCGATTACTCGCGCCGTGGCCGATCAAAGCCGCACGATTCGCATTCCTGTCCACATGGTCGAGACGATGTCGCGCGTTCGCAACGTCGCTCGCCAATTACTGCAGGAAAAGGGACGCGAACCTACCTTGGAAGAAACGGCCCGTCGCGCCGGCACGACCGTCGAAGAAGCGCGTCGCGTGTTGGCCATGAGCCGCTATCCGATCTCGTTGGACCGTCCGGTCGGCAACAGCGAAGATAGCCAGTTTGGCGATTTGCTGCCCGATGGCGAAGCCGAAAGCCCGGCGATCGGCGCTGCTCAAGAGATGCTGCGGACCCGCATCAGCCGCGTGCTGAAGACCCTCAGCTATCGTGAACGGGAGATCATCAAACTCCGTTACGGTCTCGGTGATGGTTACAGCTATACGCTAGAAGAAGTGGGACACATTTTCAAAGTGACTCGCGAGCGTATCCGCCAGATCGAAGCGAAAGCGGTTCGTAAACTGCAGCAACCAAGCCGCAGCCAAGAGCTGGTCGGTTTCCTCGACTAAGCTTTCCGCTTAGCGCGAAATAACAATCGATAAGCCGACGGCCGCATCTGGCGACGTCGGCTTTTTTTTTGGAATGTGCGTATGTCGATCGGCGAGCCCCCCAATCCATTCCGCTCGCCGGATGACAGCGGCTCGTCCGAAGCCGACCCGGCGACGCCGCCGTCGGTCGCACTCGTCTATCTCTTCTCCGCTCTGCTCACGCTCTTTCAGCTCTGCGTCGCTGTCGCGCTGGCCGTCAATGCGCACGATCGCACCCAGGTCGTCATGCTCTTCCCTTATCTACCGCTGATTTTAGCGGTGGGACTTTGGTTTGGCGGCCGCGCCGTCTGGGCGTCGGCTCGCTACTACCTGGCCTTCGCCACCGTCTCGTCGGCCCTCTTTTTTCTGGGCTCCATGGCGATGGGGCACATTTGGCCCGCCGCCTATGCTGGGGTTAACACGCTGCTTTGCGCTTTGCTCTATTGGGAGCTTGGCCGCTCCGCCGCGCGCGCCTATTTTGGTTTTATCTGTCCACGCTGCGGCGCTGATCGCCCGCGTGGGCTCGACATTCTGCAAATCGAAGTCCGCTGCCGTCAGTGCGACTTTCGCTGGTAACGTAAGGAAATTTCCTTTGTCGAATGACGAAGCGCCAACCGAATCCTCTGCGAGTGCGCTCGATCAAAATCGAGCCGCTTGGGATCGCAAAGTAAGACAGCGCGATCGCTTTGCGCGCCCCGCGAATGACGAAGACTTTCGCGATCCGTTGGCGCTGGTCGATCGCTGGGGTTGGCTCGGCGGCAGTGTCGTTGGTCAGCGGATCCTTTGCCTGGGCGCCGGCGGGGGTCGGCAAGGTCCGCTTTACGCAGCCGCAGGCGCCGTCGTGACCATTGTCGACATCAGTCCCGCTCAGCTCGAACTCGATCGTCAGGTCGCAGCCGAGCGGCGATTGGCGCTGACCACGGTCGAAGCGTCGATGGATGATCTCTCGATGCTCGGCACGGCCGACTTCGACGTCATCATCCATCCGGTCAGCACGTGCTATGTCCCCGACCTCCGTCCGGTCTATGCCGAAATCGCACGGCTGCTGGGTGACGGCGGGCTCTACATCAGTCAGCACAAAACGCCGACCAGCCTGCAAGCCGACATCCGCCGCAGTCCCGGCGGTTACGAGCTGATCGAGCCCTACTATCGCCGCGGCCCGCTGCCGCCGGTCGTCGGCAGTCGCCATCGCGAAGAAGGGACGCTCGAGTACCTGCATCGCTGGGAAGATCTGATCGGGCTGATGTGCCGCACCGGATTCGTGATCGAAGACCTGATCGAACCGCTACACGCCAAAGAAGAAGCCGAGGCCGATTCCTTCGCCGACCGCTGCCGCTACGTCGCCCCGTACGTACGGATCAAAGCCCGCCGTACGGGTCAAACATCCAAGCAAGAGAGCCGCGGCTCGCTCTGGTTGCCAGGCAACTAGCTCTGGCGTGTCGATTTTTTGGACACTTACATCGAACAAACCGACACGCCCAGCCTAGAGACCTTCGTCAGACGAGGATCTCGCTCTGATATTTGGCCGGCATGACGCATAAATGCTCCTAATCTGCCGATTTTGTCGCATGGTACGAAACGTGCTTGCATGTCTTGCCTGGATTTTCTGGAACAGGCAACGGGATACTTTAGCAATGCAACTTCGTCGCGGCTTTACATTGGTCGAATTATTGGTTGTGATCGCCATTATCGGCGTTCTGATCGGTCTCTTACTTCCTGCCGTTCAACAGGCTCGCGAGGCCGCCCGGCGGATGTCGTGTCAGAACAATCTGAAGCAGTTGGCGTTGGCGCTGCACAACTATCATGACACCTACCTTTCATTCCCTTCAGCACGGCTTTCGAGCAGTCCCAAGTACGGGCACATGGTCGGACTGCTGAACTTTATTGAGCAAGGGAACATCGCCGATCAATTTCAACACTCGGCGCCAGGCGGTTTCGCTGACCCATCGCACCAGCCGCTGCAGAACTTGGAAATCGAGATCGTACACTGCCCGTCGAATCCGATTTCCGAACCAATTCGGTTACGCAAGTCAAGCAGCACCGGAAATTCGTATGGCGCCTTTCTTACGACGACCGGCGACACAACTGACCCCAGCGATCCCACAATTCTGACAGGCTACGCGCTTGACTACTGGGTCAATCATACGATTAGCAGCTCCAGCTATAACTTGGTTGCAGTCGGCGGAGGCAGTCCGACGCCGATTTTTAAAGGCGATTTTCCCAAGATGGCGAAGGTGACTGACGGCCTATCCAACACCACGATGCTGCTGGAGCATGCCGGTTATGACCAGCACTTTGTCAAGGGCGTTGGAATGCCGATGCCAGATTCCGACGTGACGTTAGATCAACCCGGCGCTTGGGGCTCGTGGTTGGGATGGTGTGCATTTCAAGCATTCACCTATGACAACTACACTCCTGCAACATATCCGACAGATAGTGCGACGCCAGCTGGTTCTCAATGCGCCGTGAACTGCAACAACTCGCAAGGGCTGTTTGGTTTTCACGCCGGCGGAGCGAATGTCGCGATGGCGGACGGCAGCGTCCAGTTTCTCTCAGAGAGCACCTCTCCTCAAACGTACATGTATATGGTGACGCGCGACAGCGGAGAGGTAATTTCTGATGACAGCTAAAGCGAATCGTCGCCTCCTGCCTGCCTCGGCCTTGTTGTTCGCGGCGGCGTTGCTCTCGGCCGGATGCGGCGAGCCCCTAGACATACAGCACACTGTCTCCGGCAAAGTGCTGGTGAAAAACAAACCAGCGGCCGGATTGTACGTGATGCTTTTCAGATCGAAGGCCGCCGACGCCATAGCCGTCGCTTCGGCGCGAACCAAGGAAGACGGCACCTTTGTGACGCAAGTGAGCGAGCCTGGTCGCTACGGCGTGACATTCTTTTGGCCTTCGATGGTTACTGTTGATGGCGCAATCGAGGAAGGTCCCGATCGGTTTAACAATCGGTTGCGCGATCCGCGACATCCCATGGCAGAAATTGATATTCACGAAGGGGAAAACCAACTGGAGCCCCTCGAAGTGAAATAACGGCGTTCCTCAATCCCTTCTTTCCTTTCCGCTATTTGGAGTTGCGAACAGGTGAAAACGTTCGTTCTATTTGCCCGTCCAATCTGCGTCATCTTGTTGACATCGCTACTTTCCGCGGCAACTGTCGCCAACGAAGCGACTATAGTTCGTTCCACACAATCGGGTTCCTGGTCATCGCCAACAACTTGGGACTCTGGCAAAGCACCGCAGACCGGCGATAGCGTCGTCATCGGCAAGGATCATCACATTCTGTATGACGTCGAGTCGAACAAGGTTCTGCGGCTGGTTCAAATCGCCGGCAAGCTCGAGTTCGCACGTGATCGCAATACGCTGTTAGAAGTGGGGCTAATTACGTTAACCTCAAGCGAAATTCCTACGGAAGAAGGTTTTGATTGCCTGGAGTTACCCACGCACATCCATCCGGGACAGCATCAGGCCGAATTGTTAATCGGGACGCCAGACCAACCGATTCCGGTAGAGCATCATGCGACAATTCGCCTCCATTACGTTGAAGGGATGGACAAAGAGTCGTGCCCGGCGCTGCTGAATTGTGGTGGTCGACTAGAGATCCACGGCGAACCGATGCAGCGTACTTGGGTCAAGATGCACCGCGGCAGCGAAGTTGGAGACACGTCGGTCGTGGTTGACGAATCGGTCGCTGATTGGCGCGAGGGGGATCGAATTATTGTCACCAGCACCGAGCGCCAGCGCGATCGACGCGGATCACGCGGCGGCTTTTTGGACAACGCCCAAACCGAGATGCGGCAAATCGTCCGCGTCGGATCCAAAGATTTCACCGGCGGGTATCCAATCCGTTTTGACAAGCCACTGACGTTCGATCATTACGCGGTCGGTGATTTTCGAGCGGAAGTCGCGAATCTGACGCGCAATGTGGTGATCGAATCGGCTCAACCCGATGGAGTACGCGGACATACCATGATTCACGCTCATTCGTCAGGTTCGATCAGCTACGCCGAATTTCGCCATCTCGGCAAACGAGACCTGCTTGGTCGCTACAGTCTTCACTTCCACCTGTGTGGCGATACGATGCGCGGCAGTTCGGTGATTGGAGCGTCGATCTGGGACAGCCACAATCGCTTTCTGACTATTCACGGAACCGATGCGATCGTCGTCCGTGATTGCGTCGGCTACAAATCGATCGGGCATGGTTTCTTCCTGGAAGATGGAACCGAAGTGAACAACATCTTGGATCGCAATCTGGCGGTGACGGTTGGGCCGGGCAAGCCGTTGCCCAAGCAGGTGATTCCGTTTGACCCCAATCGCGGCGCCGGTTTTTGGTTCGCCAATTGCCAGAACGTTTTTACCCGCAACGTCGCTGCCGAGTGCGCCGAATACGGATATCGTTTCGATTGCAAAGAAGAAGATGGCTATGATCCGGTACGTCCGATTCGCCAACCGAACGGCGAGGTCGTACAGCAAGACACGCGTGTGATGCCGTTCATTCGCTTTCAAGACAATGAAGCGCACACAATGAAGTTCTTCTGTCTCAACCTGCGCGGCGTTACTCGCCCCGAGGGAGGCGGCTTGGACATCTATAATCAAAACTTGACGCTCGCCAAAGAAGCGGCGGAGGCGATGCCGGCCGGAGGCGTTCCTTTCTGGATTCGGGACTTCCGCTGCTGGAAAGCGAATTGGGCCGTTCATCTGGGGACGACCGGCGTTTTTGTCGATGGACTCGATGTCTTCGATTCGGATGTCGCGATCTGGCGATCGATCATGGATCGTTCTGGGTATCGCCGTATCACGACTGAGAAGATGCGGGTCAACGATATTCACAATCCACTGAGCATGGGAATGCCCGAGGAAGATGAAAACGAAAGCGGTTCGGAAGGAAGACGCCGATTTGGGGGGGTATCGAGCTTCAAAGACAGCATGCCGCCAACCACAATGATCACCAAAGCGGTTCGTGAGGGAAACCTGGTCCGAATCGAAGGCTCAGTCGCCGATACTAGCGATCTCAAGCAAGTGGTCGTCAACGGACGACTGGCTCGCTCGGTGCGTGACAGCTTCGTCCAGTGGGAAATCGTGCTTGAGGCCGAATCAGCGGCGCCGCTGCAAGTGATCGCGGCAGCTGAAGACGTCAATGGGCTTACCGAAGTCGTCCCGCATGAGATCTATGTTGGCTCTGGGGCAAGTTCGTCTGGCTCATCCCACCAGCATGTAAAGACGATGCCGGCGCATACGCACATCCACCAATAGATTGCAAAAATTTCAGGGCGGCCTCTTAAAATATGAAGCCGCCATTTTCCTTTGTCGCTCGAAGAGAAGTTACCGATTAAACAGTTCGTTCAATCCTTTGTTGATCCCCTTTTCGATCAGCCCTTGCGCCGCGCCGCCGATTGCCTGGCCGGCGATGTTTTCGATCGCTCGTGCGTCCAGCTTCGGGCTTTCCAGCGTTCCGCCGATCGGTACTTCCAACGTTTTGCCACGTAAGCCGGCGAGGGTAGGATTGCTTTGAATCCAGGCTTCTTGCACCGGAATCGTGGCGATCATATCGATCGTATGGTCGATTCCGACCGAACCTTGCGTGACGATTTGCACCGAGTCGACCTGCATCGTCAGGTTCTGGTGAAAGACGCGGCCGCCGCTCATTTGAATCGGCACTTGCTGCTCGGGCATCCGCATCAGCACCGTCTCGTTCGGGTTGATCGCGCCGGGGAGCTGTTTCTTGGCGATCGCTTGAATCTGCTTGGCGATGACGACGTACTGATACGCCAACGGACCAGGACGAACTTCGGCGCCATGGATGGTCAACGTGCCCGACGCTTCACCACCCATCGGATTGAAGAGCGGGAAATCTCCTTGCTGTACGTCGAGCGAGAAGCGTCCTTCGGCGCGGGTCGAGTCGGCCAACAGCGGAGCGGCGAATTTCATCCAGCCTTGGCACATCTGCGGCGTGATCGCCAGATTCTCGACGATTCGGCTTTTCGGCAGTTGCAGCAGCGGAGGGTTCGAAAGGAGCGTCATCCGCGGCTGGGCGTTCAGCTTTCCGCCGCTGATATCCAATCGCAACGGATCAAACGAAACGATCCCCTGGTTGAGATTCGCTTTCACGTTGGCGGCGCCAATCGGCACGCCGTACAACATCGCTTGTTGCCAACCAATCGAACCGGCGGCCGACAGTTGCGGCGAAAGCCATGCGAAGGCGCCGGTCGACTCCGAGTCAGGCGTACTCAAAGGGCCCGAGATCTGGAACGGCGACTGCTGCTTGCCGGTCAGCTTGACCTCTTGGCCCGCAAACGCCGCGATCACCGGCGCGAGTTGATCCCAGTCGTAGTTGGCGTTGCCTTGCAAATTGGCGACCGGTGTGGTCGACCACGCTTGAATCTTTCCGGCTGCAGCGACTTGAACGGCGGTCGTCGACAATTGCATCGTTTCGATCGTCGCGGTATCGGCCGCATCGATCGCACAATTCAACTCGAACCCGACGCTCGGCTCGCGCCAGACGACATCGTACTGCGAACCGGCGGCGACATCGGTTCGAGTGCTCACTTGCTGCATCTGCGGGGTTGCTGTCCGCGACAAAGCGCCCAGCTGGAAGTTTTTGATCTCGCCGACGATTCGGGCGGTGACGCCGCTGGCGACTTGTTCAAAGTTCAAACTACCGGCCAATTCTCCCGACGGGCGAAACGCCGGCTGCGAGGCCCAGCGCTTCCACTGCATCGTCCGATTCAAATCGAGCCGATAGGCGATACTGCCGACGGCTGAGCCTTTGCGAGCATTGGTCGCCGGCAAGTAATTTACTTGCTTGCCGCGGGCCGAAACCGTAGTTCCCACCAACGTAAAGTTGGGCGCCAAGATGCGACCATCTTCTAACCCATACGCCAGGTCTCCATCCAACTCGACATTCGGTTCAAAGAAATTCAGCGTCGGTGAGCTAATCGCCAGATTGCTAAGTGAAGCGCGAATGTCGGAGATCGCAACCTGTTGCGACGTCAAAGCGACGTTGGCGACAGCGGCGGTTGTTCCTTCGAGTCGCAAGTCGCCGAGATTCATGAGCCCCGCCAGGCGACCTTGCCAGTGAGCCAACGAGCCGTTGAGCTGCAACTTTAGCTGCTTCGGCTCGACGCCGCCGATCGTGATCGGCGCCGCCAGTTCAAGCATTAACAAATCGTTGCCGGCGATCCAACTTAACGAACCCGTTTCGATCAGCGAGTTATCTCGAATCGTCGAATTGAATTTGATTTCGGCGGCGTTGTCATTCCAGATGTCGACCCCGTCGCGGGTGGCCCGCATGTTGGCGCCGCGGAACGAACCGGCCAAACTGGCGCTGTTGGCGCTTTGACGATGGATTTGCACCAATCCGTCGGCGAAGCCAGAGAGATCGACTCCTAGATCCACAAACTGCGCCAGTTCGGTCGACAACTTCGCCAGATCGATGGACGCATGAATCTGGGCGCCGCTGGCGTCTCCCGTTCCATCCGCTTGTAAAAAACTAGCGGTCGCTTCGGCTCGTTGCAGTTGCAAACCGGCCGGACCTTGCACCAACGTCAAGTTAACCGCCAGCGGATCGCGCCAGGTCACTTGTTGACCAGAAACGAGCGCACCGACATCGCTGACATTGCCGGTCGCCGAGATCAGTCCCGGTTGCTGCGGATCGTGCGCAAGCTTGAAGACCGCTTGACCGGATTGAATCACGGCGTCGTCGCGGAGTCGCATCAGTTGCGGAAAGCGGGCCCCCATTTTTTCGAGATCGATCGTCCCGCCTAAGCGCCAAGCCTGATTGCTGGCGGCGATCGGCGCGGCGGTAAAGTCGGTCAATTGCGAGATCGGCACGTCGCCGTCGGCGACAAAATTGGCGCCAAAATCGGTCATCACGGCGACCTCTTCGGCCTGCAGGCGTCCCGCGCCATGCAGCATCTTGCCGCGAAATGCGACCTGTCCGCCGCTCACCTGTTCAGGACCCAGCACCGCTGGCCATTGCACGCCGCCGATGATCGCTTGCATATCGCCGGAGACCGAATTCCCCTCGCTTGATTGCGCCAGTCGCAGTTTGCCATCGAGCTTGCCTTGCGTGCGCAATTCGGTTTCCAGTCGCGTTGCAATCGCTTGGGCTAATCCAAGCGGCACGCTTTCGGCGATCACATCGACCGTCGCTTCGCCGCCGGCCAAGAGTCCTTGCGCTTGTAGTCGCCCTGTTTGTTCTCCTTGTTTCACCGCCGTTTGCAAGGTGAAGTTTTGCACGACGCCCCCTTCGGCAGTCGTCGTGGTGGCGAAATCTATCGCGCAATCATCGAGCGACCATTGGTCGCTCGAGGTCGTTTCACGGATTCGAATCGAACCTTCACGAACCGTCAGGTCCATTTTAGGAATCGCAGACGTGGTCGCGGCGACGGCGACATCTTCCGAACTTTCATACTCGGCCGGCGGAAAGAGGATCGCTTCCAAATTGCTGCTACCCGGCGAAACGACAAGGTCGGCGCTGGGACGCAAGACTTCGATCGTGCCTAGATCGTCTTGATTCCAGATCAAACTGAGGAATGATTTACTGAGCTTCAGTTCTTCGACCGTTGCGACAACGTTTCCCTCGACATCGGCGAGCGTGACGTCACGTACGATGGTCGGAGACATCCAACCCAGCGAAGCGCCGCCAACGGTCGCTTTGCCGTTGATCCCGCCGGCGGCGCTGGAAACGGCGACCCCTAACAGCGGAGTCATCGCGATGATGCTGGGCGCGAGGTAGAGCCCGGCTAGCACCATGACCAGCAGCAACCAGCGCCAGCTGCCGCCGCTACTTTTGCGGGATCTTTTGCGCTTCGGTTTCTTCGAACGATCGTATTCGTCGTCGTAGTCTTGCTCGCGCGATTTCCGGTTCAGCGCCATGACTTGCGTCCTGCGATAGGTAGCTATCAATAAAAAGAGATCTAGGCGCTGGAACTTCTACCGAAATCCCCCCCCAGACGCCAGACCAAGCCGAACTGCTAGCACCGGAAGACTTTTCTCGCGGCCGCCGGATTCGCTAAAGTTTCCGAGCCTGGTTGCCGGGGTTGGGTTTGACAGCCGCTTTCAATTGCTTTATTTACCTCACGTCGTCGGCGCGCTGCCGACAAATTGTTCTCCGTGCGAACCAGTAAACAAGTGATTCGACCTCGCCTGATAACTTTGCTCATCGGAATGTTTTGCGTGCTGGTTCTTTCCGGCTGTCGCAGCGATCCGAATGTCGCCCTGTTGGAGCGTGATTTGCGCTACCTTGAGGACAAGGTCTATTCGCTGCAAGATGTCGTCGAAGAGAAAGATTCAGAGATCAACTCGATCCGGCGCGAAAATGAAACGCTGCGCAAGCGTCTCGGTCTCCCCGACTTGAACGACGACTTCCAATCGAGAAACGACTTGCCCGAGACGCCAGAGATGCTGATGGCGACCGGGTTGCGCCCCGTTACGCGTTCCCCCGCACTACAAGCTCCCACGATCGACTTGGGGATGTCGCTCGACGCCGATGAGGCCGAGGTCATCGATCGCCATGTCACGGCGATTCAAATCAATCCACGCTTGAGCGGCGGCTATGACTTTGACAAGAAGCCCGGTGATGAAGGGGTAATGGTCGTTATCGAACCTCGCAATCGCAACGGCCAATATGTCGATGAAACCGGTCAGTTGTCGGTCGTCGTCCTTGATCCGGCGCGCGAAGGTAAAGACGCCTACGTGGCGCGGTGGGACTTTGACTCGATCGACGCACAAGCCAAGATGAAGCGTTCGCTGTTGGGGAAGGGGATCCATTTGCAATTGCCCTGGACCTCCGGATATCCCGAACACGAAACGCTGGTTTTGTTTGTCCGCTACGAAACTCCGGACGGACGCAAGCTGGAGCAGAAGAAAGAGATTCGCGTCCAATTGCCGGCGACCATCTCGTCTCGCTGGACGCCTGCGATGCAAGACTTACAGCCGCGGATGTCGCATGCGCCGCGGATCAATGTGCCGTCGGTCGTCGATTTGACGCCGCCTGCCGATTCTCCAGAAATTTCGACACCCGCCGTTCGCACGGCGACGGCTCCTGAGTGGAAACCGTATCGCTAAAAAGTCGAGCGCCGCAGCGCGATGACTTCTTTCAGCGGCAAGCTGAAATGGGCGCATCGCGCAACGACTCTGACGACGGGAACAAGCCTTATTTGGCCTCTTCAACCGTGACCTTGATCATCTTGTCACCCTGCTTGATCGCGTCGACCACATCCTGACCTTCGGTCACTTTACCGAAGACGGCGTGCTTGCCATCGAGCCAGTCGGTCTTCGTATGGGTGATGAAGAACTGCGAGCCGTTCGTGTTTGGGCCCGAGTTGGCCATCGACAACACGCCGGGACCGTCGTGCTTCAAGTCGGGATGAAATTCATCTTCAAACTTGTAGCCGGGACCGCCGGTGCCGGTGCCGTTGGGGCAACCTGTTTGGACCATGAAGTCGTTGATCACGCGATGGAATTTCAGTCCATCGTAGAAGCCGTCGGTGGCGAGCTTCTCGAAGTTGGCGACCGTCTTCGGCGCCTTGTCGTCGTGCAACTGAACTTTGATCGTACCTTTGTCGGTCTCGATGGAAGCGACTTTCATCGCGTCTCCTCTTTGCGCTAAATACACGGTGGGGCAATATCAGAATCCCCTATTTTAGCCCTTCAACGATTGCTGCGTAACCGGTCGCAATAGCGTAGGGCTGGCCGTGCCTGCGGGAATCGCAGGAGAATTCATTCGGCAGGCATGGCCTGCCCTACGTCTACGGCTTAACCAATTGAATGAAAAAACCTTCCCCAGCGAAGCGTTGAAACCAATGGGGCAGATTGCGGGCAAACGCATCAAAATCGGCCGCTTGTTCCGCCGCCGCTTCGATCGCTGCGCCAACGCTCATGCCGGCGATAAGCGATTGTAAAAGCAGGAATTCACTCTCCTCAAGCGGGATCCGCCGCACGATAAACTCGCGCCGTGAAAGGGCCAACCAAGTCGCTGCGGCCGGCGGAATGGTCAACGGTCGGCCTGCTCGAAAGTCGCTGAAGTAGGCGTTCACCGGAAAGCGATAGGCGTGCAAGCTCAGACAAGGCGCCGCGATCAATTTCGTCTGCGGCCAATCGTCTGGCGAGACTTGCGCCAGATCGTCCGGCGTGATGACGCCCACTTGTTCGGTACCGGGGCCATCAAACGTTTGGGCGACGCTCCATTCGAATGAAGCGAGATCGATCAGAAAGTCCGCCCAGCCCGGCGCATCGCTCTCGGCCGCTGGACGGGTCGCTTCCAGATGAGCGACAAACTGATCGGCCAAGCGGGCGAGCGTATAGCTGGTCGACGGACGTTTGTCTAAATAGTCGAGCGCAAACCCGTCAAACAGTTCTTGCCCCAATGTTTCGCACAGCGCTGGAAACTGCTCACGCATGCACTCGACCAACCGGGCGAAGTACGCGTTGCCATACACTTGCAGTCGTTCAATGCTCGTGCGTTTCTGGCTACGGGCGATCACTTGCTCGACGTCGTCACTCGCGATATCGATCCACTGACGCGCGGCGGCGTTGTCGATGCCGGCGGAGATTCCGCGTGGACTCGTAATCACGCTTTGCATCCAGCGCTGTAGCGTCGTTAACGAGTGCGAGTCGCTCATTCGATCTCCGGCGTCACAAAGTGAAGCGGATGCGGCGCAGGTGCGTCTGCGTTGTTGGTGGCGATCGGCTCGGGCAACTCTCCTAACTGCGCAGCGATATGGCCACGCGCCTTCAGCACTTCGGCATGCATCACGTCAAAGGACGGTATGTTGGCGTCCCACTCTAATAGCGTCGACGCGCCGCCGGTCAACTCATACGCAAGCTGATAAAGTCGCCATACCGGGTCGATCACCGCGGCGTCGTGCGTGTCGATGCAGTAGTCGCCCATGTTGGTGTGGCCGGCCAGATGAAACTGCACGATCCGCTCGTGCGGCACGCCGCGTACATATTCGGCTGGATCAAAATCATGATTGACGCCAGAAACATAGACGTTGTTCACGTCCAACAGCAGTCCGCAATCGGCCTCTTTGGCCATCGCGGAGAGAAACTCCCATTCAGTCATTGTCGACGCGGCGAAGGTGATGTACGAACTGGGATCTTCCAGCACCAGCGGACGTTCGAGAAACTCCTGCACCGTTTTGATCCGCGCGACGACATGCGCCAGCGACTCTTCGCTGTACGGAATCGGCAATAGGTCGTGCGAATTGCGTCCGGCGACGCCGGTCCAACAAAGATGGTCCGAGATCCACCGCGCGTCGATCTCGCCAGCCAAGCGTTTCAACTTGGCGAGATAGTCGAAGTCGAGCGGATCGGTGCTGCCGATCGAGAGCGATACGCCGTGCATGACGAGCGGATAGCGCTCGGCGATTTGATCGAGCACATAACGCGGTCGCCCCTGCGTGTCGATGTAGTTCTCACTGATGATCTCAAACCAATCGACCGCCGGCCAATGCTGCAGAATGTGGCCGAAGTGGACCGAGCGCAAGCCGACGCCGAGTCCCAGGTTTTGATGGCCGAGCCGCGCCGCGGTCATGGCGTTCTCTCTCGGATGCGAATACCGGCGCAGCCAAACGCGGCGCCGGAAAAAGTTCCACAGGCAAGCAAGGGGGGGGAACTACGCTTTCGGTTCCGGCGCCGGTTTGACCTCTTTGCCTTCTTCCTTCATGCGGGCTTCAAACTTCTCGCGAGCGCCGTCCCAGGCTCCTTCCATCAACGGAATCGCGCAACCGCCTTTGCCTTTGCACTCGTTCGTGCCGACTTCGTTGTGGCAACCTCCTTGGCCTTTGCATTCATTGTGACCGCCGCAGGCATGGGCTTCCAACGTCGCACAAGCGCCGGCGCCGGCGCAATCGTTGTCGCCTCCTTTTCCTTTTCCCTTGCACTCATTCAAACCGCGACAGAGGTGCCACTCCGCTGTTTTCTCTTCACCGGCAGCATCGCCCCCGGTTGCGGCGACATCGGTCTTGGTTTGACCACAGCCGAGCGCGGCGCCTCCCAGCATTCCTCCCAGCGCGGCGGCGGAAAGACGATTGAAGTCGCGACGATCGAGATGGCGTTTGTCGTTGGTAGTCATGTCGAAGGGTCCTGATGGGATTTGGGGAAAAGACAGACGTGCCGTCTTTTAAGGGCAATCCAAGAGAGATACCCTACCGGCGGCGTTGTTAGAAGTCTAGCAACTACCGCCGCTAGAGGATTGTGGATAAACCTACAAATTTTTGGTTAAGATCGCCGAAATCCGCGGCGCCCAACCATGGTTTGACTGCCAAAACGAATCCAACTTTCTTCTAATATTGATCGTACACGCGAGAAAGCGACGTCGCTTTCGCTGCAGTTACCGCGTTCCTTGCTGCGCCAAACCGGCCGGCGCTGATTTCGGGCGGATTGGATGAACACGACACCAAGACAATCGCCACGAGGATCGACGCTCAGGCTCGTCTATAACCTCTTCACCGATCTCTTCTTCGGGCCAAATTTCCGCTGGAAAGATAACCTGCTGCAGGGAATCATCGTCGCCGCGTTTCTAGGTATAGGCGCCGTTTATGGCTTGCTCATCGCCGAAGATCCCTATCAAGGCGTTTTGGTCGGCAGTCTGATCGGCATCGTCTCTGGCGGACTAGGCAGCGGTTTCTCGCTGATGATCTTCCGCGGGCTGCGGCATCTACTGGGGCGTCATGATTAAAAATGAATTTTTCTTCGTGAAGTTCGGCATATTCTGGCATTTTGGTTCTCTGTGCTGTTAGGTGCGTGAGATAGAACGCCGATAACCGCTGCTTGCCAGCTGACAGTTGCCCGCAACCAGCAGTTACCCCACCTTTCGGACTATTGCTACGGCTACCCCTTACGCCCGTTGTGATGCGGTTTTAAGGGCAGTATAATCGCCTTCTTCTACTACCGGTTTCGTAGGCGATCGACGAAGCCAGCTACGGATCAAAAGAAGCGACGGACCCGCTGACAGCGTTTCGCATGACAGAGCTTTCGCAAGCGGCGATCGAACGTCCGCTTGAGTTGATACATCACTAGACGAGTTTGCGTCGCACGTGGTCGTTGCACCCCAGACCGCGGCGCTAGTTCAAGGAGAAATGACAGTGGCAGTTCGTGTTGCAATCAATGGTTTTGGACGCATCGGTCGTTTGACCTTTCGTAATCTCATCGCTCGCGGCAAAGAGTTCGAAGTGGTCGCGATCAACGACCTGACCGACAACAAAATGCTGGCGAACTTGCTGAAATATGACAGCACGCATCGTCGCTTCCCCGGCACGGTCGAATACGATGCCGAAGGTTTGACCGTCAACGGCACCAAGATTCGCGTCTTTGAAGAGCGTAACCCGGCCGCGCTGCCGTGGGGCGACTTGGGCGTCGACGTCGTCGTCGAAAGCACCGGCGTCTTCACTTCGCGCAAGACCGACGCCAAAGCTGGCTACGACTCGCACTTGGACGCCGGCGCCAAAAAGGTCGTGCTGAGCGCTCCGGCCAAAGACGCTCCTGACTTGACCTGCGTGCTGGGCGTGAACGACAACGAACTGACCGCCGACATGAAAACCGTGTCGAACGCCAGCTGCACGACCAACTGCTTGGCCCCGGTCGCCAAAATTTTGAACGACTCGTTTGGCCTGAAGAATGGTTTGATGACCACGATTCACGCTTACACGAACGATCAGCAAGTGCTGGACCTGCCGCACGCCGATCCTTACCGTGCTCGCGCCGCGGCCCTCAACATCATTCCGACCTCGACCGGCGCCGCCAAAGCGGTCGGTCTGGTGATTCCGGCCCTCAAAGGCAAGCTGACCGGTATCTCGATGCGTGTTCCGGTTCCGACCGGCAGCGTCGTCGACCTGGTCGCCAACCTCGACAAGTCGGTCACCAAGGAAGAAATCAACGCCGCGATGAAAGCGGCCGCCGATGGCCCGATGAAGGGCATCCTGTGCTACACCGAAGACCCGATCGTTTCGTCGGACATCATCGGTGATCCGCACAGCTCGATCTTCGCCGCTCCGCAGACCGAAGTGATCGACGGTTCGCTGGTGAAGATCGTCTCGTGGTACGACAACGAAGCTGGCTACTCGGCTCGCACCGCTGACCTGGTTTCCAAGCTGGGCAATATGTAGTCACGTCGATTACATCGCAAAAATACAAAGCCCTCGTCGCAAATCGCGACGAGGGTTTTTTTGTGCGCTGGTTCAAACTAAGGTAGTTTTAATGGGGTAGTGCGGCCGCATTCGCGTCATTTCTACACCCAACACCCCCCGGTCAAGGGAAGCAATTTCCTCCGGATTCGGCAAGGCTAGGAGTCCTTACTCAATGGCGAAAACAACTCGACGCGTGGCGATCAAAGCAATGACGGCAAGCGCCGCTTTGATCAGTCTTCAAAATTCGGACGTCCACGCGCAGGAGGCCGCCGCAACCGACAAGTCGTCGTCGGTCAGTCGACTCGAAAATCGTCATGACCGCGTCTGGTTGGGCGAAGAGTACTGGGCCAATCCGATGGAGGACTGGCGCATCGTCGACGGCGCCGCCGAATGCCAAACGACCGGCGGTGATCGCAACGTGCAGTTGCTGACTCATCAACTGACCAACGCCCAGGGTGCATTGATGATGTCAGTGAAGCTGCGCCAGGTCGAAATCAACAAAGCCGATGGCGGCGCCGGCTTTCGGATCGGCGTACGTAGCGACATCAACGAACATCGCAGTAACTGCTTCGCCAAAAATGGTATCGACGCCGGAGTCGCGGCCGGCGAGCTGATCCTGGGAAGCGCGCGAAAACCTCTCGGCAAGAAACTGGCTGACCAAGAGATCCTGCTGTCGCTCTCGGGTAAGCCCGGCGAGAAAGGGTACCAGCTGACCCTCACCGCAGCGACGCCCGATTCAGACCAGCCGCTCGCGACGCTCACCGAAACGGTTCCCGCCAATTCGGTTCTCGGCAACGTCGCCCTGGTCAATAACTTCAACAAGATGTCGGCCAACAAACGCGGCGCCCGGTATCGATTTTGGAATTGGGACGTCAGCGGCGACGCGCTGACCGAAACGGTCGAGAACAAGTTTGGCCCGATCTTGTGGTCGATGTACTCGCTGAGCGATTCGCGCTCGGATGAAGGCTTTGTCCTCAAATTGAGTGCGTTGACCGGACCGCTGGGTGAACAAGATAACCAGACCGTCGAACTGCTTGTGCAAAAGAACGATCAATGGACTTCGCTGGGGACGGCCGATCTGGACAAAGACGCTTGGGTTGCGACGTTCCGAATTCCGAACTGGGACGAAAAGGTCGCAACGCCGTTCAAGCTGGTCTATCGCGAAAGTCTTCGTGACGGCGGCGTCAGCGAGTCAGACTGGACCGGCACGGTGAAGGCCAATCCCGTGGGTCGCCCGCTGCGCGTCGGTGCGTTGACCTGCCAGAACGACTACGCGTTTCCCTACGAGCCGGTCTGCAACAACCTGTTGGCCCTCGATCCCGATATTCTCTACTTCTCGGGCGATCAGCTTTACGAAAATCATGGCGGCTACGGGCTCATCCGTGATCCGGCCGACCCGGCGATCCTCAACTATCTGCGCAAGTACTATCAGCATGGCTGGTCGTTCCGAGAAGCGATGCGCGATCGCCCGACCCTCTGTCTGCCGGATGACCATGACGTCTTTCAAGGCAATATTTGGGGCGAAGGGGGAGCGCCGATGATCAAGGGCGATACTTCGTCGGCCGGCGGTTATCGCGAACCAGCGCGCATGGTCAACGTCGTCCACAAGACGAATACCGCTCATCACCCTGATCCGTTTGATCCAATTCCTTGCTTGCAGGACATCAGCGTTTACTACGGCGATGTTGTTTACGGCGACGTTAGCTTCGCCGTGGTCGCCGATCGTCAGTGGAAGAGCGGGCCCGATCATGTTGACACCGGCGGCGGTCGCCCTGACCATGTGCCGGATCCTGATTTCGATACGTCGGTGCTCGACAAAGAAGGCCTCATCCTGCTGGGCGAGCGGCAAGAAGAGTTTTTGAAGCAATGGGTCGACGATTGGCGCGGGCATGGGCTCAAGGTCCTGCTGAGTCAAACCGTCTTTGCCGGCGTTGCGACGCACCACGGAGGATACGACGGTTATCTAAAGGCTGATCTCGACTGCGGCAGTTGGCCGCAAACGGCTCGCAACCGGACTATCGATATCATCCGCAAAGGAATGCCGCTGCATATCAACGGCGATCAACATCTGACGACGCTGGTGCAATACGGCGTCGAGAAACAACGCGATAGTTGCTGGTCGTTTTGCACGCCGGCCATCGCCGTCGGTTATCCCCGCTGGTGGCGCCCTGACGAACTCGGGATGCCGCACCAGAACCGTCCGAAACATGGCCTGGCCGATACCGGCGAGTACATCGACGGCTTCGGCAACAAAGCGTACGTCTACGCCGTCGGCAATCCAGAGGTCGCCACAAAACGGAACCGTTACGAGCGCGCTCACCAAAAAGGAAGCGGCTTCGGCATCGTCACCATCGACACCGCCGCGAAGACCTACAAGCTCGAGTCGTTCAAATTTCTGGTCGACGCGACCGACGGCAAAGCGTCGAACCAATTCCCTGGCTGGCCGATCACGATCCAGCAACAAGAAAACGGCGGACAAAACGTGATCGCGTAACTCCCGCCGCGTCGGCAGCGCTCGCGTCTTCATCCCTATCCGAAGCGCGAGTGACGACGGCAATGCGTCCGCAAGCAAAAAAGGTAGGACCGGACCGCTGCGCAAATTTTCTATCCGATTACCCAGTCTTCCCAGGAGGAAGTTTGGGTGATTTAGGAATCGAATCTGCCCCCCAAGATCACCCAGCGAACCCACAAGCAGGGCCAGATCTACGGACCGGACCGCTGGACAAATTTTCTATTAGGCTACCCAGTCTGCCTGTGCGGCAATTTGGGTAATTTGCAAAGTTCTTCGAGGTCCCGAATAGGACCGAAACGTCGGACCGGACCACTGCGCGTTTTTCTATCAAACTACCCAGTCTGCCTGGATGGAAATTTGGGCCGCTTAGAGGGTCGCACCGAAGTCATCACCGGACCGGACCGCCGAATTGGTACCCGAGATTAGAATGCGGTCTTGCTGTCCCATTGGTCTTGGTGACGCCGTGGTCCGCGTGAGATCTTGCCTCCGAATTGTCAAAGAACCCCGTCGGCGACCAGCATGCCGCCTGAATGCTCTTTCCCGAGCGAGAGATGCTTTTGCAGTGTCACGATTCCCTGCGCCAAGCGAATCGACCACGAATCCGTGTGCAATGTCAAGGGACAACCTAGCGTGTGATCTCGACCGAAATAAGAAGTCACGCCATGTAGGCGGTCGGATCGCTCAGCCCATGTTTGGCGAACGCTTCTTTTCGTTCGACGCAGGCGCCGCATTTGCCGCAGTGCTCTTCGAGCCCTTTGTAGCAGGTCCAGGTCCGTTCGTACGGGACGCCTAGTTGGGCTCCGCGCTGGGCGATGTCTCCTTTGTCGATGTCGACGAAGGGGCGCCAGAGTTCGACGGCGCTCCAGTCGCACAGCTTGGCCGCCTGGTCCATCGCGGCGGCGAACTCCGGCCGGCAGTCGGGATAGATTGCGTGGTCGCCGCTATGAGCGCCATAGGCGACGGCGACACATTCTTGGCTGATCGCCCAGGCGATCGAGACTGACAGCAAGATCATGTTGCGGTTAGGCACCACCGTCAGCTTCATGTTCTCTTCGGCGTAGTGCCCTTCGGGGATCTCGATCTCGCGGCCGCTTAGGCTGTTAGCTCCAAACAACGGATTGATCGCCGAGAGATCGGCGACAATATGCGGCACGCTGACCTGCTCACAAAGCTGACGCGCATAGTCAAGCTCTTTCACATGTCGCTGACCATAGTTGATCGAGATGCCGCGCACATCGTGCCCGGCGTCGATCAGGTGATAGAGCAACGTGGCGGAGTCCATACCTCCGGAAACGACGGCGACGACTTTGGGCATGGGGAAGACTTCGAGTGCAATCCGGAAAACGGGAGAGGAACGCTCTCGCGCAGTATACTACAATACCGCGAGTCGCCTAAAGAGATGCAAAGAACCTGGGAGTCGAACGTAACGGCAATGGATCTTGCCGAGCGAAGCGAGCGGCGAATTTTTTGGCGTCCGTCAGAATGTAGCGGCGCCAAATGAAGTTTCCTGGTCCGCATAGCGACCCCTACGATTTCGTGGACGCTCACCAAAAAACGCGGCCGTCCAACAGGACGACCGCGTTTTGTATCTTCTGCGCAGCTCAAGCGGTCGTTCAACCGCTCCAGCGAGGCGATTAAACTTCTTTCGAATCGATCCAGGTCATCAGCTTGCGAAGGCGCTTGCCGACTTGCTCGACCTGGTGATCGCGTTCGCGGCGGCGGATCGCTTTGAAGCGGGGAGCGCCGGCTTTGTTTTCCAGGATCCAATCGCGGGCGAAGGTGCCGTCTTGGATTTCGGTCAGGACGCGCTTCATTTCGGCCTTGGTTTCGGCGGTGATGATCCGCGGACCGGTCGAATAGTCGCCGAACTCGGCGGTGTTCGAGATGCTGTACCGCATGTAGTTCAGACCGCCCTGATAGAGCAGATCGACGATCAGCTTCAGCTCGTGCATGCACTCAAAGTAGGCCATCTCTTCTTGGTAGCCTGCTTCGACTAGCGTTTCAAAACCGGCTTTGACCAGCTCGCTGACGCCGCCGCACAGCACGACCTGTTCGCCGAACAAGTCGGTTTCGGTCTCTTCAGCGAAGGTGGTTTCGATGACGCCGCCGCGGGTGCCGCCGATCCCCTTGGCGTAGGCCAGGCCGATCTTGCGGGTTTCTTCGCTAGCGCCTTCGCCCAGCGCGATCAGCGACGGAACGCCGCCGCCGGCGACATATTCGCTACGAACCAAGTGGCCCGGACCTTTCGGCGCAACCAGCAGCGAGTCGATGCCCTGGGGCGGTTCGATCTGGCCGAAGTGGATGTTGAAGCCGTGCGAGCACATCAGCACGTCGCCCGGTTTCAGGTTGTCGCGGATGTGGGCTTTGTAGATGTCGCCTTGGACTTCGTCGGGGAGCAGAATGTTGATGACCTGGGCCTTCTTGCAGGCCTCTTCGATCGACATCGGCTCGAAGCCGTGCTCTTTGGCCAGATCGTAGTTGGCGCTGCCAGGACGCTGCCCGATTACGACATTGCAGCCGCTATCGCGCAGGTTCTGAGCTTGGGCGTGTCCTTGCGACCCATAACCCAAAATAGCGATCGTCTTATCCTTCAAGACGGAAAGGTCGGCATCATTGTCGTAGTAAATCTTGGCGGGCATTGAAAAATTCCTGTAACGCAACAAAACGGGTATACGGAAAGCAGAGCGACCCCAGGCCGGAACCCTGCGAGCATGCAAAAGAACAGCCAAGACGCGCGGTGCGTCTCGACAAATGGTTTATTCGATGGGCTTTATTCGATGGTGCAACCGCTACGGACAATCGCGATTCGGCCGGTGCGAACCAGTTCGATAATTCCGAACGGTCGTACGCTTTCGATAAACGCGATGATCTTGTTTTCGGTCCCTGACATTTCGACCACGACTTCTTCGGCGCCGACGTCGACAATGCGACCGCGGAAGATGTCGGCCAACTCGCGAACTTCACTTCGCTTGCCGCCGGCGGTCGAAACCTTGATCAACATCAAGTCGCGTTCGACAAAGTCTTGCGAGCTGACGTCCAGCACGCGAACGACCGTGACGATCTTTTCGAGCTGCTTGCGTACCTGCTCGAGCACCTGATCATCGCCTACGACTACAAAGGTCATCCGCGACAGGTTGGGTACGTCGGTTTCCCCTACCGCCAGCGAATCGATATTGTAGCCACGCGAAGCCAGCATCCCCGAGATGTGCGCAAGCACCCCGGGCACGTTCTGGACGACCGCCGAAAGGACGTGTCGCATCAGTTTCTCCCAGTAGAGTCAGAATAAACCCGCATGATAGCTGCCGCTGTAAGCGGGAACAAGTAGACGAGACCCCCAAAAGCCCCCTAGGTTCACCTAAGAACGCAGGAACTTCACGCGGACGTAAAGTTAGATTTCAGGGGGATTTAAGGTTGAAGAAGACCGCCTTCGTAAAGGAATACCGTCACTTTGCGTCACCGCTAAAGAGGGGGTATGATCAGACGATCCGAATGCAGCGTGACCAAAGGTGTTCAGAACATCACGTAAAGTATTTGATGATGAGCCAACGATGGCAGCCAACGGAAATTCGCCGATTTATACGTGGTTTCTCAAGTAGCGCACGAACCGCGCTAGTGGACACCGATTCAGGTCGCGGATACCTGAAAGCAATGGGAGGGCCCGAGGGACCGCATACCTTAGCAGCTGAAGTAGTTGCTACACAGTTGGCGGCTTGGTTTAAGTTGCCGGTTTTTGATTGGGCAATCGTCCGTGTCGACGAGTTTACGGAAATACCATTTTTCAATCCCAGTGGGGAATTTGAAAGAAATGCGGAACAAGGTCCGGCATATATCACTCAAGAAGAATCTGGAGCGCCCTGGAACGGTGGTGAACGCCAACTGAAGATGCTGATGAATCCGGAGGCAATTTCCCGATTGGTAGTATTTGATACCTGGGTTTTGAATTGCGACCGTTATTCCGAAAGACTGGACTCTGTCGTTCCACAGACAAGAATAAATAGAGACAATGTGTTCCTCAGTGGAGAAGCTCCAAAGGGGGAGTATTTATTGAAGGCGATGGACCATACGCACTGTTTCTCGTGTGGGCGTGAGTGGACGACAAAGCTGTCGCATCTGGACAGAATTCGAGTTCAGCGATCGTTCGGACTGTTCCCTGAGTTTCGTAAGTACTTACGAATAGATGCTGTCGCAGATGCCGCAGCGGATCTAAAATTGATTCATGAGCCGACAGTTCGTGAGTTTGTAAGCGTTATCCCCGTAGAGTGGGAAGTCTCAAGACAAGTAGCGGATGCTCTGATTGATCTGATTGTCAGACGTGCGGGCTATGTGGCGGATAATGCAAAGCGCATTATCTGGCCGCAAGGGCAACTGTTTGACGAAGATTTGTAAAGGAGCTGAGAGAAAATGACCACCGAAAAAGGCTATTACAGCGTTATTCAGTACTGTCCCGATCTTGGTCGTTTTGAAGCGGCCAATGTAGGCGTTTTGTTGTTTTGTCCGCAAAGCGGATTTCTTCAAGCATTGACATCAAAAAGCAATCGCCGCATCAAGAAATTTTTTGGAAAGATCGGTCACGACTGGAAACGAATCGATGCGATCAAAAAGTCGCTCGAAGAATCCTTGGCGAACGGCTCGTCCAAAATCGATTCGCTAGAGGCGCTGCAAAAGTTCATCGCGACGCGTGCAAATGCTATCCAGCTGTCCGATCCAAAACCAATTCGTGTTACGAATGCGGCGGACGACCTGCAAGCCTTATACAATGAACTTGTCGGAGAAACTCCCGGGCCTGCGAAACGAGAGAATCTCACGAAGCAGTTAGATCGAAGATTTCTCGACGCTGGAATCGGCGATCGGATCGTTCATGAGATGAAAGTGGAAGTTCCCATTCTGGAAAAAGAGATCGAAATTCCCTTCGGGTTCCAAAATGGTCGCTTCAATTTAATCACGCCGGCGCGCTTTCAAGGCGCGACGCCAGACGCATTGTTGAGCACCGCATTCAAATGGGCTGTCGAGGGTCGATCGATTTATAACTATAAAGACCCTGCCCGCGGGCATCAAAAACTTGTTGTCGTAGGACAGTTTCTCGAGGGAGATAAAGAGTCTTCTGCAGCAGTACGTCGCGTTCTTCAAGCAAACGATGTCAAACTCTATTCGACGGAAGAATTACCGGAGCTTATCGACGAAATTCGACGGACCGGCAAGATAATGCACGTCGAAAACTGACTTGAAATACGATATCTAACTCTGATCTTCTTCCTGCTTTTCCGCCCCCGGCCGATGGCGCCCGATCAATCGCGTCACGTCGGCCAATACTTGCGGCAGCGCCCAACCTCCTGGCGACGCCAGATAGCGGGGAGCCCAGATCGGTTTGAACTTGGATTTGTAGGCCCGCAGGCCTTCAAAGCTGTAGAAATGGTCGCCGTGGCGATAGACCAGGCCGGCCACTTTGTTCCAGAGCGGCGCCAGATGGCGATCCTCGATCCCAGACAGCGGCGCCATGCCAAAGTTGAACCATTCGAATCCCTCCTCCTTCGCCCAGAGCAGCAGTTCGATGAACAAAAAGTCCATCAGACCGGGGATCGAAGAGTCGTACCGCATCAGGTCAATCGACGCTTCTTCTTTGGGTTGATTCGCCAAGATGTTGGCGAACGCGACGATGTTCTCTTCGTTTCGAATCACGGCGATGTCAAAATGGCTCAAATAGGCCTCGTCAAAGTAAGCCAGCGAAAACCCTTTTTCGACCGCATGTTTCTCGGCGAGCCAGCCGTCCGAGATCTCGCGGAGTCGCGGCATCAGTTCGGTCGCTTGTCCATGCGGAATGATTTCAAACGTGTAGCCTGACTTTTGCAGCTTGTTGCGTGTGGAGCGCAGATTTTTGTAGTGACTGCCGGCGATCGAATAGTCGCGAACCGGCACGCGACCATCTTCCCCCAGTTTCAACAACGTCAAACCTTGATCGAGATAGATCGAAAGATTCTCCGGCGCAACCTGGTAGAAGACAGGCCAACCGTCGTAGTGATCGCACAGCTCTCGATATTTCCAGATCAACTCTGGCCACTGCTGGACCGGACCAACGGGATCTCCCATCGCGATCCACGATCGTTTTTCGACCGCGTACATGAGGAACGCGCTGCGATCCTCGCTAAACAAGAAGCGTTTGTCCCCCAGCAGCGCCAGAGTCGACGTGACGCGCGGCGCTTGGGCGACGATCGCTTGGACCGCTTGCATCTCTTCGGCTGTCGGCGGCTGCGTACGCGGACCTGGCGCACGAGAGAGGAGTCTCCAGACGGTAAAGATCAATAGCACCGCCGCGATGCCGACGCTGGCGCGAAGAAAGCGGGGAGCATCGCCGTGAAAGGCGAAATCCCACCACAGGTCGTTCTGATAGTCGACATGACGATAACTGAAAAAACCGAGCCAGAGAGCGCTGAGAAGCGCCAGCGCCAGCATGCCGATCCAGCCCGGCGTGAACCGCTCCTGCACCAGCGAGCCCTTGCGATAGAAGCGGCCGCGGCTCGCCAGCAACGCGGCCAGCACCAGCGACAACAAGATCGCCGCTTCGTAGTCAAACCCCTTGAGCAGCGAAGTGACGACGCCGGCTGCCAGCAAGAGAGTCGCGGCCCACCAGGCCGAGTCAAGTTTCAGCTGCAGTCCCCGCGCCGTCAGCAACAGCGCAGCGCCGGCGACGCTGCCCAAAAAGTGAGACGCTTCTAAAAACGGCAGCGGCAGATAATGCTTCAGCTCGGTAATGCGCGCTCCCACGACCGGCGTATTGCCCGCGAGCAGCAGGACCACGCCAGCCAAAAATGCGGCGAACGCAAGCAGGGTCGGCAACACGGCGGCGGCGATTCGCACCGCTTGCATCGCCATCGGATCGACATGCTGGCGATGGACGCGATACTCTTGGGCGCCCAACAAAACGATCGCCGCGAACAACGGCAGCAAATAATAAATCACGCGAAAAACTAGCAGCGCCGCAACCACATCATCTTTGGCGGTCGACTCGGTCAACGTGAGGATCACCAGTTCAAACACGCCGATCCCGCCTGGCACGTGCGTCAACACGACGGCGATCGACGCCAACAAAAAGACCCCCAAAAACTGCGGATAACTCATTCCGATATCAGACGGCAACAGCACGAATAAGCAGCCGGCCGCGATGACAATATCGGCCACCGCAACGCCCAGTTGCGCCGCTGCGATCTCTGGCCCCGGCAAGCGAATCTCTTGTCCTGCGACGTGAAAAGGCTTTTTCCAAAAGTAGGTCATCAGCATGTAGCTGGCCGCGATCACCAGCAACACCCAGCCGAAGCCATCGACCGTTTTGAACGGCAGATGCAGGTCGGGTGGAATCTGGAACGGATCGAAGACGAACGCGAGCCCTCCCGCCGCGAACACGCCGATCCAAAACGTGCCGCCGAGCATCAGCGTTAACTGCAAAATTTCGACCGACGAGAGCCCTAGCACCGAATAAGAGCGATAACGAACCGGCGCCCCTCCTAATGTCGCGCCAAAGTTATAGCTCGCGGCGAACCCCGTAAACGATGCAAAAGCGACCCGCGGCAGCGACAACCGCCGGCCGATCGCTTTCAGCGCCAACAGATCGTAACCGATCAGAACGACATAGTTGAGAATCATCAGCGCCGCGCACAGCGCAATCTTCAGCGGCGGCATTGCGCTCAAGCTTTGCCGAACGTCGCGCCAATGGTAGTTTCGCAGCTCATGCCCCAACAGCCAGGCGGCGCCGCAAAATATCAAAACCGCCGCAAACGGCGTCAATCGTGAAAGCAGCCGTTTCATTCCCGTTGTTCCCACTTTCGGCACGACGTGTCGCTACGATCGACCAGACCCGCGGCTGGCGATCTCTTCCAAGAGATCGGTTTGCAACTGCTGAATCTCCAACAACCTTTGCCATTGATGAGTGAGCAGCAAGTCGAGTTTTGAGTGAAGATGGCGAATCTCAAGCTCCGCTTTCAAATTCACGCGATAGTCATGTTCGGCCCGCAGGCGATCTTTCGCCTCTTGACGATTCTGACTCATCATGATGACCGGCGCTTGAATCGCTGCAAGACAAGATAACACCAGATTGAGCAAAATGAAGGGAAAGGGATCAAACGGCGTCGTCAGCAGCGTGATCGAGTTCAACATGATCCAGACGACCAGCACCGCGCCAAACAGCAGGATAAAGGTCCAACTGCCGCCGAAACTAGCGACGCGATCCGCGAGTCGCTGCCCGAGCGACTTTTGCTCTTCAAATTCTTCGTCGGGGTTTTCCGCCAAAATCTCGTGCTGTCGCAGACTCTCGACGACCTGGTCTTCTAAGACTGACAGTTCGCCCCGCTCGGTCTCCAGCGAATGCTGAACATAGTCGGCCCGGAACCGATTCAAATCGGCGACGCAGATGTGGCTCGCGTCGTTCCAGGCAGGACACGCTTGCTCGATCAATTTGCCCACCGAAGCACGGACCAAATCGGCCGGCAGAACGGCATCGGCCGAGAACGACTTGCCGCAGATATCGCAACGGATTTCGAATTTGCGTTTCGCCATTTGAACCTCGCAGGCTCCCCGAAAATGCGACCGCTCGCGACGGCCAGTCGCCGCCGTCGTTTGGCGCCTAGACGACCTTAAAAGAAAACGTTGTCGAAGCAGACCATACGCTGCGCTCCGCTGCAACCAATCTCCGGTTGGCGCAAATCGTCGATTTTTTGCGTCGCCGCAAAGCAGGGGGTATGATCAAACGACCCGGCGGCACTTTGCTTTCGGAGCCAACTTGCGATCTCTCTTCCACTGCGTGCGGAGTTCTCTCGATGCCGATCGAATTTGCTTGCCCGGTCTGCAGTAAACGTTTCAAAGTGGACGACCAGCACGTCGGCCGTAAAACCACTTGCAAAGCTTGCGGCGCCGCGATCACCGTTCCCGAGCAAGGCGAGGCGCAGCTCGCCGGAAATTCGATCGGCGGCAGCACGCTGTACGATCATTCGCACAAGGTGAAGCAAGGGTTTGAGATCGCGACCGGAGATGATGATCTGATCGAAGCGGTAAGCCGACACATCGAAAAGCATATCGGCCCGGTCGAATCCGTATTTCACGAGATCATTTCGGAAACGGTGCATGTCGACATCTTCTACGTCAAGCCGACGCAAGATCGTCCGTACTACACGCTCATCACCTCTGGCATGGCCGAGCGTCCCATGACGACGCCGCCTGGCGCCGAAGAGTTGGCCTACGCCGAACTGATTCTTTGCCTGCCGGCCAGTTGGCCCCTGACGGAAAAAGCCTTCCAAGACGAAGCGAACTATTGGCCGATTCGCTGGATGAAAATTTTGGCCCGCTTTCCACACGACTACGAAACCTTCTTTACCGTGTCGCACACGATCCCCGGGGGCAATCCGCCGGAAGAGTTTGACGCCAGCACGCCGATGGGTTGCTGGATGTTCATTCCGCCGATCATGTTTGATGAAGCGGCCTGGGAAATGGAGCATGACGGCCACACGGTTCATTTCCTCTACATGCTGCCGCTGCATCTTGATGAAATGGAATTCAAATTGAAGGTAGGCTATGACGAAGCGACCGATCGATTGATGGATAGCTTTAGTATCATCGAATTGATCGACATGCAGCGTCCCAGTTTTTATCAGCTGGAAGCTTCGGGACAACTTCGCGCAGCGCGCCAGGGGATCGTCGTCCATTGTCCCTGCGGTGCGACCTACGATGTCGAAACCAGCCTGGCCGGCCAAACGACCCCTTGTCGAAAATGCGGCCAGCCCGTTTATGCTTCGTGCTCGACGCTCGCGCTCTCTGGCAAACATCCAGCTGGGGCGGCGGCTTCACACCCAGCCGGCGTACGAATGAGCCTGTTTCGCTACTATTCGTATCGTCCGATAGAATATCTGTGGTGGTTAATTCCGCTCCTTCTCTTTCTGGCGCTGGGCGGTCTGCTGCATTGGGGATTTTTTGTTCTCGCGGCGCTGTTGTTGGTTCCCGCCGCGCTGCGACCTCGCGCTCTGCGCTATCACTTTATGGACGGCGATACCTGCGCGGCCGTGGTAGTTTCTCTGGAACCGCCGCTGCTGGCCGTGTTAACCGACGTCAATGCGACGGGGTTTGGCGATCCGCAGATGGTGATCAAGATCATGTCGCACTACCTGCGCGAGCTCGACGGCGTACCGGTCAAGCTGGGCCAGAAGGTCGTCGCAGCCGCTTTTTATACGCAGGATTTTTCGGGTGAAGAACGAGACGGACCCAAACGCTGGGGCGACTTCGAGCCGCTTCCCATTCAATACGGCTCCGGCGATCCGGCCGCTCTGCGGCATGTGATGTCCCAGGTTTCCAAAAATACCTGGCGACAACTGCAAGAGGGCGTAAAGCAGATTCCGCGTCCCTTTCAGCCTGGCATTTACGACGTCGACGTCTAGCCTGAGCCGCCAATTTTCGATTTCGCAAGAACGATCAAGATCCGACTTTTTCCGGCGGCTAGAATTCGATCGTATGAACGCGACACGCCAGCGATACGAAGCCAAGATTCTCCGCGTCCAGCTCTTCATCCAGAATCACCTGGACGAAGATCTGTCACTGGAACATTTGGCGGCGGCGGCCGATTATTCGCCTTGCCATTTTCACCGAATCTTTCGCGGTATCGCTGGTGAAAGCGCTGATGACTACGTCCGCCGGTTGCGAATGGAGCGTGCCGCTCAGTCGCTGCGGTATCGTCGTCGCTCGGTGCTGGACGTTGCGCTCGACGCTGGATACGGATCGCACGAAGCGTTTACCCGCGCCTTCGTGCGCACGTTTGGCGTCACTCCCAGCGACTATCAGACGCTGGAACATCCGCCTGCATCGATTAAGGAATCTCTCATGTCGACCCTCCAATACAGTTCGGCCAACGTTCGTATCGAAATCCAACCCTCGCGCCGGCTGGCCTACATCCGCGTCGTCGGCCAATACAATCACGAGAATCTAAATCCCGCGTTTGGCCGCATCATCCAGTTCGCCGCCGCAAACAACTTGATGACCGGCTGCACCGAGTGCGTCGGCGTCTATCACGACGATCCCGACGTCACCGCCCCTGAGAAACAAAGGGCCGATGTCGGCGTCACAGTCGACGAGACGTTTCAACCGATCGACGACATCCAAGTGCAAACCATCCCCAGCGGCCGCTGCGCCATTCTGCGGCACCAGGGACACTACGACACGTTACACGAAGCCTACCGCTGGTTCTTCGCAGTCTGGCTCCCCGACAGCGGCCACGAACCCGGCGACTTCCCGGCGTACGAAGTCTACGTAAACGACGCCAGCCAACTGCCGCCAGAAGAGTGGCTGACGGATATCTGCGTACCGTTGGGGGAGTGAGCAAAGAAAGATAGCGATAGCCTTCTTTACAAGTCTGAATTGTGCTCACTTCACTTCCGTTGATGAACGGATCTGCGCCTTGGCGCAGTTTCACGTATGTCGGAGCATAAATCCTGTGAAATGATCTTGAATCAAATCTGGAGAGTCGCCATAACCGAATTTCGCGGGGGGGAAAGCGCCCGTCGCGACTGAGACCCCACAGAATCGACATTCCACAATTCCCCCTATCAACTCGGACCTGTCGTGATGCAGCGACGGGGTTGCCAGGTAGCTCATTTGGCATTATTTTGGCGGCGATTAACGTCCAGATTTCCTTACGGGAATTTATTAAGACGTAAAGGGGGCCTGGGCAGTCGATATAAAGTTTCTTTCCATGCGACGATTCACAATACTTATTGCAACCGATGTCAGTTTCTGGCTCGAAGCGCAAGGGAGCCATCAGCGCATCCTGGCGCTCACAGATTTCTTGCGTGAGCGCGGCCATGATTTACATATTGCGTTTTCGGAATCGCTAAGCGCCGAGGCGACTTTCTTTTTAGGAAAACTGGGCTATTCGATTCACGACATATCGCCGCGACTGCCCAAACAAAAATTCTTCCGGAAAAAAGCGGGACAAATAGGGCGGGAAGTAGTTCGGTTTCTTCGTCGTTTCGGTTGCTTCCTGCCGACTTTTGAAAAGTATTCCGAAAATTCGGGAAACCGGTTTCGAACGGTCGTCGATCAGATAAAGCCCGACGTGATTATTATTGAATACATGCGCCAGGCATATCTCACCAGCTTCCTTGATGAGGATGTTCGTCGACGCACCAAATATCTGATTGATACGCACGATGTGATCTCAGAACGCTGTCAGGTTTTGTCAGAGCTAGGACTCTGGTCATTTGCCCCTGTCACTGCCGAGAACGAACGAAATGCGCTCAGCGTGGCGGACGCAATCATCGCGATTCAATCGCATGATGCGAGAAAGTTCCAAGCGTTGCTTCCGACCTCTGAAGTCCTCGTCGCGATGCACCCCGTGCAAGCCCGCTATGTATCGCTTCCTTGCGAGATGGATGACTCGAATATTGCTCTCGGCTTTCTTGGCAGCACGAATGAACCGAATGTCGAAGCGATAAAGGACTTGATCGCGGCCATTTATCCAGCGGTGCGAGCTCGCACAAAACGAAGAGTGACGCTCTTGGTCGCAGGGCAAGTTTGCGATGCGTTTCGCAAAAAATACGCCCGAGAATATGCGGCTCGACCTGAAGGGGTTGAATTTCTCGGGTTTTTGACAGATCCTGAAGAGTTTTATCGACGCACTGACATTGTTGTTAATCCCGTGTCATGCGGGAGCGGGCTGAAAATCAAATGTGTTGAAGGCCTTGCCCGCGCTCGTCCGGTGGTTACGACTCCCATTGGCGCGGAAGGTTTAGAGATTGCGATTGGCCACGGCTTGTTTGTATCGCCAACGGTCGAGCATTTCGCTCAGCATGTGCTCCAACTCATCGACGACCCGAATCTACTCCGTCGATCTAGCTCGCAAGCCTACGACTTTGCCGAAGAACATCTATCGGCAAATGCAGTGTTTCGTAGCCTGGAAGAGTGGATTAACTGCAATTGCGGCGATAGCCCCGTTCTGCAAGTCGCGAGTTCCAGTCACTAAGCGCTTCTCGCAACCTCGTCACGCTGCTAACCCAACCAAGGAGCTTCGAGGTAAGTGAAGCCATCTCGAGCCGTATGCACGATCGTCACAAAATCGCACCTCGCGTACGCCAGGGGTCTTGCGCATTCTCTGAAAGAGCACGAGCCTGGCTTGACGCTCTATGTGTTGCTGGCCGATCGGATCGATGACTACTTCATACCGGAAGATGAACCCTTTCAGCTGGTACGACTCGAGGATCTTTATTTTCAAGAGCCTCTAGTCCGAATGTCGTTCTACTATTCTCCTTTTGAGTTTTGTTGCGCAATCCGTCCCCACTTGCACCATTACATGATGGCGAGCACCGATTGCGATCAGTGGATTTATCTCGACAGCGACATCATCGTCTGCGGCAAACTCGAACCGATCTTCGCCCAACTGCAACAATCGCCGCTGCTGATCAGCCCTCACTTGACAACGATCAACGACATGTCGCTTTCGGTCGAAGTTGGCGTGATTAAGTATGGAATCTATAACGGCGGTTGCATTGCTCTTCGCAGGTCGCAACTCGCGGAGCGATTTATCGAATGGTTTCGCACTCGACTTGAGTTTTACGCTTTGAATCGGGATCGTCTTAGCGGAGACCAGCCTTGGCTCAACCTAGTTCCGATCGCGTTTCCAGAGATGCTGGAATTGCGACATCCTGGGACCAACGTCGGCTACTGGAATTTGCATGAACGACAGATCGATGTTGATGCAGACGGCAACTTTACAGCTAACGGACAACCACTGATATTCGCGCATTTTAGCGGCGGCGACTTCGCAAACCCGGAACACGTTTTTACTCGCGGCAAACAGTTCGACGCACCGATTACGGATGCATTGAGACAGTTGTTCCGCAAGTATGTCCACTATGTAACAAGTTCCGACCTTAGCACGACGAGCCAATGGCCATACACATTTAATTACTTCAACGATGGCAGCGAAATCTCTCCGCAAATGCGAACCGGATACTACAAGCAGGCCCTATCGGGTACTGTCGCCACTTCGTCTCCCTTCGAACATCCATTGCAATTCCGACCTGCCGCTGAAAAGCAGTTGCCACGAAAGCGTCTGAAAACCAAGGTTCGTGAATTCCTCAAATCGAGTTTCAATCTCTTTCGGTCCGCCCAAAGCATCTGATAAACGTCTGCTCCGAATTGACCATAAATAGGCGACGAACCGATGTCCGCCTCCAAGCTCAAAGCAGACGGCACGAGAAGCGTTTTGATTTCGTGGAAGCCCCCCTCACACAATCGTCTAACAATGTCGTTGAGACACGCAAACGATTTGCTGTAAATCGCTTCATGGTCATATCTTGCGTCGTTTTACCGCCCAGCTGATCGGGGTTGTGTATCGGCCCGGACCGCGTTCTAATGTCCGCCAGCGCTTTGATATGCGCGAGATTTCATCCGCGTCTTGTTCGCCCCTAACAGAGATGCGAAGTCCCAACGAAATATCGACGTCGTTTTTTGTCGGCCAGTGAATACTGTATTTAGGTTACCCAGATGTCTGAACAGCCTGTGTCCACATGGGAAGCCGGAGAAATTGGTTCCCTCGAAATCGCACCCTGCCCTCTATGCGGGGGCGAGAGCATCACGCCGCTGACGGTTGGTGATCAGCATAATGTGGGCTTGGTGACAGTCTTATGCGACAAGTGCGGACAAGGTTTCTTACGAGCGCGTCCGACGCAAGCTTGGTATGAAGCGTTCTACCGTGATGCATACTGGCCGCGGTATTTCCGCGAATCGCGAGAGCAATTGCAACAAGCGGAAGTAAAACATGCGCAGTCAATTCTTAGTACGCTAGAAAACGCCTTCTCCTCTCCCGAAAAAGTCGCCCTTGATTTCGGCTGCGCACTAGGCGGCATGTTGTCGGCGATGAAGGAGATTTTTCCTGATGTGAAAGCCTGCGGATACGAAGAGTCGACAGAAGCCGGAGCTTACTGTCGTTCGAATGGGTTCGACGTCATCGATCGTGATTTGGGAGAAATTGTTCGGCGGTACGAAGGAAAGTGCGATCTAATAACATCCGTCAACGGGCTGAATCGTTTTGCACGTCTTGGCGATTGCTTAGCGGCGATTGCCGCATGCTTGTCCCCAACTGGGCAATTAATTCTGCAACTGCCTGACTTATCTTCGGATGCCTTGAGGGGAATCCAATTCTTCCAAATTGCTCATGTAAATTATTTCACGCCCCAATCGATCCATCGTGCGCTGGCCCGGCACGGTATAAAAGTCGATAGCATTGAGCACGATCCGGAAGGAAACGGAACTTTGATGACGATCAAAGCTCGCAAATCTGCAAAGGCCCCCGAAGTTAGCGAGTGCGGACCGGAAGAATTACAAGCGATTCTCACGAATGTCGCTGAGTGTTGCATCAACATCAAAGCGTCCCCTAACTCTAAAGATTCAGTTCAACAGCGAAAACGCAAGAAACCTCTAACGAGGGTCAGTAAGGCTATTTTCACTCCGATCATTCGAAAATTTTCGCGAATTCTCTACCAAGCTGATCCCGTAGAGACACTCGAACGATTGGCGATTCTCGAAAAGAAAGTGAATGCTTTAGAGATCGGGAATCGAGAAACTCTGCGTCGCATGGAAGTGATGGTAATGGCACAGGAGAATGCGGACTTAATGTGGTTGTACCAAAACCGTGAACATCGCATGGACGCAAATGTTCCCAACATCTTCAAAGAGAACCGCCGACAGTTCCACAAGAATCGGTATCGCTTCGCCAGCGCATTGACTCGAGGTCGTCGAGTTGCCGATATTGCTTGCGGCGTCGGCTATGGATCTCATCTTCTCTTGCATCAGGGCGGGGCCGAGAGCGTCACGGGTATTGATCTTGATAACGAAGCGGTTGCATATGCTTCACGAGCCTATGGCGATCCGAAGATTCAATTTCTGTGCGCCTCTGGCGATCAGACTCCACTCGAGACAAGTTCCATCGACGCCGTCGCTTCCTTCGAAACGATTGAACATGTCCCGTCTGATTCCGGATTACTCGCCGAGTTTCATCGCATATTGCGGCCAGGCGGCATATTGATCTGCTCGACGCCGAATGACTGGCCAGTAGAAGACGCTGAATTTCATGTGCGATCTTATGACTTGAAAGCGTTTGAAGCGGCAATTGAACAATACTTCCAAATCAAACAGATGTTCAATCAAAACTCCGGCGCCGATTGGCGTTTTAACCACCATCAGGCGCCCGGCATTACGGCCACTACGCCCAAGAATCAACTCCTGGCCGAATGCTATATCGTCGTCGCCGAGAAAAAATAGAGAGCTATCGCGCTGGCCTGGAAAGATTCTCGATTGCTATTCGTGTCGCGACACCACCGATGCGAGCGTAGTCGAACGTCTCTTTCAACGCAATCGAGTTTGGATTCATGAAACGAATATCGATCCTGGTAGCATTCGCTATGATCCGTTTCAAGATGCGTGCTCAACGGTTTGCGAAATTGACTTACTAGATATCTCTCTAGTGGATACGATCGGTGTTAAAACGCTGGCGCCAGTTGATTCGGTGGCAACCAACAACACATTATTTGCTGATTTGTCTCCCATGACGCACTCGCCTCACATAGTGATCCTCGATCTACAAGGACATAAGAGCCCGCTGTTTGAATGGTTGAGGACTTCGGATTGGTCGTGGTCAGTCGTCGAGCAATTTTTTACGGATGACTGGCAACCGCCAGCGGGAACCTCGTTAATTGTCACGGCTCAACATTACGAGCAGCCATTTGTGAGTGTTCTGGCAAGACTGTTGAAACAAGATGCGATCCCGGTGTTGATTCTGGCCGATGGGATCCTGGAATATCGAAATACCTGGCTGCATCCCAGCATCGCACCCGGTGCTATTTTTCAGCCTGTATTTGGCCACAAGATCGCCTGTATTGGCCGTTCTCAGTCGCGTGTCCTAGAATCGTGGGGAAATGTCGGCAAGTGCGAAGTTGTCGGTTCGCCGCGTTTCGACTCGCTTAGCGGCCAAAAGCGGAGAACGCGTTCCGCCGACCAGCCGTTTACGATCCTCATCATGACCGCCAAGACGCCGGGCTTTACAGAGGATCAAATCCAGAACGTGCAGGATGGTTTAGCGGATCTGAAGAATTGGCTTTCCCAACAAACCGATGTCCAACCGGTATGGCGACTTACCGGCGGACTGGATCAAAAGCTTGGCCTGATGCCGTCAGAATCCAATCTCCAGACCGTTCCGATTGCCGAAGTGATGAAACAGGTGGACGCCGTCATCACAACACCATCGACGGCGCAGTTGGAAGCGATGTATTGCGGCCTTCCGGTCGCACTACTCGACTATGGTAATTTTCCCCACTATGTTCCAGCCGCATGGACCATTTCCGCATCTCACCAAATCGCTTCGGTCATGTCTGAGCTGGCGAATCCACCAGCGGCACGCATGCTGTTTCAAGATGTTAGTTTGCACGATGCGTTGGAGTGTCGAACGCCTGCGACTCCTAGAATGTTAGAGCTCGCCAAGCAACTGATCGAAAAGGGAACTCAACGCGCCGCCGCGGGAAAGCCCGTCGGGCAGATCGAGCAAATCTTGCCCCTGGATGGTCGGGCTCCGCAAGTGCGCGAAGAACGCTTCGTGATGGCGGACCTCTACCCGGAGCATCCCTTTTTCGCCGAAACGGACCGCGAACGCCTGCAAGTGGAGATCGGTCACCTAAAGCATCAACTGCAAAAGGTTTCCCAAGATCTGACTGCGTGCAAAGAGCAAATGCAAAAACAGTCGAACGGACGTCCACCGCGGATCAAACGGCTCTGGAAGTCGCTATCGAAACGGATAAAGCGAGTCTTTGCTGGGGGTTGAGATAACATCTGCTGGCTCGTCCCGGTCTAGATTCGATCGATACTGACTTCTTGCCGAACTCGGCCTGTTTAGTTTCTGAAAACTTGTAGATCACGTGCTGGTCAGCACACGCAGGATCCATGGCTTTGCGACAGGGCGGTCGTTAGAAACAGAAGAGTTGGACGCGGCGACTGCACTCATCCTTGACCTGCATAGCGATCTATTCAGGACGCCTGAGCTTTGTTGCGCAGAGATCTTTACCTTGAATGTCATACGCATATCCATTCGATTCCAAAAGCGCAAAAGTGGCCATCTTTTCAGCGCGTGGCAAGTTGTAGAATTCCATGTGAATTACTGACGGGACAAAGCGATGAAAGGGAAACGTCGCCAATACACGATAGTCGTGTCCTTCCGTGTCGATTTGAAGAACATCGACAGCTTGAACGTTATTCCTGACAAGCACATCAGCGAGCGGTAGCGTTTGAACCGATTCTTGCTGGATGTGGGGGATGATTTTTTGAAAAGTCTCCTCGTCTATTTGATTGCCGCCTAGCGCATTTCGGTCGTTGTAGAACGAGGATAGTCCCGCGGCCCAAGACTCAAGTCCATACAGGGCAATCGCTTCCTCCGATATTCTAAACATGTCGCGAGCCCCCACAGAAGCGTCAATCGCCACATTCTCAAAAATGAGATTAGCACAATCGCGATACGTCTCTTTCAAGAGTTTGAACATGTCAGGTATCGGTTCGATCAACAAGCCAGGCAATTGATATTTGACCAACCAAGGGTGGAGCGGATCGAATCGAACGCCATCCATTGCGCCAACTTCCACAACAAATGGAGCGGAGTTCTGTTGCTGATAATATTCGATCACAAATGTTAACAGCTGCTCGTATCGAAAATTTACGCCAGGCCAAGCCTTGAAATGATAGTTCTCGACGACATCGTGACGCTCGACGGAAGCGATGTCAGGCCAATGTTTACTATTTACCTTAGACAAAGATTGGCTCAACTTAAACTCAGCATCAAATTCAGGCGCGATCTTGCTCTGAGTTTTGAATACTTCGCGCGAAGCTTGATGATGCACTATCCGCGGACGATGCCGACAAGATTGGTCCCACCATTTGTCGTTGTCAATCTTCGTATAATCTTGCGAAAGCCAGAAGGTTATCAGCCCGACATCATCGGCGCATGCTGCATGGGCTTTCTGCAGCAGCAACTGATCCCAATTCAGCGGTTCCTTCGTGCATAGATCAATCCATTTGTCGATGAGCGTCAATGCAGGTATTGAATACGCGAAAAAGGCCGTCCCCGAAGCGAATTGCCAACGATGGTGTCGATGGATAGCAAAATCTGCGAATTCGAAAAACGGATGGGCATGACAATTGTGGAGGGTAGCGTCAACGTCAATCCAAAGGACATTTTGTTTCAACTCGCACAATTTGTCTCGGATAAATTTCGCTTTAAAAGCGGTCGCTTCGTGCCAAGATTGAAATGATGGAATTTGAATTAGCGAGTAACTGGAAATCTCCAAGTCTTCAACGCTTTTCTGGAATCGAGCGGCATGACTTCGGTAGGGTTCGTTATCCGTAAAAAATGAGATAATGTGCGGCAAATTACCCCAAGATTTTGATTCTGCAGCCTCGCTCATTGCGAGTATTGTCGCAGGAGCAGCGCCAAACCATATCTGTTCGTCATTCTGCCGAGAACCGATTTCCAGGATCGGAGCTAACGCATGCTTATGTTCGTCAAAATCGGATCGCCGATGATCCTCAATCCCCACTAGTGCGGAAAGGGTTTCATTCACCATCTCGAAATTTGCAGCGTCTTGAAGAAATTCAACTCTTTCCCATCTTTCTAGTTGCTGAAGCACGTCTTGCGTGCTCTGTGTTGTCCGCAAATCCTGAGAAGGGCCGACCACAACGGAGGTGGACGAGGGAGACACCGTCGTGTGACTCGGTCTGCGCCAAGTGCGTTTGCTAAACAGATTTCGCAACTTATTCATGCTTTTCTCCGTACGATGATCAACGCGCGGCAACTAATCTGCTCCAAGATTCTGTGGAGCAAAATCAATCTCGTCATACCTCTCGCCAATCCTGGGTCGGGATGCTAAAGCCAAACGCCGCTGCGAACAATATCAATTTCTTTTTCAAATTCTGTTCCGGAGGCGGTCATCCAGCATTCGCTTGCATGCAAAGAATGGACTTCACATGGTCGCTGAATTTGTGAAATACGATAGGAACACATAAGACGGCATGAAAGCAGCATTCAGAGGACCCATCCGAAAATCTCTGGCGATTGTGGAGCCGCTCTCTTAGCTTGCTTGTGCAGTCGGTTGTTGCGTTTCTAAGAACCGAGGTGCGAAGCTTTAACCCAGCCGTTTCAGATAGCGGAAAACCTTCTTTTTCCAGCTGTTGCGATGCAATTGGTTTTTCTTCTCTCCCGCATTTAATCCCGCCAGGCGCCAATCAACTCGCGAGTGGACGTAGGCAGGGGCAAGCTCTTGATAGACAATCAGCATCTGCGGGTGCGAAATGTCGTCAAACGGGTTTTCCCATTTTTCCATCCAACCGTGGCGATGACGCATCGCTTCGCGCCATTCTCGCTGGATCGTTTCGCCGCTACGAAGCGTGTTGTAGAGATATTCGAGCTTTGAGTAGCCGCCGCTCACATCGCTCGCTTTGACACACTCGACGTACTCTGCGACCAGATCTGCCACAACCGGCATATCGGTGAGGGATAACCGGTTTTGATATTTGGAGAGCAGGCCGGGGTCGTCGAAATCAATGCCGCTGTAATGGAAAATCACCATCGGTTGACCGTTGACTGTGACTTGGCCTTCAGCGTCGCGTTGGATGTCGCAGTCGAGCAAATTCCAATAGGCGACATGCAGCCCGTCGCGACGGACGATGGTCACGTTATCAAATAGCGACGGAACTAGATCAATCCATTTCTGATCGACGTGCAGTCCGGCCGCGATGTCGACGATCGAATGGAACAGACACTTTTCGCCCCACCATTCGACGAACGATTGTCCCGTTTCGTCGTTCACAACGCCCAGGAATCCGCCGTTGTAGACGCCAGCCGTGAGAAAGCATTGCTCGATCGGCATTTTTCCGTCATCAGGCAGCGGCTTATAAATATGCGGCGTCAAACAGATCGAACTGTCGGGATGACTGTCGAACAATTGGTTCAAATCGCCATAGACCCGCGTATCGGTATCGATGTAAACGACTTTGCCATGCCCTGACTGCAGAGCATGCCGTACGATAAACGGTTTTAGTGCGCAGGAAAGCTCAAACGGCGTATAGCGAAAGAGAAACTGCTTGACTGCGGGGATCTTCAACGCTTCCGGATAGACGATTACAGCGTTGGGGGGCAGTTGTTTTTCCGGCGCCAGATGCGGCGGCATCCGATCGACCAGACAGATGTAGACCGTGACCTCTGGCTGCGTTTGATAAATGCTTTCCGCCCAAGCAACCGCGAATTGAAAGTAATTTCGAGTCACCACCGTAGCGGCGGCAAGTCCTTTGGTTGGTGATGATGTCATGAAATTACTTTGCTGTCGGGCCCTAAAATCCTGTAAGGATAAAGGGAGGGGAAGCATCGCATGATTCCGGTTTTCCCTTCATCTATCAATATCAGTTCATCGAACATCCTCACAACATTCGCGACTTTTTCCTCTACCAGGCCGACAGTCCTGTGCGTTTTACGCAAACTATTCGGATTGACTCAATTTGCTGTTCGCCGCAATTCTTCAAGCGCTAGCAGTGCCGTTATGACTTGGTGAACTTTCCGCCACCTCTCCCACCTTTTCTGGCATCGCACCGAAAATTGCCCGCATTGACCCGCTTTCAAATCTCTGGAAAATGTTGGGGTTCTTGAGGTTACAGTCTTCACCATAGCGCCTCGGACATGATCCGCGGCAATTTTCGCCCCACAACTGAGGCAATTTTCATGGCCGCACCCGCCAAACGCCCCTCTAAGTACCATGTGTTCCTGCTCTGGTCGAATGACACGGTCAAGGAATGCCGCGAAGTGCGGAAGTTCTTCAAAGAGTTCAACAAAACCGTCGTCAAACCGCAGTTTGGCGTCACCTTTGAAATCATCGATCATTGCTTTGACACCGACGATCACGGGCATCCCGGCGCCGTGCCGTCGAAGGACTTGCTGGAAAAAGCCAAAGAGACGCTCGCGCTGACGATCGGACTGGGATCAGACAACGAAGCGTCGCTGAACCCCTACACGAAAGAGACGGCGCAGCACGAACTGGACATCGTGCTGGAGAGCGCCAAGCAAACGCAACTGCTGCAGTGCGTGTGGTTTATGAGAAATGACCACAACGGCAATCGTGAAGATGTGGCCGGCGAAATGTACGATTTGCTGCGTCTGCCGAGCGGCCTGAAGCCGCAGCGCGTCGAGCTGTACGAACCGCAAGACGACTTCAAAGAACTGCTGACACACGTCATCGGCAAGATGCTGACCGCCAAGGACCGCCCTTGGACGGTCTCCGAAGACGAAGCGAACCTGTCAGCGCTGGAAGCGGCTCGCCGCCAAAAGATGCAGCAGTTGGTCGATCTCGGAATCGATCCGTGGGGACAGCGGTTTGATGACCAAATGGCGATCGCCGATGTTCGTGCTCGCGAGGCCGAAATCGTCGAAACGACCGAAACTCAGCATGGCAAAGAAGTCACTTCCTACGCGGGCCCCAAGGTTCGCATCGCCGGGCGAATCGTGCTGATGCGGCCGACCGGCAAGCTAGTTTTTGCCGATCTGCGCGATCGAACCGGGCAAATTCAGATCTTTATCGGACAAAATCAGGTCGGGGAACGCAACTGGCAAATCGCCCAGTGTCTCGATCTGGCCGACATCATCGGGGTCGACGGCGAGCTGCGCAAAACCAAGACCGGCGAATTGACGATCTTTGTCGAGCAGCTCCACTTTCTGACCAAGACGCTCGATCCGCCGCCCGAAAAGCACAAAGGTCTGACCGATCCCGAACTGCGTCAGCGGATGCGTTATCTCGACCTGGCGCACACCGATGGAGCGATTGAGCGGTTCGTCAAACGAACCGAGATCGTCAAATCGATCCGCAAGACTCTGGCGGATCAAAACTTCATCGAGATCGAAGGCCCGACGCTCCACGCGATCGCCGGGGGCGCCGCGGCTCGACCGTTTATCACGCATCACAACGCGCTCGGCATGGAGCTTTACATGCGGATTGCGCTCGAACTGCATCTGAAGCGGCTGCTGGTCGGCGGCATGGAGCGCGTGTTTGAGCTGGGACGCGTCTATCGCAACGAAGGAATCAGCCCCAAGCACAATCCCGAGTTCACGATGCTTGAGGTCTACCAAGCTTACGGCGACTACCGCTCGATGATGGATCTGACCGAAGCGGTCATCTCCGGCGCTATCAACGCTATCGGCGCCAGCTTTGAGCTGCCGTATGGCGAGACGATGGTCAACTTCGCGCCGCCGTTCGAACGTCGCACCTACGCCGAGTTGTTCCAAGAGAATACCGGCGTCGATCCGACCGACGACGCGGCGGTAAAGCTGTATGCGATCAATCTTGGTTTGGTGACTGACGGAAAACATCCCGACGTTATCCGCAACGAAATATTCGAAGAGAAAGTCGAAGACCAGTTGAAGGGCCCCATCTTTGTGATGGACTACCCTGCTAGCATCTGTCCGCTGACGAAGCGCAAGACGGACAACCCAGCGGTCGCCGAGCGTTTCGAGCTGTTCATCAACGGCATGGAAGTCGCGAACGCCTATACCGAGCTGAATGATCCCGACCTGCAAGACAAGTTGTTCCGAACGCAGCTAGACGGGCAAGCGGATGAAGACTCGATGGCCAAGATGGACCACGACTTTATCCGAGCGCTGCGCAACGGCATGCCTCCGGCCGGCGGCTTGGGAATTGGGATTGACCGGTTAGTCATGTTACTTACTAATACGCAAACGATCCGCGAGATTATTCTATTCCCCCTCCTGCGGCACGAAGCGTCGCACGAATAGAGCTTGCTGATTGATCCGCGTCGGCACGGAAGCCGCCGCCGTCGAGAAAGCCGAAGGACTGGCGATGTACAAGCTGATACTCTGCCTGCGCTATCTGCGAACGCGCTATATTGCGCTCGCTTCGATCATCAGCGTCACGCTAGGCGTGGCGACCATGATCGTCGTCAACTCAGTCATGTCGGGCTTTGCGCACGAGATGCATTCGCGCCTTCATGGCATCCTTTCCGATATCGTGATGGAAAGCCACAGTCTGAACGGCTTCTATCACTGGGAAGATGAGCTCGCCAAAGTCAAAGAGGTCGCCGGGGACGACATCCAGGACGTCACCGTAACGGTGCATGTTCCGGCGATGCTCAGCATGAAAATTCGGGATCAATGGATGCCGCGTCATGTGACGCTGGTCGGCATCGATCCAGAGTCGTACGCCAAAGTCAGCGACTTTACTCAATATCTAAAGCACCCCGCCAATCGCAAGCATGTCGATTTCGATCTGAAGGAATCAGGCTACGAAGGAGACGAAGGTTCTCCTCTGCGAGACGCCGGCTGGGGACATCGCCGCGGGAAAGTGATGTACGAGCGCGAGCTTGAAATGCAGCTTTCGCAGTTCCGCGAGTTCGAAGAAACCGGCCGCTGGCCCGACCAAGACCTGCTCCGCCAAAAGCGGATCGCCCAACCGGCGCCGATCGCTCTGGTCGATCACGAAGAAGAAGTCGCCGAAAAAGCGATCTTGCCGCCGTTTGCGACAGATCCAGCGGCGCCTCCGCTGCCGGGGACGCGTCCCCAAGAGCTGAACAAGATGGCCAACGCTGAACTGTACGATCCGAACAAGAAGGGCGCCGATCCTTTCTCGTCGCGTCGCGGTTTGCCGGCCGAATCGACCTACGATCCTCTACAACACCAAGCGACCGGTTTGATCCTGGGGATCGCGATCGGCAGCGTTCGTGATCGCGACAAAACGACCGGCGAAGTGAAGGATTTCTTCATGGTCCTGCCGGGCGATGATGTCAAACTGACCTTTCCGACCGCCGAAAATCCGCCGAAGGCGATGAACGCGACGTTCACCGTCACCGACTTTTACGAAAGCAAGATGAGCGAATACGACGCCGCGTTCGCCTTCATGCCGCTCGATCAACTGCAACGTCTGCGCGGCATGATTCATCCCGAACATGGAACGGCGATCTCGTCGATCCAAATCAAACTGAAAGAAGGCGTCAGCCTGCAACAAGCGACCGACAAGCTACGCGCCGCGTTTCCGCCAGCGGCCAGTCCTTACCGCATTCAATCGTGGCGCGACCTGCAAGGACCGCTCCTCTCCGCCGTTGAGATGGAAAAAACGATCCTCAACATCCTGCTATTTTTGATCATCGGCGTCGCCGGCTTTGGCATCTTGGCGACGTTCTACATGATCGTGGTCGAGAAGACCAAAGACATCGGCATTTTGAAATCGCTGGGCGCCTCAGGCGGCGGCATCATGAGCATCTTCGTCGCTTATGGCCTTTCGCTGGGCATCGTCGGTTCAGGCGTCGGCATGGTGCTGGGCCTGCTGTTTGTCGTCAACATCAACCGCATCGCCGCCGTGATCGAATGGATCACGGGGCGCGAAGTGTTCGATCCGACGGTTTACTACTTCCGCGAGATTCCGACCATCGTCGAACCGTGGAGCATTGCCTGGGTTGTCGCCGGCGCGATGTTGATCGCCGTTTTGGCGAGCGTTTTGCCGGCGATGCGAGCCGCGCGACTTCATCCCGTAGAGGCACTTCGCTATGAGTAACGCAGAATCGCAAGGCATGTCCGCTCTCGAAATCCGTCTGCAGCGTGAAAGCGTGCTTCCCGATCACGAAGCGCGCCGCAAAGAACTGGCCGGCCCGCACATCAACACGGCCAAATTCGCGCAGCCCGCCGACGTCGCGAAGAAAACGCCGGGCGCAAAGAAAAAGAAACCGCTGCTCGAAACGCGCGCCCTCCACAAAAGCTACCGCAAAGGTCGGCTGACCATTCCGGTGCTGCGCGGCGTCGATTTCGCCGCCGAAGAAGGCAAAATCACCTCGATCATTGGGCAAAGCGGCAGCGGCAAAAGCACGCTGTTGCACCTGATGGGGACGCTTGACACGCCGGATGACGGCGAAATTCATTTCGCCAACACGCGAATCGACAAATTCAATTCGCGCCAGCGCGATTCGCTGCGCAGCCGCGCGTTCGGCATGATCTTTCAATTCTATCATCTGTTGCCGGAACTCTCGACGCTTGAGAACGTATTGACCCCGATCATGATCTCCCATGGCATGTGGCGCTATTGGTCGGCTCGCAAACAATTCCGCAAACGAGCCGAAGAACTGCTAGAGATGGTCGGGCTTAGCCACCGCACGACGCACAAACCTCGCGAGCTCTCTGGCGGCGAAATGCAGCGGACCGCCATCGCACGAGCGCTGATCGCGCAGCCGCGCATCTTGCTCGCCGATGAGCCGACCGGCAATCTTGATGAGCAAACCGGCGGCGAGATCATGGAGATCTTGAAGCGGCTCAATCGTGAGCAAAATCTGACGATCGTCATGGTCACCCATGACAGTTCGATCGCGGCGCAAGGGGACGACATCATTCGCTTGGCCGGCGGACGCGTCGAAAAGCAGTAGTGCGATTGTTAACTCTCGTAACAAATTCGCCAAAATCGGGCGATTGATCTGGCTGCTGGCGCCGCTCGTTTGATACCCTCCGCGCGCTATTGATTCAATTTCGCTCTCTGCACAGCAAGGAGGCTGCGATGCGGGCCGCCCTACTCTCGTTCTTGGCATTTGTCGTCGGTTTGGCCTGTGCAGCAGGCTGTAATGTCGAGCAACTCGAAAAAGTCGCCGCTGAGATTGCCCAGCACCAGCAGCAAAACCAGTCGGCGCAAACGCCCGCCTCTGGAACGACAACCGGCGGCGCCACAGCGCCTCCGACCGGCGATAAGATCCGCATCGCTTCGTTCAACATTCAAGTCTTCGGTCAGTCGAAGATGAACAAGCCGGAAGTCATGCAGGTACTGACCGAGATCGTTCGCAAGTTCGATGTGGTCGCCATCCAAGAGTTGCGCAGCTCTGAACAGGATGTGATTCCTCGCTTTCTGCAGATGATCAATAGCACCGGCCGCAACTATGACTCGATCGTCGGTCCGCGGCTTGGTCGCTCCAGCAGCAAAGAACAATACGTCTTTCTCTATGACAAAAATCGGATCGCGGTCGAACCCGACTCGGTCTTTACGATCAACGATCCCAGCGACTTGCTCCATCGCGAACCGTTGGTCGCTTCGTTTCACGCAATCGGCGCCGATCGCTCGCGCGTTCCCTTTCGCTTCACCTTGGTCAACATCCATACCGATCCAGATGAAACGGATGAAGAACTCGACGCGCTGGGCGAAGTCTATCAACTGGTTCGTTATAGCGGGCCGGAAGACGACGTCATTTTGCTGGGCGACCTGAATGTCAGCTACAAGAAGCTTGGCGCCCTAGGTCAAGTTCCCGGTATTACTTGGACGGTCTCGGACGAAGCGACGAACACGCTCCGCAAATCGAGCTATGACAACCTGGTCTTTATCGCGGCCGATACCCGCGAGTTCACCGGAGTCGCCGCGGTCTACGACACGGAAAAAGAGTTTCGCCTAACGCGAGATCAAGCGCTGGACGTCTCTGATCACTTGCCGGTCTGGGGCGAATTTTCAGCGTACGAAGCCGGCCCATCCGCAATCGCCGCAGGCGCCGCAACACCAGTTCGTTAGAAAGTAGGGCGGGCCGTGCCTGCCGCTCTTTCCATTGCGGTTACTTGCTCATGCATCAATCTTGCGAGCGGTTTCGGCAGGCACGGCCTGCCCTACACCAGCGGCATTAGCGTCGCCAGGATTAAGGTCGCCAGGAAGCTGACGCCGCCTAAAACCAACAGCAGCAGCGTCCACGACTTCAGCGCTTCCACTTCGGTCAATCCGCTCATTTTGGCGAAGACCCAGAAGCCGCTGTCGTTCATCCATGATCCCATCAGCGATCCGCTGCCGATCGCGGTGGCGAGATAAACCGGATTGCAGCCGAGCGTCTCTGGCGTCGCCAATCCGCCCAACATCGCCGCGCCGGTGATCATCGCCACCGTGCTAGAACCTTGGGCGATCTTTAGCAGCGACGCGATCGAAAAGCCGAGCAGCAAAATCATGATCGCGCTGCCGCCGCCATCGCCGACGCTAAACATTTCCCGAATCGCCGGGCCGACGTTAGCGACGCCCAGCATCGCGCCAAACGCGCCGCCGGCACAGGTAATCAAGATAATTACGCCGCCGCTCATCAGCGCCACTTCGACCGATTGAGCCAGTTCTTTCAGCGATAATTTGCGTGACGAGGCCAGCGTCGCCATGGCGACGATCGCCGATAACAAGAGGGCGAAATTCGCATCGCCGAAAGCCGACGACCAATTCGCGGCGATCCGCGCATCGGTGTTCCAGACATGCGGTTTGATCAGATCTTCGCCGTAGGTCGATTCCAACACCTGGCGATTCATCCGCTCGGCGTCGACCGGTTTCATCCGCGAATTGTCACCGTTCACTTTCTTGACCACGGCCGGCGGTAAGGAGCCTGGCAAGTCAACCGCCAACGGTTTGTGCGTCAGCACAAATTGATTGAGTCCCGCTACCAGCGCCTGTTGATCGTCGGTCGAGAGGGGAGCGTCGCGCAACAGCAGATCGGCGATCTCGGCGCGGCGTTCTTGCTGGAACTCGCTTTCGCTGATCGTCGCGGCCATTCGCTTGCCCAACGTATCTTCGTCGGCTTTGTTTTCCGACTGCACTTGAGCACGGAACGCTGGCCAGTCGATTTCTTCCGCTTTTAGCTGGGCGGCTCGTTGGCCGTCAGCGATTGTCGTCAGCACCGTATTGGTCGAGATCAACAGCACCGGCAACAAAACCGGCAGCAGCGAAACGAAGAGACTCGGCAGTTGGCTGTCGGGCAATTCTTCCGGTTCCGGCTCGGCGCTGATCGGCCGCATCGGCAGCGGCATCCAACGATTCATCAGCATCGAGAACAACAACCCGGCGATCGCGCCCGGCAGCGCGACGCAGGCGCCGATCAAGATCATCAATCCCTTATCCACGCCCAGTTGATCCGCGACCACCAACGGACCGGGAGTTGGCGGAACCAACGTATGCGTGATTGCGCCGCCGGTAGCGATCGCCATCACGTAGAGCAGATAGTTTTTCTTGGTGCGGCGAAACAACGAGCGGGCCAGCGGCACGAGCAAGTAAAAGACGGTGTCAAAAAAGACCGGCACCGCCAAAATAAAACCGCTGCCCATCAGCGCAGCCGGTGCGCGCTCTTCGCCGCAGATGTTCATCATCCAGCGCACGACCCGATCGGCGGCGCCGCTATCGAGCATGCACTTGCCGATGATCGCGGCCAACGCGATCACGATACCAACGCCGCCGGCCATGCCGCCAAACGCCGAAGCGACGCGGCTGAACTTGTCTTGCACACTGCCGTCGGCCATCAAGCTGACCACCATCGCGGCGACCAGCATCGCGATAAACGCGTTGGCCCGCAGAAGGATAATCAGCCCCAACACCGTGGCCATGCCGACACCCAAACAGAGCAGGGCATAATTCGCTTCGTCAGGCGTCATGACAGGCGTCTCTAGCGGCTATTTCAGAGAAGTGGGGTAATTTTCGTTTGCGCGGGGAAGTATGAGAATGCCACACCGAGGCCCGAATATCAAGGGTTAGGATAGGAAATAGGGAGCGAAAACCGGCAAGAGCCAATGACAAATGCTTAAATCCGAATGTCGAAGGAAGGAGGAACCTGTCGATTCTCTCCTGTTCGCTACTCTCCAATCGATGAGCGGACCGGTCTCCTTTTTTTGCGAATTGGACAGGACCGCCACGTTTTCTCGCTCGAAAGGTTGGACAGGACAGGACCACCGCGTTTTCCCGTTCAAAAGGTTGGACAGGACAGGACCACCGCGTTTTCCCGTTCAAAAGGTTGGACAGGACAGAACCACCGCGTTTTCTCGTTCGAAAGGTTGGACAGGACAGAACCACCGCGTTTTCCCGTTCGAAAGGTTGGACAGGACAGAACCACCGCGTTTTCCCGTTCGAAAGGTTGGACAGGACAGAACCACCGCGTTTTCCCGTTCGAAAGGTTGGACAGGACAGGACCGCTGCGAGTTTTTTTGAGTTAGATCCATCACTCCCTCGCCCCCAAAACTCCCCAAGACCCACTTCCCAAACCGCGCAGCAAACAACCCCACCAGCCTCTCCCGAAGCTGGCGATCCAAACCACAGCGCGGCGCTCCAGCCAATGGAAGCGGGTCGCTCTGCGAACGAAAAGATGCGAAGAAAGTCTAACAAAAGACTAAGACATTTTCAACCCCCAAAGCAGGCGCCTTTCGCTCCGGCTTCTCTCACAAAATCAGCCGCACGGCGTTAGCCGCGGTTTCTTGTCTTCAATTTTCCGTCGTCAAGGAGTTCCTGTCAGAAACCGCGGCTAACGCCGTGCGGCTGATTTTGGGGGAGGTCTAGCGTGCGTCAAGACGCACCTGGAACCTGCTCAATCAACCGCCAATCCATCTAGCGTGACAACGCAAGGGATCGCAGCGATTGCGTCGCCACGCTTGGCTATTTGGCGGCTGGGTCGGCAGGACTTCGTGCGTCTTGACGCACCCTACGAAACTGGCTGGCTGGCTGCTAGCACTTGGTAGCGATCGGGCTTGGTCGATTACGCCCTCTTCCGTTACATTAGCCTGCTATCAACTTTGGCTTCACAGCTCTCGCGAAAGAAAGCAACGCAATGGGTGTCACACTCGGCCAACTGGCGTCTCTGGTCGAAGGGACGCTGCACGGCGACGCCCAGTTGGAAATCACCGGCGCGTCGATCATTCGCGACTCGCAGCCGGGCGAAATCACGCTGGCGGACCGTCCCGAACTCGCAAAAGAATTAGCGCGCTGCAGCGCCGCCGCCGTTCTCGCTTCAGGCGAGTTCGCTCCGGCCGGCATGCCGGTGATTGTGGTCGCCAACGTTCATGAAGCGTTCGCCAAGATCGTGGCGCAGTTTCGTCCTAATCTTGCCCAAAATAAGCTCGGCGTTCATCCCTCGGCCGTCGTCTCCGACAGCGCGGTGATCGCCGCGGACGCGTCGATCGGACCGTTGGTCGTGATCGGCGAAGGGGTCAGCATTCAGTCAGGGGTCGTTATCCAAAGCGGCGTGCAAATTGGCGCGGGCAGCGTGATCGGCGCCGGCTCGTTTCTGTTTCCCGGCGTCGTCCTCTATGAGAACACCATTGTCGGCGCCAACTGTATTCTGCATGCTTCGTGCGTGCTGGGCGCCTTTGGGTTTGGCTATGAATCTGGAAGCGGCAAGCATCTCCTTTCCTCGCAACTGGGAAACGTGGTGATTGGCGATTTTGTCGAGATCGGCGCCGCGACCACAATTGACCGCGGCACCTATGGCCCGACGGTGATCGGTGACGGGACCAAGATCGACAATCAAGTGATGATCGCCCACAACTGCCGGATTGGTCGACACAATCTGATCTGTTCGCAGGTCGGCGTCGCAGGCAGCACCTCTACCGGCGATTACGTCGTGATGGCCGGTCAGGTCGGCGTGCGAGATCATGTTCATGTCGGCGATGGCGCCATCTTGGGCGCCAAAGCGGGCGTCGCATCGGATATCGGCGCCGGACAACATGTCATCGGCTCGCCCGCGATCCCAGCGAAAGACAAGAAACTGGAAGTCGCGCTGCTCAGTAAGTTGCCTGAAATGCGAAAGCAACTGAAGGCGCTGTTATCGCGTGTCACCGAATTGGAGAAGGAAGACGAACTGCGGAAAACCGCCTAACGTCTTCTTACGCACGGACGCTATGAATTCATCTGCGACTGACCGACAACCGCCGTTTGGCCTGCTGGCTGGCTGGGGGCGACTGCCGATCGAAGTGGCCACGGCGCTTCAGCGACATGGCTACGCGGTTCATACGCTGCTGATCAAAGACCACGCCGATCCGATCCTGGCCGAAATCTCCACTTCGCACGAGTGGATCGGACTCGGGCAACTTGGCAAATGCGTCCGCTTCTATCAGCGCCACCAGGTGACGACGGCGACAATGGTCGGCAAGGTCCACAAGGTGCGGCTGTTAGATCGCGGCGCACTCTGGAATCATTTCCCCGATTGGTACGGCGCGCGAATTTTCGGTCCCTTTATTTGGGGCAAAAAAGATCGCAAAGACGACACCATCCTGGGCGGCATCTGCCGCGCGTTTTCGAACAAAGGAATCGAGTTTGTGCCTGCGACCGATTATGCCCCTGACCTGCTCGTAAAATTTGGACAACTATCCGGCAAACCGCTCAGCAAAAAACAGCTCGGCGACGTGCAATACGGCTGGGACCTGGCCAAAGCGATCGGCAAGTTTGACACCGGGCAAAGCGTCGCGATCAAAGGGCAAATGGCGCTGGCGCTGGAAGCGGTCGAAGGGACCGACGAGTGCATTCGCCGCGCTGGTCAGCTCTGTCGCTCGGGCGGGTTCACCATCGTCAAAGTCGCCAAGCCGCAGCAAGACATGCGATTTGACGTGCCAACCATCGGCGTCGGCACGATCGAAACGATGGCCGCGTCCGGCGCCGTCACGCTGGTGATCGAAGCCGATAAGACGATCATCGTTGACGAGCCCGCAGTCATCGCGCTGGCTAATAAGCTGGGCGTCACCATCGTGGCCGCCACCGGAGATCGATTGGGCGAAGTCTTGAGCGACGACGAAGCGGCCGCCGCGTAGGGCAGGCCGTGCCGGCCGCTCTTTGCATTGCGGCGCGTGAGTGCGCTCGGCAGGCACGGCCTGCCCTACTTTTACGGCGTGATGCAGTAGAGCTTGGGACCGGTGCGGATCAGCAATTTGCCGGGGACGGCGGCGTAGCCGTAGAGTACCGGGCCCGACGACCTTGCTGGGGGACCGCGACGTCCAGCTTCTTCTCCTTCGGCGACCGGAGCAGCTTCCGCGGCCGGCGCTTCGGCTTCTTCATCCCACAGCGTATTCTCGGCCAGCACTTCCCACTTCGGACCGGCTTTGACGACGGTTGTCAAACCATCTTTGCCGAAGAAGTAGACGCGATCGCCAGCGCCCAGCGAAGTCGCCCAGCACGATTGTCCCAGACGTTCGGTGAACAGGGTTTCGCCTGACTCGACATCGACGCCAAAGACGACGCCGCTTTTGTTAACCCAGTAAGCGACCCCTTGGTGCACGATCGGCGTGCTGAATGACGACGACGCTTTCTCGTTGCGCCACAGTACTTCGGCCGTGGGACCCGCGTCCGACTCGCGGACGCGAACCGCCATGTTGGAGCGTTTCGCTCCGCCGCTGGAGTCTTCACCTCGTCCGGCCGATGCGCCGACCAAAAACAGTCCGTCTCCGTACGGCATCGGCGTGTTGGTCGTGTTGCCGCCGAGATCGCCGATCGACCAGAGCTGCTTGCCGCTGTCGACATCGTATCCATCGACCGTGCCGCTGCTGCTAATGACAACTTGCGGACCGCCGGGAGTCGAAATCACGCGGGGCGAGCTCCAACTGATCCGGCTTTCGCGATCGGTCTTCCAAATCGCTTCGCCAGTCTTCTTGTCGAGCGCGACCAGGTACGAAGGCCCATCATTTTCGACCAGCAACACCACTGCGTTTTCGGTCAACGCAGGCGAAGCGCCCAGACCGTGGTTTGATTTCATTTCGCCATACTCGGCGATCAGCGACTTGCTCCACAGTGGCTCACCATCGTGCGACAGTGCGATGATGTCGCCGCTTTCAAAAAAGGCGTAAACGCCCAACTGATCGACAGCCGGCGTCGGCGCGGCGCGGCTGACATAGGTGCTGCTTTTGATCGGCTGCGATGACTTGAAGTCTTTGCGCCAAACGGGCGCCCCATCGGCCAGATTCCAGCAGGTGACGATGTTCGTCTCTTTGTTGGGTCCATCGATCGACGTGAGATAAATCTTGCCGTTCCAGACGACCGGGCTCGATTGTCCGTAACCGGGCAAATCGCTCGTCCAAGCAATGTTGCTCTCCGGCGACCACTTCAGCGGCAACTGGGCGGCCGGGGGAGGTTGGACGCCGGCGCCTTGGAAAGCGGGCCAATTGTCGCTGCCGGCCGCTAGCGCCGTCAGCAGGATCAGGCAAGATGCCGCATGCATATCGTCTCTCGCAGATAGGAGGAAAATCGAATTCGAGGGGAGCCCGCCGTCGACTTGTAAGTCTACTTTGTTTTCAGCTGCAAATTGTGAAATTCGACACGCACGACTTTACGCTCTCCGCTGTCGGAAGTTCGAATCGCGGTGTGGCTGACCGGCAAATCCCAATCGCCGATCCGTTTCCAGCGATTTTCGACCGTGCCGCTGGCGGTGAGATTACCGTCGGCGTCCCAGTTGCTGATGGTGAAGACCTGCGGCAGATACTTGCCTGCTGGGTTGCGATAAACGCTGACCACAGTGATGGTGAAAGATCCGCTGGGAGAGCGGCGGATTACCTCGTGAATCACGCCATCTTTGACGCGCGACTGACTGGCCATCGCGCCGCCGCTTTGCGAGATCAGCTTACCGAGCGCGGTGCCGGGATCTTTCGGATCAAAGGTCGCTTCTTCCGTCAATTCGTTGGTTTCGTCCCGAAAACGATGCGCGATCAGCGAATCGAGAGCGCGGCCGACGACGCGATCTTCGGTCAGCGAAATGCCGGTGATCTTCGTTTCGCCATCGGCGGCGACGTCGATTTCGCCTTGTTCGGTTTTCCCGTCAAGCGAGACGACCAGGTCGGCGGTGAAACCGGGAATGCCGTTCCAGATAATTCGGCTGTCACGAGCATCGGCCAGCATATGAGCGGCGGAAGTTTCAACGGCGGTCGATTCGGCCGCAGCCAGCGGAGCGGCGAAGAAGAGCAACAAGCAGCTAATACGGCCAATCATGGGGAGACCCTTTCCAGGAAATCGCGCAAGCAAAAAGCGGCGTCGAAGCGTGGCTGGCGAGGGGTTCGGCTGGCGGGCTGGCTAACGCAGTAAAAGTGAGATCGATTCTCGATAGGCTATCTGGGGGAACGGCAGTGAGCAAGCGGCCCCGGCAAGAAGTTGCGAATTTCGCTCGATTCCTCCCGAAAATAAGACCTTTAAGGGACGATTTCTAAATTGGGCCAATTGACGCCGCCCTGGGAGCTGATAAGCTAAGCGAGTGAGATCTGATCTCAATAAGCCCTCGCCAGCCCATTTTCTCGCCAGCCCGGCCGCTGATTCTCACAACGATCTGTTCCCCCCGCATTCTACGATCTGGTCCAATAAGGATCAGTCGCCGTGCCCACACCTTATTGGCGAAGGAAACCTTGCATGTTGCGTAAACTGACGAGCGCGCTCACAGCGGCGCTGCTGATCTTAGCGATTGTCGCGCCGGCTCGCGCCCACTTTTTATGGTTGGTCGAGAGCGAAAGCCCGAAACAGCTGAATCTCTATTTCTCGGAAGGTCCCTACGCCGATGAGCCGGCGATCTTGAAGCGCGTTGCTGATGCGGTCGCATTTCGCTTGCGCGACGACAAAGAGCCGCAAGAGATCAAGTTCACGCTGGCCAATGACGAGTTGACTTCGGAAGAGCTAAAAGGCCGCGGCGATTCGCTTTATGTTTTGACCCGCTCGCTGGGCGTGATGGAGCGCGGCGGCGAAAAATTCCTGCTGCAGTACAATGCCAAGACCGGTCCGAACCTCGGCAAATCGGCCTGGAAGCTCGACGCTTCGAAGCACGTTTCGCTCGACGTCGTCCCTTCGATCCAGGATAATGAAGCGGTCGTCACCGCGACCTTCGCCGGCAAACCGGCCGCCGCCGCCCAAGTGGTTGTCGAAGGTCCGGCTGGGAAAGTCGAAGCCGAAACCGACGCCCAAGGAGTCGCAAAGTTCGCCATCAGCAAAGCCGGCGTCTATGCGGTTCGCGTTCGTTACATTGAAAAAACGGCGGGCCAGTCAGGCGACGACAAGTATGATACGGTCCGTCACTACACCACGTTGACCTTGCCTGTCGTGCCCAAACTGAACGAATCGATCAGCGCCTTCTCCGATCTGCCCGAAGCGGTCACGAGCTTTGGCGCGGCGGTTGTCGAGGATAGCTTGTATGTCTACGGCGGTCACACCGGCGACGCGCATCATTACTACTACGAAGCGCAAAACGGCTCGCTGCAGCGATTGCCGCTGAACAAAGACGCGAAGTGGGAAACGGTCGCCGAAGGCCCGAAATTGCAAGGTCTGGCGATGGTCGCCAACGGCGACAAGCTTTATCGCTTGGGGGGCTTCACCGCGATGAACAAGAAAGACGAAGAAGGTCGCAATCTTGTTTCGCAAGCCGACGCCGCCGTCTTTGATCTGAAAAAAGGAGAGTGGTCCGATCTGCCGAAACTGCCGGAGCCCCGTTCTTCGTTCGACGCTGCGGTGCTAGGCGACACGATCTATGTGATCGGCGGCTGGGCGCTGAACGGCGAAGACAACGACTCGACCTGGCACAAGACTGCCTACTCGCTCGATTTGAGCCAAGAAAACGCCGAATGGACCGCATTGCCGGTACCGCCGTTCCAACGTCGTGCATTGTCGGTCGGCGTGCAGAATGGCAAGCTCTACGCGATCGGCGGCATGCAAGAAGATGGCGGCCCCACGACGCGCGTCGACGTCTATGATCCGGCGACGAAAAAGTGGAGCGAAGGTCCTTCGCTTCCCGGCGGCGGCATGGATGGCTTCGGCACGTCGGCCTTTCCCGTCGACGGCAAGCTGTACGCCAGCACGATGAGCGGACGTTTGGTTCGCTTGGCCGAGGACGGCAAGTCGTGGGAGACGGTCGGCGGCTTGACCAACGAACGCTTCTTCCATCGAATGCTGCCGGTCGGCGACAGCGAGCTGATCTTTGTCGGCGGCGCCAACATGGGCATCGGCAAGTTTACGGAAGTCGACGTGGTCCATCTGAAGTAATTTCAGATCCAGCGACAACAAGAAATGCGAAACGCGAGCCGAATTCGGCTCGCGTTTTTTTTGGCTCTAGGATTGCTATTCGCTTTCGGCCAGCGCTACACGGCCGTTGAGCAGCGGTTTGAGAAACTGTCCCGTATAGCTGGCGGCGACGCCGGCGACATCTTCGGGTGAGCCTGCGGCGATGATGTGTCCGCCGCCGGAACCACCTTCGGGGCCCAAGTCGATGATCCAGTCCGCACACTTGATGACATCTAAGTTGTGCTCGATCACGACGACCGTGTTTCCCTTGTCGACCAGGCGATTCAGCACGTCCAGCAAACGTCGAATGTCTTCAAAGTGAAGCCCGGTCGTCGGTTCGTCAAGCAAGTAGAGCGTCGAGCCGGTATCGACACGCGCCAGTTCGGTCGCCAATTTGATCCGCTGCGCTTCGCCGCCGCTGAGGGTCGTTGACGGTTGGCCCAGCGACAAATAGCCGAGCCCCACATCGTCGAGACTCGCCAGCGTCCGATGAATCATCGGGATGTTCTCGAAGAAGCTGACCGCGTCGCGGATCGCCATGTCGAGGACTTCGGCGATCGACTTGTCTTTGTATCGCACTCGCAGCGTCTGGCGATTAAAACGAGCGCCGCGGCACGTGGCGCAGGTCACAAACAAGTCGGGCAGAAAATTCATCTCGATCTTCTGCAGCCCCTGTCCCTGGCACGCTTCGCAGCGTCCTCCTTGCACGTTGAAGCTGAAGCGGCTCGCTTTGTAGCCATATTGCTTCGCCTGACGCGTTCCGGCGTAAACCTTGCGAATCTCGTCAAAGACGCCGGTGTAGGTCGCCGGATTACTGCGTGGAGTGCGGCCGATCGGCGATTGATCGATCGGGATCACCTTGTCGACGTTGCTGGCGCCGCGCAAGCTTTTGTGCGGTCCCGGTTTGGCGGTCGGCGTGTTCAAACGCTTCAAAAGTGCAGGGGCGAAGGTCTCGTTGATTAGCGAGCTTTTGCCCGATCCGCTGACGCCGGTCACGCACACAAATGCGCCCAGCGGGACCAGCACCGAAACATCTTTCAGGTTGTTGGTCGTCACTCCCTCGATCGTGATCGAACGCGTCTTCGCGATACGGCGGCGTTTCTCGGGAAGTTCGATCCGGCTTTTGCCAGAGAGGTAACGTCCGGTGATCGATTCCTCATTCGCTTCCACATCGGCCGGAGCACCATCGGCCATGACGCGACCTCCGTCGCCGCCGGCGCCGGGGCCGATGTCGATCACGCGATCGGCCATGCGCATCATCGCTTCATCATGTTCGACCACCAAGACCGAATTGCCTTGGTCGCGCAGATCGGTCAGCGAACTGATCAGCCGCTCGTTGTCGCGGGGATGCAGCCCGATCGACGGTTCATCCAAGATATAGCAGACGCCGACCAGTCCCGATCCGATCCCGGTCGCCAAGCGGACGCGCTGCAGTTCGCCGCCGCTGAGCGTATCGGCGGCGCGATTGAGGTTGAGATACTCGGCGCCGACTTTCTCGAGAAACTCTAACCGCTTGATGATCTCGCGGACAATCGGTTCGGCCACCGGCAGTTCGTATTCGGAAAACTCGAGCTGCTGAAAAAACTCGCGGGCCTCGGCGACGTTGAGCGACGTGATTTCATGCACCGCTTTGCCGCCGATCAAGACGGCGGTCGCTTCCATGCGAAGTCGCGAGCCTTTGCAGGCGCTGCAGATCACTTCAGCGCGAAACGCGGCCAGCTGGTCGAGTCGCGCCTTGCGCGTGGTGGTGACAAACTCTTTTTCGAGCATCACCAGGATGCCGAGAAACTTTTTGTCGTCGCCGTGAAAGAGCTGACGGAGCGTCTTTTCTGGAATTTCGGCCAGCGGCGTGTCGGGCTCTATCTTATGCTTTTTCAGGAATTCTTCGGCGGCCGCGTGATGTTTCTTTTGCGTCGCGGCGGTCAGCGCCTTCCAGGCGACAATCGCTTCCTTTTCCAGCGAAAGGGAAAGGTCAGGCGCGACCAGCTCGATGTCGAACTCTTCTTTCGAGCCCAGACCTTCGCAAACGGGACACGCGCCGTAAGGGCTGTTGAAGCTGAAGGTGCGCGGCTCGATGTCGATGAAGCTGAGCCCGCAGTTGGGACAGGCGAGCTCCGTATTGTAGACCTCATCGCGCCAGGTTCCCTTCGGATGCTTAGCGTCGATCGCTTTGTCATCGAGATAGCATGCCAGCATGCGTCCTTCGCCCAGCTTCAGCGCCATCATGACCGATTCGCCCATCCGAGCGCGTAAGCCTTCGCGCACGATGATGCGATCGACGACGGCGTCAATCGAGTGCGCTTTCTTCGGATTCAGCTCTGGAATCTGATCGATTTCAAAGACTTCTTCATCGACGCGCGCTCGTAACAAGCCGCTTTTGCGGATCTTGTCGATCTCTTCGCGATGAGCGCCTTTGCGACCGCGCACCATCGGGGCCAAGATCATTAGCTTCGTCTGCTCGGGGAGCGACAATAAGCGATCTTGGATTTGTTCCGGCGTTTGTTGCGAGATCGGCACGTCGCACTTCCAGCAGTGCGGCTGTCCCAGTCGCGCCATCAACAGGCGCAAATAGTCGTAGATCTCAGTGACCGTCGCGACCGTGCTGCGCGGATTTTGACTACCGGCGCGTTGATCGATGCAGATGGTCGGTTGCAGACCTTCGATCAGATCGACGTCAGGGCGTTCCATCTGATCCAGAAACTGTCGCGCGTAAACCGAGAGACTCTCGATATATTGCCGCTGCCCTTCGGCAAACAGCGTATCGAGCGCAAGCGAGCTTTTGCCGCTGCCGCTGGGGCCTGTGAAAACGATCAGCTGATTTCGAGGAATATCGAGATCAACGTTTTTCAGGTTATGAACGCGAGCCCCGCGAATTCGGATGAAATCGCTGGGCGTTTCGGGAAGCGTATTTTCCTCGCGATGCACCACGTCAGCTTTCGAGAAGAGAGGCGAGAACCGCCCTAACGGCGATTAAAGTGCGGTTACGAATCTTTTCAGCCTAACAGGCCGCGGCCGATACTACAATCGGCGACGACCTCAAATCAGTCCTGCAGAGGGGATCAATTTGGCCGCACGAGACCAGAACGAGGCATTGCGTTGACAAAATTGGTGATTCTTTGCTGAATTCGGTTCCGCTCTTTCCAGCTCGCGCAATTTAGCTGGAAAGTGGCTTCAATTTCGGTTGTGAACGCAATCGGTATTGGGGACAATAGGGCTTCTCACCGAGACGCTCTCCAACCTTAGACCCGCCTGCTCATTTTCTGGTGCTTTGGAATGCCGCAAATAGCTCGTTTTTGTTGGATGATGGCGTTTCCTGTCCTCTTGCTTCTGGCAGGCGTCAGCAGCGCACAGGAACCAATCGACTTCAACCGCGATATTCGTCCTCTGCTGTCAGGCAATTGTTTTCATTGTCACGGCCCCGATCCCGAGTCACGCGAAGCGGGTCTCCGATTGGATCAGCGAGAGGGAGCCGTGGCCGAATTGGATAGCGGCTCAATGGCCGTTGTCCCCGGCAAACCAGACGACAGCGAGCTGCTGGCCCGCTTAACCGGCGACGACTTTGTTCGCATGCCGCCTCCCGAGTCGGGTAAGCAACTCACCCCTGCGGAAGTGGATCTGTTCCGCCGCTGGATCGCCGAGGGCGCCGAGTACCAGCGTCATTGGTCCTTTGAACCGCCGGTCCAGAACGAACCTCCGACTTCCCCAGGAGTCGAATGGGCCAAAAATCCGATCGACCGCTTCATCTTGCAAAAGCTGCACGAACAAAAGTTGACTCCGGCAGTCGAAGCCGATCGCGCGACGTTGTTACGGCGCGTTTCGCTGGCGCTGATCGGTTTGCCGCCGACTCTGGAAGAAGTCGACGCGTTCGTCCAAGACGACGCCCCCAACGCCTATGAGAAAGTGGTCGACCGGTTGTTGGCCGATCCGGCGTATGGAGAGCGTTGGGCGCGACCCTGGCTCGATATCGCGCGCTACGCGGACTCGGCCGGCTACGCCCAAGACCCGGAACGGAATATCTGGAAGTATCGCGACTGGGTGATTCAGGCGCTCAACGCCAACCAACCGTTCGATCAATTCACCATCGATCAACTTGCCGGCGACATGCTGCCTGAGCCGAGCGAAGAACAGTTGATTGCGACCGCATTCCATCGCAACACGATGACCAACAGCGAAGGGGGAACCAACGACGAAGAGTTCCGCAATGCGGCGATCGTCGATCGGGTCAACACGACGATGCAGGCCTGGATGGGGCTCACGATGGAATGCGCCCAGTGCCATACGCACAAATACGATCCGATCTCGCATGAAGAGTACTTCCGTTTTTTCGCGATTTTCAATCAATCGGCCGACGCGGATCGCGGCGATGAATCGCCCAATCACGAGTCTTGGACGGCGCAGCAGACCGCCAAAAAGCAGTCGCTGACCAAAAGCTTGAAGCAAGCGCAGCAAGACCTGAAAACGTTGCAGGAATCGACTCCCACGTCTCCGGCGGTCCCCACCGGCCCGCTGGCGGCGCGTTACATTCGGATCGAGAATCTCGGCGAAGGAAAAATCTTGTCGTTGGCCGAAGTTCAAGCGATCGCCGGTGGTGAGAACATCGCCCCACGCGGCGCCGCGACCCAATCGGGAGTCGCCTACGAAGGTTCGGCCAATTTGGCGATCGACGGCATCACCGACGGACACTACTTCAACGCGAAAAGCACGACCCATACCGAAACCCAAAACGATCCCTGGTGGGAGCTCGATTTGAAAGACGCGGTCGCGCTGGAGAAGGTCGTGCTTTGGAATCGAACCGATGGTGATCTCTTTACTCGGCTCGCTCCGTACCGCGTGATTCTGCTTGACGATCAGCGTCAGCCGATCTGGGGACGGCAAAGCGACGCTCCCTTCGCAACCTTTATCGAATTCACCCCTCCGAAAACCGGAGAAGAACTGACCGATGACGCCAAGCAAGCGATCACGAAATTCGCCGCGAAAGATCGTCCGGAAATCACCGCCAAGCAGGAAGAAATCAAAAAGCTGGAGAAGCAGCTCGCCGCCGTGCGTCCGATCAAAACGCCGATCATGCAAGAGCTCGCCGCCGACAAACAGCGCGAGACCTTCATTCAAATCCGCGGCAGTTATCAAGTGCACGGCGACAAAGTGGAGCCCGGCGTGTTGGGGGAATTTCATCCTTTGCCAGCTGACGCCAAAGCCGATCGCCTGGGCGCGGCCCGCTGGATTGTCGCTCGTGAGAATCCGCTGACGGCTCGCGTGGCCGTCAATCGGCTGTGGGAACAACTCTTCGGCATCGGGCTGGTCGAAACGAGCGAAGACTTTGGTTCGCAGGGCGAACTGCCGGTCAATCAACCGCTGCTCGACTATCTCGCGGTCGACCTAATGGACCATGGCTGGGACATCAAGCGGACCATCAAATTGATGGTCGAGTCGGCCGCCTATCGTCAGGCGGCGATTGCAACGCCAGAGAAGCTGACGATCGATCCGGCCAATCGACTGGTCAGCCGCGGGCCGCGATTTCGGCTGTCGGCCGAAATGGTGCGCGATTCGGCGCTGGCCGCCAGCGGACTGTTGAGCCGCAAGATGAATGGCCCGTCGGTGCGACCGGTGCAACCGAAAATGGGGATGCGCGCGGCGTTTGGCGGATCAACCGATTGGGAACCGAGCACCGGCGAAGATCGGTATCGTCGCGGGCTCTACACCAAGTGGCGACGGACAACTCCCTATCCCTCGATGATGGCCTTTGACGCGACCAGTCGCGAGGTTTGCACAATTCGCCGCATCGCGACCAACACGCCGCTCCAGGCGCTGGTGACGTTGAACGATCCGGTCTATGTCGAAGCGGCGCAAGCTTTGGCGCGCAGGATCGTCGCCGAGGGGGGAACGTCGCAAGAAGATCGCGTCGCCTACGGCTTTCGGATTTGTCTGAGTCGCCAACCAACACCGGCCGAAATGGCCCGCCTGGTGCAATTGCTGGAAGAGGCGCTGGCCCAATATCGCGAGCAGCCGGAGCAAGCGAACACGATCGCGACCGATCCGATTGGCCCGCTGCCGCAAGGGGCCGACGCCGCCGAATTGGCCGCGTGGACTTTGCTCGGAAATGTGCTGATGAATCTGGACGAGTTTTTGTCGCGTTAGGCGACCAACGGAACTGCTGTTTTCTCTGGACTCTTTCACGGCGAAACTTGCTATGAACCACCGACACGAACAATTGCAATCGATTACGCGGCGCCACTTTCTGAGTGCGATGCAGTTGGGCGTCGGCGGGATGGCGCTCGGTTCACTTCTGTCGGGCGAGTCGCAGGCTGACGAGATCTCGATCGATCCCTCACAGCCGATGTCGCCGCGCAAAGCCCAATACGCTCCGAAGGCGAAATCGGTCATCTATTTGCATTTGGCGGGTTCGCCGCCGAATCTTGACCTGTTTGACTACAAGCCGGAACTGGTGAAACGGACCGGCGCCGATTGTCCGGCGGAGTTTCTCGCCGGCAAAGAGTTCGCCTTCACCAAGGGAACGCCGACGCTGCTTGGTACTCCTCACAAGTTTCGTCAGTGCGGCGAGTCTGGAGCCTGGCTGTCAGACGCGCTGGTCAAGTTCGAGGAAGTGGTCGACGACATCTGTTTCATCAAGTCGATGAATACCGATCAATTCAATCATGCTCCGGCCGAACTGCTGCTCTATACCGGTTCGCCGCGACTCGGTCGGCCTTCGATGGGATCGTGGGTCACGTATGGGCTCGGTTCCGAGAATCAAAATCTGCCGGGCTTCGTCGTGCTCAATTCCGGCGGGTCGAATCCCAGCTCTGGCAAAAGCGCCTGGGGAAGCGGCTTTTTGCCCTCGGTCTTTCAAGGGGTGCAGTGTCGCTCGCAAGGGGATCCGGTCTTGTATCTCTCGAACCCGAAAGGGATGCCGCGCGACGTGCGGCGGATGTCGCTCGACGCGATTCGCGATCTGAATCAAGCCCAGGCCAGCGTGATCGGCGACCCCGAAACCGAGACGCGCATCGCCCAGTACGAGCTGGCGTATCGGATGCAAGCCTCGGCGCCGGAGACGATGGACATCTCGCAGGAAACGGCCGACACGCTGACCAAGTATGGCGCCGAGCCGGGGGACGGCAGCTTTGCGTCCAACTGCCTGCTGGCGCGACGTCTGGTCGAGCAGGGCGTTCGCTATGTGCAGCTGTTTGACTGGGGTTGGGACTTCCACGGCACCAATCCCAGCGAATCGCTAGGAGACGGCTTGCGCACCAAAGCGAAACGGATCGACGAGCCGGTCACGGCGCTGATCCAAGATCTGAAACAACGCGGCCTGCTCGAGGATACGCTGGTGATTTGCGGAGGAGAATTTGGCCGCACCCCGTTCCGCGAAGGCCGTACTGCCGGCAGTCAGAATCTCGGCCGCGATCACTATCCCGATTGCTTTACGTTGATGATGGCCGGCGGCGGAATCAAACCAGGAATCACCTACGGGGCGACCGATGAACTCGGTTTCCAAGTGACCGAGAACAAGGTGCATGTCCATGATTTGCAAGCGACCATTTTGCACCTGATGGGAATGGATCATTTGAAATTGACCTATCCATTCGCTGGTCGCGACTTCCGTTTGACCGACGTGCATGGTGAATTAGTGCCAGGCATCTTGGCGTAGCCGAGTTACGCGTTGGTCGAACTGACCGAGTCGGTCTCCACCGCAACGGCGGAACCTTCGGCGACCGTCAAAGCGGTTTCGACGGCCGGCGAATCTGTTTGCGGCTCAAAAGCCAACAGCGCTGACAGCGCTACGGCGACGACCAGCGGCAATAACGTCAGCGGATGTATCGGCGGCTGGCGCACCAGCGGCGGTTCTTCGACTTGCAGCTCGTCGATCGTCTCCCAACCATCGACGGTGTGACGCCACTGAATGGGTTCGGCCAACTCGGCGGTCGACTCGGCGTTGGAATAGTGGGCGCTCGGAACTACGGCGCATGTCGCTAGCCAGAAGAGTACCGGCAAGGTTGCGACAAATAATAGGGTTCGTAACACAGCGGTTTTCCGCGATAGGCAGGCGAAGTGCGAACAGGGGGACGATGGGATACCTGAAAAGGCAACCTCCGTGCCCAAATGAGCGACGCTGACGTTAACTTCTATAAGCACAACGTCTTAGCAAAATTTCTCGCATCCTTGCCGAGCGGCTCCGTCGCTTTTGGGGAACACGCGCGTTTCCTGAAAGCAACGCTCCAAGTTCTGATTATAACGCGCCGCGGCCGTTTTCGCCTGTTTGTCGAACCCTACGAATCTTTTGCAATCGAAGTTCGGTGGTTTGCGTCTCGGCGCCATGTGACCTACGTTTCGGGGTGGAACTCTCATTCGCGTCGTTCCGGCGGCTTGGGTTTGGATTTTCAGCACCGGGGTAGAGTTAAAAAAAGCCATGACAGACTCATCGAAACAGCTCAAAGATTTGTTGGCGGGAGCCCAGCTTCCGGCGTTGCCGCAAAGCGCGATCCGCTTGTTAGAACTTTCGCAAGATCCAGAAAACGGACCTGCGGAGTTTGCGGTACCGATCGAATCGGACCCTGGCCTCACGGGACAGGTATTACGATTCGTCAATTCGTCGTATTTCGGTTTTTCCCGTGAGATCTCCAGCGTAAAGCTGGCGATCACCCTGGTCGGCATTCGCACGATCAAAAACTTCGCTCTCTGGAGCGCCGTCTTCAGCCTAATGCCCAATCCCAAGAGTGGGCCCTTTGACCTGAAGAATCTCTGGCAAGATTCGCTGCGACGCGGTTTATTCGCGCGAGCGATGGGCAAGATTTTGGGGCTGAAAGACTCCGAAGATCTCTTCGCCGCCGCGCTGCTGCAAGATATGGCCGTGCCGCTGTTGGCCAAAGAGTTACCCGAAAAATATGCCGACCTCTTGGTCAGTCGTGCCAACGGCGAAAAACGCCTGTCCGAACTCGAACGCGAAAAATTCGGCTGGGACCATGCTGAAGCAGGCGGCGTGATCGCTCGCGGTTGGAGCCTGCCGGAAGAGTTCGCCGTGCTGATTGAATCGCACGCCGATATCGAACGACTGGTCAACGAGCCCAATGAGCCCGGCAAGGTGTCCGTCGCTTTGTCCGCTTTGTTGCCGGCGACCAATGACGAAGCCTGGCCCGAACGGGACACTTTCGTCGGCTACTACGAACAACTCCGGGGCGATGGTCCCAGCGCCGAAGAACTGCTTGCGCAAATCGATGTCGAATTTGAAGAATTTGCACCGGTTTTGAAACTGACGACCCCGACCCAAACGTTGGTCGATTCGTTCCAAGCGGCGCCGAAAGAACCGTCGCAGACCTAAGCGTGTCAGCGGCTGAATACCAACATCTACCCAGTGATGGAAGCGCTGCGGACGATATTCGTCTGCGGCGTTTTTTTGTGAAATCCTCGGTCCGCAGTGCTAGCGAGTCGGAAGACTTTAGATCGACGGGAAGAATCGCAAAATCAGGCAACCGAACGTAAGCCGCAAATTCCAACCAATGTTCTTGCTTTTAGACGCTCCAACGGCGGGAAGATTTGGTTTTGATTTCTCCGCTTGATAAAATTATTTTGAAAACGGCGCTGGAACATCGCGCTCGCTCCGCGAACAATGGGATTGCCATCCAATATCAACCTGGGACTTCCCGATATGAACAGCCTGCAGGAAACGCGTCGACTGCGACGCATTCGCGAAGTGGAAGGCTATCTTGATTTGATCCTTTCGGCATCGTCGCACTTGCCTGCTTCGATCGACGCCAAACGAACGCTCGCTCAGCGAGCTATCGCGTTGCTGGACGAAATTGAGGAGATCGACGGATCATCCAACGACACGCTTTATCTGCGCGGTCAGACCTACCGCACGCTGGACGAGCATCACAAGGCGATCGATTGCCTGCGTCACGTCTGCGACGACGATCCGACCGATATCCATGTCTGGCTGGCCCTCGGCTGGTCCTATAAGCGTGTGGGCCGCTTAGATCTAGCGATCGAGGCGCTGGAAGAAGCGATGTGCAACGATCCGGCCCAGCCGATCATTCACTACAACTTGGCTTGCTATTGGGCCCTCGCGAAGAACCTCCGTCTCTCGATGGAGTATTTGGCGCAGGCCTGCGAGATCAACGCCAGCTTTCGCGAGTTGGTCGACGCCGAGTCGGACTTTGATGCGATCCGCTACGATCCCGAGTTCGTCGGGCTGATGAATCTGATCGCTTAAATCGAAAATTCAACCGGGGCGACGCCAAATCTCAAAGGTCGTCGTGTAGTCGTTCTTTTCGTCCGCCGGAAAATCGGTCGCTTCGACACGTTCCCAGTTGTCTTGATCGAGCGCCGGAAAAAAAGTGTCCCCATCAGCGATCGTCGTCTGGACGCGGGTCAAGTAAATCTGATCGGCCAGATCGATCGCTTGGGCGTAGATCTCACCGCCGCCGACCACAAAAATTTCGCCGCTTGTCGACGGCGTCTTGAGCGCCTCCGCTACGTTGGCGGCGATCACGGCCCCTGCGACGGCATAGTCGGTCTGACGCGTCACAATCACCGTCTGCCGGCCCGGCAGCAAGCGTCCGATCGATTCGTACGTCTTGCGCCCCATGACGATCGAGTGTCCCATCGTCAACTTTTTGAAGCGCTGTAAATCGGCCGACAACCGCCACGGCATATCGCCGCTGCGGCCGATGACGTTGTTCTGTGACGCCGCGACGATCAAAGAAACGGTCATACCGCCACCGGAGCCGAGATGTGCGGATGGGGATCGTAGTCGACCAACTCAAAGTCTTCAAACCGAAACTTCAACAGATCGGTCACCGCAGGGTTGATCCGCATGGTCGGCAGCGGCCGCGGCTCACGCGACAGTTGCAGCTGCGTTTGATCCATGTGGTTCAAGTAGAGATGCGCGTCGCCAAACGTATGCACAAAGTCCCCCGGCTCCAGGCCGGTCACTTGGGCGACCATCATCGTCAACAACGCATACGACGCGATATTGAACGGCACCCCCAAAAAGACATCGGCGCTGCGCTGATACAGCTGGCACGAGAGCTTCCCCTCGGCCACATAAAACTGAAACAGCAAATGGCACGGCGGCAACTTCATCCGCGGCACGTCGGCCACGTTCCAGGCCGAAACGATCAGCCGCCGTGAATCAGGGTTGGTCTTGATCTGCTCGACCAGGTTGGCGATCTGATCGATGTGCCCGCCGTCTGGCGTCGGCCACGATCGCCACTGATAGCCGTAGACCGGGCCGAGTTCGCCTGCTTCATCGGCCCACTCGTCCCAGATCGAGACTTTATTCTCTCGCAGGTAGGCGACGTTGGTCTCTCCCTGCAGAAACCAAAGCAGCTCGTGGATGATCGACCGCAGGTGGAGCTTTTTGGTGGTGACGGCCGGAAACCCGTCGGCCAGGCGAAATCGCATCTGATGGCCGAAGACGCTCAGCGTACCGGTGCCGGTCCGGTCTTCCTTGCGGACCCCTTCGTCGAGAATACGCTGCATGAGATCTAGATATTGTCGCATGCAGGTCTTGATACCGGAGAACCGCGGTTTTCGCAAGTAGCGGACCGCTGCGGATCGCCGCGCCGGGGGCGACTATTCGCCGATCAAAACGACCGGCAATCCCAGCGAGATCACGCCGCCGTGATCGGTTTCGTCCCCCATTCGCGCCGCCGGCATTTCTTCCAAAAGCACGGTCGCTGAACCAAGCACAATCGTCGACGGCGGCCCAACGCAGGTACACATGTTGGTAACCTGCGCGGCCGGCATTTCGCCCACCAGCACGGTGACGGCGCCGGGACCAATGATCGGTCCGCCGACATGCGGCACGATCACCGTCACCATCGGACAAACTTGCAAGTACGTAATGCACGCGGCCGGTTGTCCCATGGAATTAGCCCTCGCCCATCGGTTTTTCGCCGGCGCCCCATTGCCAATCATCCCAGATCGCGGCGTCGCGCGGAGCGGCGGTCGGAGCCGAAGGCAAATTGCCAAATTTGTTTAACAGCTCGTCCTTCAATTGATCGCCCCACGCCGGAGGCATTTTAATTCCCTTCATGCTCGCCTTGACCGGCGCCTTCTTCATTTTGGCCTTCGCCTCTTTCATTTTGGCGGAGGCTTGCTGGGCGGTTTGTTTCATCTCTTGTTGTTTTTGCTTCAACGCCGGTACGCCGGCTCGCAACGAAGCGAGATCGTTGGTCGCTTTTTGCTTGGTTTGCTCGATCGCCTGCAATGCGGCGGGTACGGCCGTTTCCATCTCGACACGCGCTTTTTTCGCCATCGCCAACGCTTGGCCGAAAATTTCGCGCTGCTTAGAATTGATAAGCGAACTATTGATCGCGTTCGCTTTCACCAAAAATGTATCCATTTGGCTGAGTGCGCTGGCAAATTGATCCGTAATGGCCATCGTGGATTCCTGGGGTTTAGGTTGCGGCTGGTTCTGCGATGAGCGAATGCTGGCCTCGGCTAACTTCCATCGCCAAGCGGAGGAATTCTGGGCGCATGTCGACGCCGCCACGGCTGCGACAAAGGGTGGCCGCTGATTTGGCTGCGGTCGAGATCAACGCAACCGGGACCTGGGGTTTCGGTTTCAGCTGCGGACCATTCGCCGGCGTGATGCTCTCTCCGGAATGAAACAGAGCTTGAGCCAGCATTTTCAGCGGTGGGCTGATCCCTTTGGTGCGCGAATAGGCGCGAATCCGCCAACGCAGATCCTCCTGCGGAGCTCGGAGATACGCGACAATATTCTCTAGCAAGAGCTCTTCATCGGGATGCGCCACGGGACGTAGTGATTCCCAGATGCAAAGCAAACCCCACCAGACGCGATCAGGAGCCGCCAGACATGCTGCTGCGAATTGCAGCGCATCGTCATAAAGCTCGCTGTCAACCAGCGCTTTGAAGAAGCGAGGAGCCTGTGGTTCGCGTTCTAATAACTGTTGCGCCAGCTCGGACAATTCGCAAAGTGCGGCTGGAGCGGTCGCTTCTTGATTGCTCATCGCGTCTCCTGTGCGGGTGAGGCGTTCCGACAAGTCCACGGCGCCGGACCTTGCACCAAGCTTTTTCCCAGTAACAAATAGCGTCTCTGGCGCTCATAGTAACCGCGCGGCTCGCGATAACTGGCCGCCATCGAGATGATCGCGGCAATGATCCGTCGCGGCATTTCAGGCGGAGCGACAGCGATTGGCTGATCGGGCGAAGTCGCGCGTCCGCCGGCCGAGTAGGCGGCCTGATAGAGGCATCCCCAGAGAGAGATGCGTTTTACTTGTTTGTCGATGCGGCGGATCGCCAGCAAGCCTTCTTCACTGGGACGGGCAATCCATTGCACCACAGGCGCTAAATGAAACGCTTCGCCGTCAGGATCGTCGCCTAGCGCGTCATGAATCGCCAGCACCGACCACCATAATGATCGACGTAGCGGCAACGCAGCGGCCAGAAACTTGCGGGCGGCGGCGTCCAACTCCTTCGCCAATAGGCGCTCGATATAGATCATCGGCGCCAATGTCGGCGTCAACAAGCTGCGAGCTTCGTACGACAACTGCAACTTGTAACGCTGGCAAATTTCGACCGCTGTCGCATCCCCGCGCAACGGGCTCAGCGGCGCAGCTGCCGGCGACGGAGTCGCCGCATGTTTTGCATGCGAGCCGTGGCGACAATCGTGTTTGGGGAACGGTCGAGATTTCATGACGAATCACTTTATTAGTTGATGTTTACCAACGCGCCTTCCATGGTGATCATCCCATCGCCGGTCACTTCAATTGTCGGAGCTTCGAGCGAGATCGCGGCTGGAGTTACTTCAAACGAACCATCCGCCGCTTCTAGCACGTGTCCCGCCGCCGTAATAGATCGCATCGAATCGTCGACCACTTCCGTAATTCCTTCCGGAGTAATCGAAAGCATAATATCCGCAACTTTAAAGACGATCGACTCTGGCGTCATCATAATGCTGGCTCCCTCGCCAACCGGCCCGACGCTGATCGTGATCTCTTCCGGCGTCATGGCGATTTGCGCGCCGGCCATCGGCGCTCCAACGACTTGCTTAATCGTTCCCATTTCACCGGCCGAGATGCAGATGGTGTTCGACTCTTCACCACCGGCGACAGCAATCATGCCGGTGCCGCTGACCATCTGCACGTTGGTCTCGCCGTTGATGGTCACTGTGCCAGCATCGCCAGAGGCGACCAGATCCAGACCATAACCGCGCGATTCGAGGAAAATTCCGCCATAAGCACAGACGGTATGAGTGCCCCAGAGCGTTTCATTTCGATTCATATCATCATTCTCATTTTCAAGCGATTCGTGCCATAGAGCGGTACTATCCTCTCCTGGCGGAGATTGCCGCAACGAAGTCTCTCAGCCGGTAGTTGGGCGTCATGCGATGCTCTGACTTGGTACTAAGCGGCTTTACGCTTCAGCCCTTGGACCGGCTGAAAACGGCGCCGCGCATGTCTAGTCTTGTTTGAGTTTGGGACCGTTATATCGCTCCGGTTGTTGATCTTCGCCTCCGTCATCGTCTCCACCGCCGTCGTCGTCTCCGCCTCCATCGTCGTCTCCACCTCCATCGTCGTCTCCACCTCCGTCATCGTCTCCACCTCCGTCATCGTCTCCACCTCCGTCATCGTCTCCACCTCCGTCATCGTCTCCACCTCCGTCATCGTCTCCACCTCCGTCATCGTCTCCGCCTCCATCGTCGTCTCCACCTCCGTCGTCGTCTCCGCCGCCGTCGTCGTCTCCGCCGCCGTCGTCGTCTCCACCTCCGTCGTCGTCTCCGCCGCCGTCGTCGTCTCCGCCGCCGTCGTCGTCTCCGCCGCCGTCGTCGTCTCCGCCGCCGTCGTCGTCTCCGCCACCGTCGTCGTCTCCACCGCCGTCGTCGTCTCCGCCGCCGTCGTCGTCTCCACCGCCGTCGTCGTCTCCACCGCCGTCGTCGTCTCCACCGCCGTCGTCGTCTCCACCGCCGTCGTCGTCTCCGCCGCCGTCGTCGTCTCCACCGCCATCGTCGTCTCCACCGCCATCGTCGTCCTCTTCTTCCCCATCTGGTTCCGCATCGTCGTCTCCCAGATCATCCTCTTCTTCTGGATCGGCATCATCTTCTTCTTCGTCGCCGGCAAATTCGTCGTCTTCGTCTTCGCCCCCTTCCATTTCTTCCAGGTTCATTTCGCCGCCGCCAGCTCGGTCCATCACTCGCAGCAAGGTTTCTTCTCCTTCCGCCGTGATCAGAATTCCCCAACCTGTGGGGATTGTCGCCGGGTTGACGAGCCGTGTTTCTACCTCAGCGCCGTTGCGCGCGGCTGACTCAGCTGCGTTGGCCAGGGCGTTTTTCTTCTCTAGCGCCATAATGATGCCGTAGAGCAGTTGCGAAACATGCGTGCCGATCGTCACATACAAATGCGGTACACGATCCGAATCTTGATCAGAACTGCTGCTATCGCTGTCGCTAGAGCTTTCGTCTTCGGTCCCCTCGTACTTGGGATATTTGAAGTGCACGCCCAGCTGATACAGCATATTGGTGGCGACCACCGCAACGCTAAGGACGCGCAGCGCATTTTCGACGACGGCTCCGGTAGGTTGAAACTCTTCGTTCCCGGCTTCGATCGCGCGCTCTTCGACCGCAGACATCCAAAGCGGTGGTCGAATAAAGAGCGGGCGCGCCGTCGTTTTAATTTCATTGGCGCGCGTGAACTCTGCGCAAGGGCCGCCATACGAGGCGCCCATCTTTTGCCCCATATAGAGATCGCTTTGCCCGAACACGCCGTTGATCAGCGCGCCCAAGATGCTCGTTCCCAGCTTGTTCAACAAGAACGAGGGATCCACCACCGTGGTTTGACGGCTTCCAAAAAACGTATCGGCGATCTGACCGTAGGTGCCTGAGTCATCCGCGCCGATCGTGCACTTGAACTCACCCGGCCCAAAGCCGAAGAAGTCCTTCAGCGCGGTTTCTGTGGTATCGACCCAATCGGACATTGCAACTCTTTCTCTCGGAAAAGGGGCGGCTGTTAAAGCAGCGCTCCGTTGAGTTTGTAGTGCTTGGTCGGCGTGTATTGGTAGCGATAGCTTTCCGTGTTATCGACCGCTTGCCGCTCGGAGTGAACTTGCGTGTATTCGTGTCCCGGCACGTCGTGAAACACGATCGCATTGAAGTTCTTCAAGGGATCGCCTTGGAAGATGCACGATTTGACGCCGCCCATCTGCCGGTTCAACGGCAACTCTAACGGCGGCATGTTCGTCGAGTTGTAGACGCTGCCGACGATGATCGGGCGATCGGGATCTCCCTCTTCAAACGCGACGATCACTTCGTGCCCGATCCGGGGCCAGAAGAAAGCGCCCCACCGCGGTCCGGCCCAGACCTGGCCGACGCGAATCCAGCACGACGCGGCTTCGTTCTCGATGTCGCTCCGATCCCACGGAAATTTGACCTTCACCCGACCATACTTGTCGATGAAGATTTCTTCCTTCTCAGGACCCACGACGCGAGCCGATTGCATGCCGCAAATCTTTGGCTTGGCGACCGTCAATTGCGGGCGAAACTGCACCGCTTTCGGTTGACAAATGAAGCGGTTTTCGTATTGCAGATCGGTTCCGAGCGACGCGTCATGCGAACGATAGTTCACGTCGACTTTGGCGTCGTGCTCGACTTCTAACAATTGATAGTCGTCATCGCCGTTGGCGTGACGCATCAGCGAGAATAAATAGCCCGGCGTCAGCCGCGGGATATCGCTTTTGCCTTGGCAGCGCACCGCGGTCGTCGCAATTCGCTGAGCGTCGAGCTTGGCCGAAACCGTCCCCGCATCCTGCGTTTTACCAAGTTCGTCACTTTGATCGCCGCCGCCGCCGTTCACGTCATCAAACCAGCCGGCGTAGCCTGACGGATAGATATAGACCTCGCGCTGCGGGTCGGGCAAGTCGCTAACCGCGTGCAGATCATGTTCGGCTGTGCCGCATTTGACTTTCTTCACCACGACTGCGGAAGCGTCGAGATCTTGGCCGGTCATTTGAAACGCGATGTCACGCAGCGCCACATTTTTGGAGGTGATCTGCTGTTCGCGGCGCCACCAGTAGATGCGATTTTCGGGCCGGACGCCGCCGATGACCGATTCGTAGATCAACGCACTAATCCCATTGATCGGAATCTGGCTGACCGTCTGGTCGCACATGAACAGTTTGTGTTTCTCTTTTTCGTGCTTGAAGTGAAAATAAATTCCCTCTTCTTCCATCAGACGCAGCACGAAATCGAGATCCGATTCTTCGTACTGCACCAGATAGTCACGGTAGGGATACTTCGATTTCAAATTGAAGTCGACGTCGTACCCTTTGAAGACTTCCTGCAGAACCTCGGGGACCGTCATCCGCTGGAAGATCCGACAGTTGCGCGTCAGCCCCATCAACCAATGCTTGGGAGCGAGCGTCGCTTCGTACTGCGTAAACTGATCGTCGCGACTCACTTCGGCAAATGTCGTAAAGATGCCGTGAAAGTAGCGCGGGCCCAAACCAAAGGGATCGTCGAGCGTCACCGTAGCGGCTTTGCCCAAGACCTTGGAAAAATCGATGTCGCCGCTGGGGTCGCCCAACAACGTCAGTTGAAACTCGTACAGCGCACTGACCGACTCACGCCCCTGAAAGGCCGAGATCGCCAGAGTTTGCGGCCCCAAAGGGGTTTCGACACGAAGCGGGCGATTCGATGCGTCAAACAGATCTGAGAGATCCACGAGCTCATTCCCCAACAAAAACCAGTTGCTAGCACGTCTTCTGCTTCGGCATTTCGACCCCTTTATGTTCGCCGCACGTGGAGAAAACGCCACGAATAACCTCGCGGCCTGCGTAGACCACAACAAATACAACAACCGTGCGAATCACAGCAGCCGCAACCACTGTCGCGACTGCAGCGATTTTCCCAATTGCGACAAATAGCGGCGATTTAAACTTCTACGAGAAGAATGCGGGAAGTCGTTTGCCCCTCGGAAACGTTGATGTAGAGTTGCATGGTTTATTTCTGCAACATCCACTGAGGCGAAACGGCAACGTCATGACTCGAAGCCGCAATACCCAAGCAAATTCCAATTCGCCATCCCGCGGGGAACAGGGCGACCAACAGCGCTGGCACGCTTTCGATGCGCCGCGCCGCCACCAGTGGAAACGGTTGCAATTGCCGTTGGCGATTGCGCTGCTTTGCGGATTCGTGCTGGTCATCTTGTGGGCCAGCAGTTGGTTGCGTCCGCCGCGACCGACGCGTTTCATCTTGGCAGGCGCCGGATACGAAACCAATCTTTCTGTTCCGCACAATGCGCTCGGTTGGAATGTCCTAGTCGATTTGCAGGGGGTCTCAAACGACGCCCAGACGCAGCGCTATTGGGGACATCGCTTGCTGCGCAGCGGCGACGGACCGCAGCGCATGCAAATTGGTTGGCGCCCCAGCCTGGAAGGCGTAGAGGAAAACAACGTCGTACTGATGCTGACCGGGCATGGATTTATCGGTGAAAAAGGGCCCGCATTGTTGCCGGAACATGTCGACCTGACAAAGCGTCCGGAAACGATCAACATTGTCGATGTCATCGCCGACTTGCAGAAACTGCCTGAACAAACCAACAAGCTGTTGATTATCGACACCTGTCGAACCATCGTCGCTCCCCAGTTGGGCTTGTTAACGAACAGCTTCTCGTCGTCGTTACGCGACATGGATGAAGAGATTCGTAAAGTGCCGAACCTTTCGGTGGTGGTCGCCGCTGACGTCGATCAGCAAGCTTGGAACTTTTTCCAGCAGCGTCGCACCGCGTTAGGGCACTACGTGATTGAAGGACTTCGCGGCGCGATCATCGATGATGACGACGACGGGCGGATCGACGCAGCCGAATTGTTCCGTTACGTCGACAAGGAGCTGATGCAATTCGCCGCCGCCAATCACAACCGTCGACAAAGCGTCCTGATGTTGCCGACCGGTAATGACGGATCGCAGCGGGCCGACGAATTTGATCTAGGCGTGTTGCGTCCCGGTTATGAACCGTCGAAGAGTCCCACCCCTATCGCGTCGAGCCAATGGGAATGGATGAACGAGTTTTGGCAACAACAGCAGACCTTGTCCCAAGCGCAACCGTCGGTGTTGCGATATTCGCCGCATGCTTGGCGGCGCTATCAAGAAACATTGTTGCGGATGGAGTCGTTGCTGATCGCCGGCGACATCGCCAACGCATCGCGACTGCGCAGTTCAGCCTCGGAGCTGGCCTCTGCGTTTGAGAGCCGCCGACGAATGCCGCTGCAATCGCAGGACTTGTCCCTTTCGTGGCGAACAGCAGCCGGTTGGTTTCAACCAACGCCGGCGGTCGTCACTTCGGCGGCGACTCTATTGACGTCAACGGCGCCGCAAGACGTTCGCGCGACGTACGATCAAGCGGCGCAACAACAGATCGCCAACGGCGTCTCTGAAGCGGCGTTCTCCGACGCATTGCGTCGCGAACTGCTGCTTCGCGCCGCCGAAGATCCAATTCACCAATTGGCGAAAAACTGGCAAGTAATTCGCTCGATTGGTCAGTCCAACGAGACGGGGCCAACCGAACTGGTCTTCGTTGATCTGCTCTGCCAACAAATTGATATGAAATCCATGTCGCCGGCGGATGCGGAAGTGGTCGGCAGCGCCATCAAGACGAACCTGCTGGCCGAACAAGCCGCGGCGGCGGCGGCGACTTGGAGCGCGGCGTTCGCATCGCGCGTTGGCGCGGCTGATTTAGAACGCCGTATCGGCCAAGACTACCTGTTTATCGACTCGGCGGCTCGTTTGAAGGCGGTCGCACAAATCAACTCGGCGTCCAAGGCCTATGCGTCGATCATGAATGACGTCGCCGTTTTGAATCGTGCAACCGAAGCGCGTAATCACGCTTTGGCGGAACTCCCTTTCTACAACCATTGGACGATCGCGACTCCGCCTGAATCGGGCGGTGAGGGCTTGCAGATCCAAGTGATGAAATTGTGGCAATCGGCCCATGATCTGGATGACCAGTTAAACAGTGCGGCGGCGGCGACTTCGGCGACGCCGGAGATGTTGTCGAAGCTCACCGCGTTAACGACCGAGGTCGAGCAACAACGTTTGGAATTGAAAAAGCAGAACGAACAAGAGCAGAGCTCCGCTTTTGTCGCGGATCCCAGCGAGTCGCTTCGTCGTTTGAGCCGCGCCATGTTGTTGCCGGCGACTGACTCCGAATCGCGCCGCAAGTTGCTGATCGCCTGCATCGACGCAACCGGCGCCGAAATTTCTCGCGGCCAGCAACCGGCGCCCTCGATCGAGCAGCAAGAAAAGTTCGCCAAAATCGATGCGGCTCGAGCCGGACATCTGTCGCTGGCGAAATTTGGCGATACGTGGTACGACCAACTGAGCGGATCGCGCGATGACGCTTTCGCGATGACCAGCCATCGGTTGGAAGTCTTTGGCGTCGAACAGTTGTGGCGCGAGACGATCGGCAAGATCGGCGGCGATTATGCCCAAAAATGGCGCGAGCTGATCCAGTTGAACACCAACATTGATCGCGACGACATGGACCTAGTGATGATCGATCGCATCGCATCGCAGTCTCGCATCATTCCCAGCGTCGTGTTGGCCGTTGACGACGACGCTCGTGAAGCGCGCCAGGCGACATTGGCCGCGGCGGCGCTGCAATTCGCCCACCGTGCCTGGAATGAACACTGGGATGATCAAGGCCAAGTTCCTTACTACCTCCGCGCCGCTCGATTGTTAACGGCCGACGCCGTTCGCTTCGCGCTGCATCCGCAGAAGGCGACGCAGGAAGCGGCGCCCTGGCAAAAAGCAGGCGACTTTGCGATCACTTCGCTTCCGCTACGAAATTGGACGACAGAATCGACCGAGTCGTATCACTTTGATTTGACGATTGTCGGCGAGAACCCGCCCAACGGCGTTCCCCGCTTTGGATTCTCCACCAACGGCCTGTTGCGCTTGGCGGTGGATGATGACGCCAAACGAGGCATCGAATGGAACGGCGGCAAGACGCGCAGCATTGACGTGCTGGTCGAAGCCGATCTCGGCAGTAAACCGCTTGAGAAAGATGCGGCCGAGGTCGTCGCTCATGTCGACGGCGCCGTCTTCTTTCGCGGACATTTGTCGACGGCCGACACCAAAGTGGTGATTCACCGCCGACCTTCCAATCATTTGATCAGCAATCCGGCGCCAGACGCCGCAAATCTTGCGATTGTCGCTTCGCCAGAACTGCATCAGCAGTACGGCTCGGGCGACGCGGCGATCTCGATCGTGCTGGACGCTTCCGGCAGCATGGGCGCCGCGGCGGGTCAGCCGTTCGGTCCGCAAACAAAATATGCGGAAGCCGTTCGCGCACTCGATCGTTTGCTGGAGACGATCCCTGATGGGACGCAAGTTAGCGTTTGGACGTTTGGTCAGGCGATGGGATCGCAAAAGACGGTCGTCGAAGCGGAGCGGACCATTCAGCGTCTGGTGTCGCCGATTATCTGGAATTCCAAAGACAAATCGCAATACCAGCAGTTGGTCAAAGCGATCACCTATCCGCAAGTCGAACCCTGGAACGAGTCGCCGATTTTGCGGGCGATGATCTCGGCCAAGGGAGACTTGGCCGGCGTCAACGGACCAAAGACGATGCTGGTCATCACCGACGGCGCCGACAACCGTTTCGCCAACGATTCGACGGTCAATCCGCGTGGTCGTAGCGTCGCCGAGGCGCTGTTCGACATCTTTGACGGCAGCGGAATCTCGATTCAAGTCGTCGGCTTCAAAGTGGTCAGTGCCGAAGCCGCGCTGGCCCAAAAGCAATTTGAACTGGTCGAACAACTTTATCCGCCGGGCGGATTCTATCTGATCGATCGCGTTGAAGCGCTCGAGGCGCACCTGGCCAACGTCCTGAGTCGACGTTTGACCTTTGTGACCGCCGATCCACGTCAACGAAAACCGGGACCCGAACATCCCATCGGCGATATCGGCGGTGGGCAAGTCTGGCTGACGCCGATGCTTAAACCGGGCCGTTTGGCGATCGAAACGCCTGTCGATCCGGCGTTGGCGCCGACGATCTTCCTGCAGCGCGGCGACCTGATGTTGTTGCAACTCACTTCGCAAAGCGATCACCTTTCGTTGGAACCGGCCGACTATCTGGCCCAGCGCTTTCCAGAACGCCCGACCATGACTTCCTCTGGCTGGAAATCGGCGCTGCTGCAAAATCAAATCGACGGCGACGAGCTCAAACTCACGCTAGGCATGCAACAACAAAGCATGCAACTGGGCGAGTTGTCGGTGATCAAACCGGCCCGCGTCTGGTTTAACGTGGGACGCCCTGACGGCAGTAACGCCGCTTCCAGCGTGACGCGTCAAAATGGATTTCCCATGGCGACCTATAGCATCGCCGCCGCCGATTGGCCAATCGCCGGTAAAGTGGCGACGCCCACCGTCAGCGCTTGGTGGAGCGCCGAAGGTGACAATCTTGGCGTGATTCTGCGTCACCCCAACGACTACGCCAGCTTAGAAGCGATTCAATCCCAAAATGTCGAAACCGACGCGGGACAGCTTCAAATCCTGGGCGTCAACGTCGAGCAAACCCAATGCGTCGCCGCCGATGGCAAACTGGCGCTCGTCCGTCGCTTGGTGATTCGTACCCAGGCCGCACCCGGCGAAATCGTCTGGTGCGAACCGATCGGGTACAAGCCGGAAGGCGTCGAAATCAAAGCGTTTCGTGATATCGGCGCCGCGACTTCGTACTTCTGGCCGGTTCCCGATGGGAACATCGATGACATCGTGGCCGGCTTGCGAGTCGTGGCGCTGAAAGACTTCCAGCGTCACTCCGAGCTGCGAGGCCAATACGTTCAATTTAACGAACTGGCGGCCCCCGCAACGCGCGACTTTGCTCCGCGTCCGGCGCTGCGACTTACCGGCGACAAAAACTAGTCAAGGCAAAATGACGCATGAATCAATCGCCTGAGTCTCCTTTGTGGCGACAATTCGACCTCCGTTCGCGATCCGAAGCGACCACGTCCGGCGGACGTTTTTCGTACCGTACCGTGATTGCATTGGTGCTTGCGCTGACGCTGATCGGCGCCTTCGTCGGAACGCTCGCCTGGTTTCGCGCCCAACCGCGGACTCATTTCGTCAGTTGTATCGTCACTCGCTTTGGTCAGTTGGACGTGCAAGATCGGACGGCGCACGACGCCGACTTGAAAGCGATGATCGCCTCCGGCTATTTCACCGACGGGGGCAAAGCGTCGCGCGGCATATTGCATCGCGGCCAGCTGATCGAGCGCTTTCTCAATTTGCGAAAAGCGGCGAAAGACGAGACGGTCATCGTCTATCTCTCGAGCTACGCCACCTTGCAAGAAGATGGCGACGTCGACCTGGTCCCCTCCGACTGGAATCTCTCGGAAGGAGGCGCTTCGCTGGCGCAATTGATGTCGGCGCTGCGCGATTGCCCCGCTCAGCAAAAATTGCTGCTGCTCGATATCGCTCCCTTTTCGTTGACCGACAATCAAGCGACCGGCGTGCAAACGGCGGCGGCCAGCATTATCGAGCAACTGGATGATCCACATCTAGCGGTCCTGTTTAGCTGCGGATCTGAGCAGATGCCGCAATTGAATGAATCATTGGGGCGTTCTCTCTTCGGCTACTTTGTCGAAACCGGACTTCAGGGAGAAGCGGACGGTTGGGGAAGTTACGCCGATGGTCGAATCATCGCCAGCGAACTGGCCGAATATGTGCGAGCTCGCACCATCGAGGTCAGTCTGGCGACCAGCGGCATCTTGCAAGCGCCGTACATGACGGGAAAAACGAATCGTGATTGGGAGTTGTCGAGCGTCAATCCACACGCGACGACGGTCCTTACGGATACGGAACGAAAGTATCCCGAATGGCTTACAGCGGCCTGGACAACACGCAATGCGCTGCTGAAATCGGGAAAAGAACGGTTCACTCCTAGCGCCTTTGATCAGCTTGATCGCGTCTTGCTGCAGTCCGAACGAGAATGGCGACTCGGCGATGATTCTGATCGTACGCAGCGTGATTTCCAACTGGCCAATCACCTGTTGAACAAGCGACTTGCCGAATTCGCAGCTGTTCGCGACTCGTTTCCGAACATTTCTCTCTCCGACTATCGCGAAGAAGGAGAGCAGGCCCCCAAAGAGGTCTCTTCCGAAGTCGGCAACTATTTCGCATCGCTCGATGATCTGGCGTCGCTCCCCGATGCGCAGCGGATCGCCGCGATTAAAAAAATGCAAACCGAATTGCAAGCGAAGCTAAAAACGGCGACTCGCATGCAAGTCGCCCTGGCGATTGATGATCAATTGCAGCAATTGGAAAAATTTCAGCCGACCAAATTCTCGGCCGCTTCCGAACTGTTGCAACTGTGGGAACCCCATCCGCGGCAAATCGAAGAGGCGTACTGGTTATGGCTCGCTCGTTTAAGTCCGAATGATCCCAACGCGCTGCGCTTTTACAATTGCATCTCGCAACAGCAGCAAGTTTCGGCGCGGCTCGAGCCGCTGCCGTGGATTCTGAGTCAGATGTCCGCCTCCGATCAATATTTGCATGCCGCCAAAGTCGGACTGATGTCCCCAGGCTATTTGCCGACGACTTGGAATGCGCAACAACTCAATACGGTGCAGCCCCAACTGGATCGATTGGATCAATTGTCAGGCCGCCTGGCGACGGCATACGATGTCGCACGGCGCGGATATCGACTTAGTTGGTTACTGGCCGAAGAAGCGGCCTTCAATCCTGATTCGTCGGTAAAAGTTGGAACGGCGATGGCTCAAATCCATCTCTTGATGACGAGATACTCGCTGAAAGGAACCCACGCTCCCTTCTCCGAAGACCAAGACGGAACGTCGATGATCGATCAAGGAATCGAAATTTCGGTACATCTTGGCAAGACCTTGGACGAACTCTCGCAAACTCCCTCTAACACGCAAATCAGCCAATGGATCGCCGAGCTGACCAGCTCGCAACCGAGCGTCAGCACGTACCGTCACGCCGATATCTTGCTCCGCACCCCTTGGGTCCCCGTCGAGCAACGCGCTCAATTGTGCGCCGCATTGCATAAAGCGTCGTTCACGCTTACTTCGTCCATACTCAGTGCGCCGCCGCTATCGTATCGCGAAGTCGATTTGGAAGCGCACGCAAATGTCGATACGCGATTGGCCTGCTATCTGCACGGTTTTTACTACAAGCAAACGCCAGCCGACGAAATGGCGCCGCCGAGCGATCCAACGGAAATGGGAGAGCAACCGACTTCGATTCCCCGCTGGAAAGCGCTCTTTCAGATGCAAGCCAACTATCGGCTCAAGCAAATGAAGCTGATGCACGTCGAGCAAAGTGATGGAATTTTTGATAGCGTCGAACGGCGATTGGCGCTCGTCGCTACTTGTCCCGCGTTTCAACTCTCCAATAGCATCGGTCAAGTCATTTCCCACGACGGTCACACGTCAATCGAAGTCGACTATCGCGTGATGACCGCGGATATGGATGATAAAACGCCGCACATTAATGTCATTTCTCCCTCGAGTGTTTTGACGGCGAGCATCGACGCCGAAATCCCGGATCGCTCCGCCACGATCATGGTGAAAGCGACGCCGGAAGCGACGCCTTCGCAACTTGCCGCCGTGCAAGGGGTGATGATGACCTTCAAAATGCCATGGGGAACCGTCTATCGACCAATTCCACTACCGCCGATGTTTGACCATGAGCTGGAACTCTTGGCCGCTTCCACCTTGGACGGCCCCCAGACCGCGCTGACCGAGATCGATCTTCGGCCAATCGCCGGTCGTCAGAGTCAGTACTGGTTTCTCCGCAACGTCACCGATAAGTCGCTTAGCGTCAATTTGCAGATCGGCGCCGGCCAAACCTATCAACAAAAGCTCGACATCCCGCCGCGCGGCGTTTCGCCGATCATCATCGCCGGCAAACCAATTGCTGCGCCAGCTCCGTTGCCGACGGTCTCCGGCAAGATCACCATCCTTGCGACCGACGCCGTCAGCGGAAACTCTCTGCTGCAGCAGGAACTCCTCTTGCGCGTGCTGACTCCCCGTAGTTACGTCCAAGTGACCGACGCACGCTGCGAATATCGTCCCGGCGGAGCTCGCATCACCGCAACATTATCGGCGACCAACTTCCCCAGCGGACCTCCTTCCAGTGCGACGATTGAGCTCACGCCGCAGGAATTTCCGAGTCTGGTGAACGTTGTCGGCGGCGTCTTGAGCAGCAAGCTCGTCAGCGGCGACAAACAAGTGCAGCTCTCAGCCGATTTGCTGCTCTCCCCCACCGCGAGTCAAAGCGGTCAATGGCGAATCTCCGTCGATGGATTTTCCCAGGCATTTCGTTTTGACGGCATCGTGCCGACCAGCTCGGGGCTCTCCAGCCCCCGAGCGAACAACCAACCGGTGATACGTCTGACGGCGCCGGCGATGTTGCGTACCGGCGAGACGTTGACCGCCGGATTGATCGCCGAAAGCGCTCCGGTAGGCGCGTCACTCGTCTGTCAGTTAGGAATCCCGAACAGCGGCGGATTTCTGGCCGAACGAACCGTCACTTGTCCCACCGCCCAACAATCGACCATCGGCTTCTCGCCGATTGATCCGCATGGCGCGCTGCAGTGGACCGCGCGGCTGAATGACTGGAACGTGCAACTAGACACGGTCGGCATCGTCGGACGGCGGCGCGTGCAATTGCAAATGCTCGACGCCGACGGCAATGTCATCGACCAAGCCTGGCAACCGATCGTCGTCGACGATTCGGCGCCGCGCAGCTTGCGTTTCACCACTTCGCCGACGTTGGCCCAGATCAAAAAGCCAGCCTCGTTCGCCGCCACCGCGTTTGACGGCGAGACCGGCGTCGCCCAAATGCAAATGTTCCTCGGCGAGCCGTTTGACAACGCCGTCCCCAAAGACGCGAAGCTCGTGCCGATGATCCTTGGCGAGGATGGCAACTTCACCGGTCAACTGACGCTGACCGATCTCGGACGCAACTTTGTGACCGTCGTCGCGACCAACGGCGTCGGCATTCAAGCGTTCAAAACCACAACCGTCCATGTCCTCGAACAACTACCGCCGCCGATGGCCACCATCCGCGGAACCGTTCTGGAAGCAGGCAGGCCCCAACCAGGTTTGACCGTCACTCTGGCCGGAGCCGACGGCAAGCCGATCAAGACCAGCGAAACCAGCCCCAGCGGCGAGTATGTCTTCGGACAACTCAAACCAGGCGCCTACCAACTCTCCGTCGTCAAAGCCGCAGCGGCTCGCAACGCCAAAGCGACCGCCGTCGGCAAACCGGATCAAACGTCAACAGTCGATCTGAACCTAACGCTGCAATAAGTTGAAGGTTGGACCGGACCGCAATCCATTTTTTCGTCGATCTTCTCCAGTTTGGCTGGGCGTTAAGTTGCGTAGTTTGGGGGTCGATCCCTGAAGCTTGGACTGGACTTAAGACTGGACCGGACCGCAATCCATTTTTTCGTCGATCTTCTCCAGTTTGCCTGGGCGTTAAATTGCGTAGTTTGGGGGTCGATCCCTGAAGCTTGGACTGGACTTAGGACTGGACCGGACCGCAATCCATTTTTTCGTCGATCTTCTCCAGTTTGCCTGGGCGTTAAGTTGCGTAGTTTGGGGGTCGATCCCTGAAGCTTGGACTGGACTTAGGACCGGACCGGACTGCAATCCATTTTTTCGTCGACCTTCTCCAGTTTACCTGGGCATTAAGTTGCGTAGTTTGGGGGTCGATCCCTGAAGCTTGGACTGGACTTAGGACTGGACCGGACTGCAATCCATTTTTTCGTCGATCTTCTCCAGTTTGCCTGGGCGTTAAACTGCGTAGTTTGGTGGTCGATCCTAAAGTTTGGACTGGACTTAGGACCGGACCGGACCGTCAGTAGACTTGGGAAGTCCCAAGGCCCCATCGGACCTGCTCGCAGCGTGGCGACCGGACCCCGGTTTGCCAAGCTCCTGCTCGTCGGAGTGCCGAATGCGTCCCGGCGGAACACCCCGAATTTCGCCAAACACGAGTCGACCACGCATTCGTGCGCTTTGTCAATCGACAAGATCCCAAACACTAACCCGAGGCGCAAGTTTTGAAGTTTTGAAGTTGCGCAATTTCCCGGTTGGCCGCGATAGCTCGACTATCGGGGCGGCGTAGCCGTAAGAGGCATTGGTTCCTGGTAAGCAGTTCGAGGCCATTTCGCCATTTCAAACGGCGCGGCAACCACCGCTATCAGGTCCGACCACGGCTCGATGCCTCTTACCGACTTCGTCGGCCTCGATAGCGGAGCCAACCGGGCGTGGTTTGGAAAATAGCGCAACCTCAAAAGGCGCAAGACGCGATTGGTGGGTTACGCAAACGGTGATGTTGTTCGAAATTGGTGACCGAAAATCGCTTGCTGCACCCACGCTACCCGATGATGACTGTCTTAAAACCACCAGGTAACCGCCAACAAGATGACGAAGACGACCGCCATGAAGCCGACGATCCAGAGGGCCGTGTCCCACGCATGTTCCAAGATCGGCGCCCAAAGTTCGTGTCGGGTCGCGGCGTAGACCAGGCTAACGACTACGATCAGCGGGATCGCGTACAGCAAGCGCGTCGCCGGGAGGGCTGCAAAGACGTTCAATGTCATGAAGAGCGAAAACATGGTCGATATCCGCAGGCGTAATTAGCTGTCAGCCGTACTGGTCGCTTCGGTCGTATCGCTGGCCGTCTCATCCGCGGATGTAGGCGGATCTTCTTTGTTGCCGCGCTGGCGGCGGCGTTTCTCTTTCTCGGGAATGACAAAGACCGGGCCTGCATAGGCGTCAAAGATGACCAGCACGTTCAATAGACCGGCGATCATCGTGTACAGCGTCCCCATTTCAAAGCGAAAGCCATATTCGCGATGGAGCTGGCCCAGTTCGTGGTCGTTGATCGGCGGCGCCATCAGCGGCACGCCGAACAGCAGCAACGCCGGTTCCCGATTTTTGACGCGATACGCCTGATACAACGCTGGCGCCGCCGGCAGACCGACGCCGATTTGGCACAAATAGGGCAAGCGCTTTTCGCTCATGTCCCAGCGAGCATAGACGACTCGTCCCCCTCCCATCGACAGACCGACGAAGAAGGTGAACAAGATGCAGACCATGAACAAAATCCCTTTGCCCACCCGTCCTTGGTAGATATGACCCGCCCCCGGCAATAGCCACGCCAACAGAAATGCGAGCTCGGGGTTCTTCAGATCGACTTGGACCGGAGCGAAGCGGTCTTCGCCGGTAGTCGACGACTGGTCAGCCATTTCTAATCCAATGGGGGGAAGACAACGGGGACAATCCCACAATCTTAGCCAAATTGACGCCTGAAGATAGGGCAAACCGCCCTCTAAGCTGTTCGAGCAGAGCGGGTATCGATTGGATTACCGCATTGTTTCTCGCGATCTTTGCAAATATTCCTGGGATCCTCAAAGATTTCTCTTTGCATTTCGGTTGCTAAGCTCATTTAGAGAAGAAGCGATCTTGCCCTTTCAACGTGCTTTTCACCTAAACCGTTATGAGCCACCAACCACCGAAACAGAACTCTCCAACTGGCATACTCCAGCCAGACGAATTTGTGCGTTTGGTGGTGGAAAATGAGGGGCGAATTTTCGCCTATGTGGCCTCGATTGTGCCGGGTTCTTCCGAGATCGAAGACATTGTTCAAGACGTGATCACGTTGATGTGGGAGAAAATCGAAGACTTTGAACGGGGAACCCATTTCGGGGCTTGGGCTTGCCGGATCGCCTACTTCAAAGTGCTAGAACTGCGTCGTTCGATGGGGATTCGTCGCTCCTACTTTTTGAGCGACAAACTGCGAGAATCGCTCGCTTCTGAGGCAGTAGAAATCTGGGATGACCTGCAACAGCAGTCGGTCGCGCTGGAGAAGTGCTTGGACCATCTGGATGAGGCCGATCGTCAGATGGTGCTGCGACGATACAGCTCGAAGGGAACGCTCAAAGAGACGGCCGCACTGCTGGGTAAGTCAGAAGTAACGGTGCGGAAATGGATTCGCCGCGTTCTGATGCGACTGGAGAAATGCCTCTCACTACGATTGGGGCTCGAATTATGAGCGATCTCCAAGCGCGCGCCCAACTGCTTGAACTGCTGGCCGAAATCGACGCAGGCGAACTATCCGACCAGCAGACTGAGCAATTGGAACAACTGCTGATCGAGCATCCCGAATTGCAGAAAAGTTATTTGCGCCGGATCGCCGCGCGGACGCAATTGACAATCATCGCACGCCGTCGCGCCAACAAGTTGGCGCTGCCGCCGCAAGCGGAATGCGCGATCTCACCCAACCAAGCCCCTCAGAGCAAGAGCGCCGTCGTCCTGGCGATCGCCGCTAGTCTGTTGCTGATTGTAACGCTGGGAAGCGTTTTCTGGTTTTCTCAGCAGTCTCCACTGGCCGGCGCCGCTCTCAGCGACACATCGCCGCCGATCGCCTCGATCACGCGAATCGCCGATTGCTGGTGGAGCGCCCCGGAGATGAGCGCCGCGTTAGGCCAGCGTTTGTCTGCAGGTCAAAACTTGTGGCTCGAATCAGGCCTGGTCGAAATCACGATGCGGTCGGGCGCCATGATCACCATGGTTGGTCCTTGCCAAGTTCAAATCGCCGACTCCAACAGCATCTTCCTCTCGCAAGGAATCGTGCATGCTTTGGCTCCGCACGACACGATCGACTTCACCATCAAAACCGAGCAGATCGACATCATTGATCTTGGCACCAAGTTCACCGTGTCGGTCGATCAGCAGCAAGCGGTCGAAGTTCATGTGCACGAAGGTACGGTCAGCATGCGTCGTAATAGCGTCGCGAAGCAGTCGCTTATCGAACATCTTGTCTTGGCTGGCAAATCGATTCGGTTTAGTCCTACGGCGGCCGTCTTTGAGAAGCCGGATGGTTTTACGCCGTTTCGACAAATTGCGCCGGCGAACGGAAAGCATATCGCCTACACCACGCGCGCCGGCACGGTCGGCAATCAACTCTACGAAGGGAAAGTGGGACATGACTTTATCGTAAATGAAACGATCGAAGTCACTCGACTGGGCGTCTTTGACAGCAATTCCGACGGACTCCAGCGCGCGCTTTTCTGCGAGATTTGGCAGCGCGACGACCGTGGAACTCCCGATGATTTCCGCGATGACTATGGAATCGTCATGGCGGGGCGCCTGCCGTTTACGCCGGATGATCCCGGCGAGTTGATCGAGGGCAATCGTTTTAAATCGCTCGAAGCGCCGCTGACGTTGCCGCCGGGCAATTACACAATTGTCGCCTTTGGTTACGGCAATGGAGAGCCGCTGGGGAATGACCAATACCAAGTCGGATTGTATCGCAAACGCAAATCGCGCGACGATGGCCAGGGCGTGGTTTCCTTTGTCGGCTCCAGTCGTTACGGCGACCAAACGACCGGACCTCATGCTTTTCCTGGCATCGTCGATAAATTCTGGGCGGATCGCTATTCCGCAGGCACGTTTGAATACCGCTTGCTGGATCCATCCTCCACTACTCGAGAAAGTCCTTAGTCTCAAAATCCCTCTTCATCTCTTCTCCTCTATTCAGGGAACTATTCGATGACCCGAAACCGTCAAGGATTTACACTGGTCGAATTGCTGGTGGTCATCGCCATCATCGGCGTCTTGATCGCCCTGTTGCTGCCTGCGGTTCAACAGGCTCGCGAAGCGGCACGCCGGATGCAGTGCAGTAATCAAATGAAGCAGTTGGGGCTGGCCTTCCACAACTATCATGACACCGCCGGTCGACTGCCGGTGGCCAATCCGCTTTGCGATAGCGGCAAACGTTGGAACTGGACGCAGATGGTCTTGCCGCAGATGGAAATGGGAGCGTTGTTTGACACGTTTGACTTTGATCTAGCAGCCTGGCAAGGAACCAATTTTCAATATTTGCAGCAGCACCATCCCGCATTCACTTGCCCCTCGAATCCTTTGGCCAATGAACTGCGTGAAGAAGAGAACTTCGCCGCGCCGGATTGGATCATCTCTCAATGCGACTACGCCGCGAATCAAGGAGACTACGCTAACAGCACCGGGATAGGGAGCACGCCTGCCTATGGAAACGTGGGCTGCGACACGCGTAAATCGCGAGGCATGATGAGTCGTTATGGCTGGAGCGCCGCGTTCCGTGACGCGCCGGATGGACTGAGTAATACATTCGCGCTGGGCGAATGCATCGGCACGCTGTCGATTGTGCAAAACTGGGGAACTCAGAGCTTCGCCACGACCGCGCATCCGATCAACTACTTGAATCAATCGCTCATCCTTACGCTACCCACCAACGCCGCGCCCCGTTGGGACGAGTCGATCGGTTTTCGCAGCATGCATCCCGGCGGCGCGTTGTTTCTATATAGCGACGCTTCGGTTCACTTCCTTGCGGAAACTGTCGACGGCGCCACCTATCGCGCCATGGCTTCTCGCAGCGGCCAAGAAGTCTTTGCGATGCCCTAGTCTCCTGGGATCACTCGCCTGATATCTCCTCAAATTTTCGGAGTTCTGTTCATGTTGTTCGACTTACGAAGCGTAAGCGGAATCTTGTTGGTCATCGCCGCTGTTGGTTGTGGTCCGAGTCATCCGCCGGTATTGCCGATTACTGGTCTGGTGACGCTCGACGACCAACCGCTGGAACAAGGGAGTCTGATTTTTGAAGCGCCAGGGCAACGCCCCGCTACAGGAAAAATCAAAGCGGGGGCGATCGTCGAGATGACGACGTTTGACCACAACGATGGCGTTCCGCTTGGCGAACACAAAGTCGCGATCTTCGTCGTCAAGGAAGACTACGCCTATGTGACGCCAGAAAATCCCGGCGTCTCGTCAGGAAGTTCCAACATGCAGGTGACCTCGCTCATCCCGCAGCGCTACAACGATCCGACGACTTCTGGGTTTACCGCGAGCGTCACGAGCGAAGGTGAAAATCACTTCGAGTTCGCGCTAAACTCAAAGAAGTAGTTTCGGCTTAAAGCAGATCGGGCCAGATCGAATCGCTGACCAACAGACCTGCGCTGGTCAGCCGCAGACGATCTTCGGTACGCTCAATCGCGCCGTTGTGCTGGAGACGTTCGAGCGTCTCGCTCGCCAATTGATCGATCGTAAACCCGGTCGCGGCGGCGAAATCGGCCGGATCGATCCCTTCCAAACGGCGCAACCCAAAGATCAGCCGCTCGCGAGCGGTCTCTTCCGGCGTCAGCTCTTCCCATTCGGCGACCGGCGATTCGCCGGCGAGCATCCGCTGGATGTACCGCGTCGTGCTGCGATGATTTGTCTCACGCCGCTGGGCGACATAGCGAGCGGCGCCGGGGCCGAAGGCGAAGTACCCGCCGCCGAGCCAATAGTTTTCGTTATGCGCGCAGCGGCGGTTGGGCCGCGCGAAGTTCGACACTTCGTAATGCTGTAGCCCGGCGGCGGTCAGCATTTCGATCCCGCTGAGATATTGGTCGCGCTGCGTCTCTTCGTCGACTTCTTGCAAATCGTCATGCAACAGGCGATTCCAAAACGTCGTCCCTTTTTCAAAGGTCAGTCCATAGGTCGAAACATGATCGGCGCCCAGCTCGATCGCTTGCCGCACGTCGTCGCGCCACTGGGCGACCGATTCGCCGGGAGCGGCGAAGATAAGATCGATCGCTAGCTGTGCGAACTTCGGCCGCACGCGCTGCGCGGCGTTCAGCGCGTCGGCGCCGCGGTGATCGCGCTCTAACAGTTGCAACTTGGCGTCTCGAAACGACTGCACGCCGAGACTGATTCGGTTGACTCCGGCCGCCGCCAACAGATCCAGCTTCTCCTCGCTCAGGTCGGCCGGGTTCGCTTCGACGCTCCATTCATAGTCGGCTGCCGTCGGAAAACGTTCGGTCGTCAGTTGCAGCAGCTTTTCTAGCTGCGGCGTCGGCAGATGCGTCGGCGTGCCGCCGCCATAGAAAATCGTGTCGACCTCGTGCGGTTGGTCGAGCGTGCGCATCTCCCGCTCGATCGCCTGCAAATAGCCGTCGATCAGATCATCGCGACCGGCGACCAGCGTGAAGTTGCAATAGCCGCAGCGCCGCAAACAGAACGGCACATGCACGTAAACGCTGCGCGGCGTTTTGGTGTCAGCCGGCGATATTAGTTTGCGGTTCACAGCCACAGATGAAGTCGCTGGTCGAGCATATCGGGGAGCTTCTCTTCCACATAATTTTTGATCTGGCGATCGTTGTAGCGCACGCTGAAGTGCCCAGCGATGATCGTTTTGTTTTGGAAACGATCGCGGCGGTCGACCACGTCATCAAGATGGATATGTCCCATCTTATGAATTTTCTCGCGGCGATGATCGGGCGCCAAAAAGGTCATTTCCATAATCAACGTCTCCGCTTCATAGAAAGCAGGGCACGCGTCCATCGCTTCGGGGCGACTATCGCCCAAATAGGCGAGCTTGGGAAACCGATGTTCGTCGGTCACTTCGACCCCAGACAGCCGAATATCGCGAATCTGATCGCCAGGCAAGCTTTGATACTCGGGCTTCAGCTTGCGCCGGCGCTGCCAAACGATATAGCCGACCGAGGGAATCGTATGCTTGGTTGCGACGACCGAAACGATCAGTTCGCGCGAAAGTTCGATCTCGTCGCCTGGTTTGACGCCGATCAGCTCACACGGCATTCCGCCGCGATCAAGTCGCTGGAACGCGGACAGCATTTGCTGCACCGGACCTATCGCCGATTCAGGCAGATAGATCGTCGGCGGATCCATCTTCATCATCCGTCGACGCGAGACGTAGACCGGCAGCGCCGCGACGTGATCGAGATGCGCATGCGTGACAAAACTGGTCGGCGTGCCCATGAAGTCCCACGGCTGCAAACCGAGATCGAAAAGGACCTTCATCTCGGGGATTCGCCAATACGACTGCACCGCCGCCCTCGAGTAGCCCTCGATGGTCAGGTCGTTGACTTCTAGTTTGCGAAGGGGAGCGTTATCGAGCATGCGACAGCACCGGGCTGCGGAATCACGGAAAACTCTTCAGTTTAACGCCTTACGGCGACGATCAACAGAACCCAGTTTTCGCTTACAGGTTCGCATCGACCGCCGAAATCCGCTCCACCAGCCAACTTTATCCCCGTTTTGCGAGTTGAGCGGCGGCGATTTTCTGGGCCACATGCCCTAGTTCCAGCTCGCGCAGAAAGTCTTCCATGGTCGCGTAAATCTCGTCGCTGAGAAACTTCACCGCCCAGTTGTGCTTGAGCGGACTAATCATCAGCACCACCTTGCCGGCGCGGTAAGCCTCCCAGATTTCGATCGCCGTCCCCATCGAAGCCTCGGGAATGTAGGCGACCACCACGTCGACCTCGCCGCACATCGCGTTGTGTTTCAAAAAAACGTCGCGGCCCAAATCGTCGGTATACTCCAGCGACCCGCTATGGTCGGCCCACGGATCGTAGATATCAGCGCCGGGAAAGTGACGCAGCAAGATCTCTTTCAGTTGCGTCCGATAGTCTTGACGATGAACCAGACTGCCAACGTGCGAACCTTGCATGATTCCCGCGAGAAAAAATCGCATCACTTCGTACCAGGATTGGATGGAAGACAAAAAAACCAGGGCAACCGTCGCCGCTTCCATAAAGTACAATACCGAGCGGAAGTTTGTCGACCGCCGCACCTTTGAATCGGAACACCCTGATGGCTACCATCGCCGCTCCTCGCGCGAAAGCTTTACAACTGGTGAAACAACTGCTGGCCATCCCCGGCGGCAGCGGACGCGAGAAGCAAGTCGCCCAGTTTATTGAGGCCGAGCTGCTAGCCGCCGGCGCCGAAAAAAGCTGGTTTCGCTACGACAAAGCGCATCAGCAGGGTCCCATCGCCGACGCCGAAGTCGGCAATCTGGTGGTGACGATTCCCGGCACGATCGCTGCTCCCCGCCGTTTGCTAATGGCTCACATGGATACGGTGCCGCTCTGCGTCGGCTGCACGCCGGTCCGCAAGGGGGATGTGTTAGAATCGCGTGAAGCCGATCGCGGATTGGGCGCCGACGATCGCGCCGGCGTCGCCGTCGTGCTGCACGCCGCTTGTCAGATCTTGCGGAAGAAACTGCCGCACCCGCCGCTGACGCTGCTGTTCACCATCGAAGAAGAGATCGGTCTGCATGGCGCGAAGAACCTGCAGACGTCGCTGCTGAAGAAGCCGGCCCTCGCCTTCAACTGGGACGGCGGATCTCCCACCAAACTGACGATCGGCGCAATCGGCGGCTACCGCATGTTCTTAGACGTGCACGGAATCGCGAGCCATGCAGGGGTCGCCCCCGAGCGCGGCGCCAGCGCGATCACCATCGCTTCGCTGGCGATCGCGCGCTTGCACAAAGCGGGCTGGCTCGGCAAAATCACCAAGAAGAAGAGGGTCGGGACCGCCAACGTGGGCGTGATCAACGGCGGCGCTGCGACCAATGTCGTTTGCGATTCGGTGCAGTTGAAAGCCGAGGCGCGAAGTCACGACGTCGCCTTCTTGCATGACATCGTCGCTCAAATCGAAGCCGCTTTTCGCGACGCCGCCGCCGAGGTGAAGAACGTCGACGGGCAATCAGGATCGGTCGACATCACCGGGCGACTCGACTACGAACCGTTCCTGCTCTCCAAAGACGAACCATCGGTGCAAGTCGCACAGCAAACGCTGGCGGCGCTCGGCCTGGAATCGGAACTGAGCATCGCCAACGGCGGACTTGACGCGAATTGGCTCTTCCGACACGGCGTGCCGGCCGTCACCTTTGGCTGCGGCCAGCGAAACCAACATATGGCGACCGAGCAACTTCATCTCGAGTCGTTCTATCAGGCCTGCGATATCGGCCTGAATATTGCCGTCGGGAAGTGAGGCGATTGAAACTTTGCCGGCACTTCTCTTCGTAGCCCGACGCGCGAGTTTTGAGGTTGCGCTATTTCCCTGGTCGGTAAGAGGCAACGTTCCGCAATACGCCTAAAACCGGCTGCTTGCCATGCCGTTAGAAGTGGCCTGCGCACCAAGAACGGCGAGCTTGGTCTTGATGCCTCTTACGGCTGCGCCGCCCCGATAGCGGAGCTATCGCGGCCAACCGGGGAAACATCGCCGCTTCGTTACTTTTTCACGGTAATCTGCTCAGCCGGCCATTTCAGCTGCTTGCTGACGGCTTGCGCGTAAGCGACCGCTTCGGCGCTTTCGGCGTCGACCTCGATCGCCGCGGTCTCTGCCGCCAGCGCGACGGCTTCCGGCATGTTCATGAACCGGCGGACGTGCAGGAAGATCGGTCCCTGACGATGATCGGTCGGCAGATGAGTCGCTTCGATCTGCGCAACGCTCGGCTCAAAGATCGCCGCATAGACGGCGACCCCCGCGTCGACGCCAGCGGCCGAGATCGTCAGCTTGCCGGGGGCCAGTTGGCCGCAAGCCTGAATCGCACGGCGCGCGTCCCAGACTCGCATCCCGTCAACCGTTTGTCCCAGTTGCAAGAAGCGACGGCGGATGTGTCTGTCCAACTTCTGATCTTGGCTCCATTGCGTCGGACCGACGCCGCGCTGAACTAACAGGAACTGTCGACCGGGAAGCGTCAGCAACTGCTTTGCGGCGTCACTTTTCGGTTGTTCGCCTGCTTCAAGAGCGACCGTCAATTCTTCGATCGCGGTCCACTGCGCTTCGTCGGCAAATTGCAAAGTCGCGCTGTCGCTGTCGTTTTCGATCATGACCAGCGGCAAGGTTACGCCGGGCTGCGTTTCTAGGTCGAAGGTGGTGACGGCGGTTTCGCCGATCTTTCCGGAGGCGACCTTGGTCAACTTTGGCGCGGCGTCCGTCGTCGGCCAACCGTTGAACGATTTTTCGAGCAGCGTCTTCCGCAGTGCGGCGGATTCCGATTTCCAGGCCGCTTCCGAAGCAGGAACTTCTGCGGGCGAAGCGATCGGGACGAACGTCTCTTGGATTTTCGTATTGATCTGATCGGCCGGCAACTCGGCGAAGACTTTCAACTCTCTCCGTTCGAACAGCGGCGTCGCGGCGTCTTCGATCAGCGGCGAATCCCCTTTTAGATGATTGCTCAGCCAATGGAACGCGGGGACGCGAAGCGGTTGCGTGTCGGCATGTCCGCCCGAGACGATGCAGTAGCCGAGATTCTTTTCGGCCCCATACAAGTTGTAGATCTTGCGGGCGGCGAAGAAGGTGCGGGTCACTCCATCCAGCGGAAAGATCGGGTCGCTGTCAGTATTGGCGATCATCAGCGCTCGCGGAGCGACCAGCGAAGGCAACAGCGAGAAATCAAACCGCGGACCATTTACCCAAAACATGCAGTCGCAATGTCCGTTGATGCAATCATCCACGATATGATTTTGCAGATCGGTGATTCCAGCGACCGGAACCGCCGCTTTGATGCGATCGTCGAGCGCCGCGATATACCAGCTATAAGCGCCGCCGCCGCTTCGGCCAGTGACGCCGATCTGCTCACCATCGACATCATCGCGGGCTTGCAGCAGATCGATCGCGCGGACGCAGTTCCAAGCTTCGACGCCGGCCGGCGTGTAACCGCGATTGATCCACCACCACATGTCCAGGTTATGGGTTCCATGATGAAGTCCTTGGATCTCACCCAGTTGCAACGTGTCGATCATCAAGCAAACGAAACCATGCCGCGCGAACCAGGCTCCATGATGCTGGTAGTAGGTTTTGTTCCCCAGACTCACGCCGTCTTCGACCACGCGACCATGTCCGCAAACATAGAGGATCGCCGGCAAGCGGCCTTTCGATTCGGCCGGACGGTAAAGGTTGCCGGTCACATACAAACCGGGGCGCGACTGGAAATGAATCTTCTCGACGACGACCCCTTCCTTCTCCAACGTGCCGGTCGTGGTTACCTGCAGATCAGTCTTTTCCGGCCAGGGTTGGAGACCGAGCATCTCCTTTAATAGATCGTGATATCCAGGTCGTTTAATTTTCCATTCTTCCAGCGAGGTAACGCTCGCAATCGGCTGATTGGTCAGCGCCGTAGTCTCGGCCTGAAAGTAATCACGCAAAGCGGCGTCGCCAGGTTCGGCATGCGCGGATCGCGTGAGACCGTAAGAAAGACTTGCAACGAGCGCAAGCGCAAACAAGAAAACAAGACGACTACGGCTCATAGCAAGTTTCCAACAAGGCGAGTGGCGAAAGGCGGGAAGCTGGGGGATGGGGCGTGAGTTTCTATCCTGGTTGCTTTTTCGCCGCGAGTCAACTCTGTACCGGCGACGAAATCAAGCGGGCGGCGTCATTCAGCCGGCTTCGTCGGGTCCGGCGTCTGGCCGTTTCCTTGGGCATGCAGACTTCCCGAGCGAAACGCGTGGGCCATCGATTTGGGAACTTCGGCTTCGGCCAGCACGAGCTTCGCTCGATTCAGCACGACCTTCGCTTTGTTCTCTTGTTCGGTGGCGACCGCTTCGGCGCGGCGTTGTTCGGCCTTGGCGCGAGCGACGCGGGTATCAGCTTCGGCCTGGTCGTTTTGCAAGCGGGCGCCGATGTTCTCGCCCACGTCGATATCAGCGATGTCGATCGAAACAATCGCATACGCGGTTTGGGCGTCCAGATTGCGATCGAGCACCGCCCGGGTGATCAGGTCAGGATTTTCCAACACCAGCGTATGCGTGGCGCTGGAGCCGATCGCCGAAATGATGCACTCGCCCACGCGGGCGATGACCGTTTCTTCGGTGGCGCCGCCGATCAACTGCTCAAGCGCGGTGCGGACGGTGACTTTCGCGCGGACACGCAGTTCGATACCGTTCTTGGCGATCGCGCTGAGCGTCGATTTGCCGCTGCGGCGCGGATCGGGGCAATCAATCACCTTGGGCGAGACGCTGGTGCGAACCGCTTCGACCACGTCGCGACCAGCCAGATCGATCGCCGCCGCGCGATCAAAGTCGAGCGCAATCTGCGCGCGCTGGGCGGCGATAATCGCATGCATGACCGCCATGACGTTGCCGCCGGCTAGATAGTGCGCTTCCAGTCGTTTGGTGCTGATGCCATCTTTGCGATCGATGCTCAGCCCCGATTGCGAGGCCATGATCTTCGCTTTGACGATCACGCGGCTGTTGACCTGGCGAAAGCTCATGCCGACCAACTCGAACAGCGAGACGCCGGCTTGCGACATGTAGGCCTGGAACCAGAGCGGCCCATACGCCAGCAAGACGATCAAGAAGACGAAGCCGAAAAGGGCGAACATCCCCCCGAGCAAAACGTACAGCATAAATCCGCTGTCGCCATCTTGGGCTAACAGCATCCACGACGCGACGTTCGGCATAAATCTCAACCTCGGCGAACCATTCTGACAGCGATCCTACAACGAGCATGATACCGCACGGCGACATGCTCAGCCAGCAGATTTACGGGGCGATTGGGATCGTTTGCCCCCCGCGGTGGAGATAGACCTGATAAAGCTGCATGTTCAACATTGTCATGACGAACATCATCAAGATCATCGCCGGCAAAATGCCGACGCAGCAAGCGAGAGCCCCGACAATTCCCACGACCATGCCGGCAATCGAGGTGAACAGAATCACAAGAATCTGGTCGAGCCACATTTTCTTGAAGAAATCGATCATGAAGCCAAAGTTAAACCCTTCCGAAAACTCCTTCGTCAAACCAACGCGAATCATCGCCGGCATGGTCACCAGATTGATGAGAATCTGTGCTCCAAATTGGACGACGAACGCGAGGATGGCGAGCACGCCGCGCGCTGGACCATCGGCGGCTTGCGCGGCGAAATTCAGCGCGCCGACGACAATCATCAGGGGAATCGAAAACAGAAGTCCCAAACAAAACATCGCCAGCATGATCCACAATCCGCGCATCAGGTAGTCGCCAAAACGATCAAACGTGAAGCCATGGTAGGGACGTTCGCTGCGCCCCGTCAGGAGCAATGCGATCGCTTCAAACATGTAACCCCACACGACCATCACGCCGAGAATGGGAATCAGCAGCACCAACGACGGCAGCAGCATATTCGTCACCCAATTCGGATGCTCGAAGAACTGCGAAAACGGCCCAAAATAGTCGATCGACTCACGCGGCGGAGCTGGCATGCTCGGCGTATCGGGCGAATCTTGATAGGAATCCCCGCTGGGCGACTGAAATGGATTCGACGGATCGTTTGACATCTAGTTTCCCCCAATCTAGTGATGCGATGATCGTGTACTTCGGCTGCTTGCGTATTTTCATGGGCGCTTTGTCTAGGCGACGCTAAGCGCTTCCTCTTCGTAGCCCGAAGCGCAAGCGAGGGAAATGCGGATGGCAACGCCAAGTTGGTTTGAAATGGCGAGCATATTCCCTTGCTTGCGCTGCGGGCTAGTGTGATGGTTTCTGGCTGTCGCTTACTCGGCCTGCTGCAACTGATGCGACAGCAGCCAGGTGAAGACTTCCGGATTGTCGTAGGTCGCTGTCCAGCTGTCGTGCCCGACGCCGGGGTAGATCGTTAGCTGGACGTCGCCGCCGGCCGCTTTGACGGCTGCGACCATTTCTTGGCTGCGCTTAAGCGGCACCGCTCCATCTTTATCGCCATGAAAAACCCAGAGCGGAGTCGACGTCAGCGCCGCGGCTTGCATCGGATCGCCGCCGCCGCAGATCGGCAACGCCGCGGCGAATTTGTGCGGGTGCTTCGCGACCAGCGACCAGGTTCCAAAGCCGCCCATGCTCAAACCGGTGCAATAGATCCGGGTCGGATCGACGTTGTATTCTTTTTCGACCGTGTCCAGCAGTTGGGTCAGCGCCTCTAGTTTTTCACTGGCGTTCCACCAGACTCCAGGGCTGCACTGCGGCGAAACGACAATGAACGGCAGTTCTTTTGCGGGAACCAATTTGGGCGGGCCATGCTTTTTGACCTGATCCAAATCGGTTCCGCGTTCGCCGGCGCCATGCAAAAAGAGAAGCAGCGGCTTCTTTTCGCCGTCGGCCTTGTAGTCGGTCGGAAGATAGAGCCAATAGCCCAATTTCTCCGGCTCATTTCCCTCGATCTTCACTTCCAGCTCTTGCGCGACTTGCTTGCCGGGCGTCGGGCTGTCGGCAATGGGCTGTTCGGCGGCCATCAGTGCGAAACTCCCAAGTAATATCAAACAGATCGAGGCGAACGATTTGAGCACGGCGATTCTCCGACATAAACGAGTGAAATCGCTTACAGCCTAATAGCGGCTAACGCCGATTGCAATCAGCGACCTTTAACGCAACTGCTGCTTTAGCCAGTCTATCTCGGTCGCAATTCCCGCCGCGAGTTCCTCCTGACGCAATTCGGGCGGCAGCACCGTCCAGGCATAGGTCTCGACTTCAAAATGCTTGATCGGAGCGAGAAGTTCGCGCTGACGCAGCAAGTCAAGGATCTGCCCCTGGGTCGTGCGGAGCGGACCAAACGCATCCAGGTAGATCGGCATGTGAAAATGGATGCGCCAGACGCCGCTGGGCTCTCCCGCGATCGAATTCAACAGGGCAGGGAGGTCGTCGTATAGCTTTCGCTCTCCGCTGGGGGACTGCACCATCGTTTGGTGCAGGTAGCGATCTTCGGCGAATTGCTCCAAGCGCTGAATCGCCGCTTGGCGGTCTTCGTCGGTCAGCGAATCAAATTCGACTTCGATCGCCGACGAGATTTGCACTTTGCCAACGCTGATTCCCGCCGCTGCGTACTGGGACAGGACGGCCGATTGGTCTTCGCACATCACCGCCGCGTGACAAACGTCATGACAGACGCGGATATAGCGCGCCAGCTGCGCGGCGTCACCGGCCGGGAACAAGCGATTCTGAAAAAAGTCGATCATGTCGGCGGTCGTATCGATCGCGCAGCCCGGTTCCGGCTCGATGCAAACATAGATCAAACGACCGGTCGTTTGCTCAAGTTTGGCTAACTCGTTGGAAAGCGTAAGAAAATTGGCCACGGCGGCGGCATACGCTTCTTCGCTGAGCGGCGGATTGCCCCAGGCAATCGGCAACGTCGAGATGCTTCCCTCTTCGCCTGGCGGCAACAACTGATCCAGCACGATCGCCAGATCGAGCGTGTACTGCAGACGGAGCGGATCCATCCAGGTCGGTTCGTAAACGGCGTGCTTGACGACGGCTTGATGGAAGTTGCCATACGGAAATCCGTTCAGCGTGTACGGCATCAACTTGTTGTCGTTGAGAAAACCGCGAAACCGGGCCAGTCGATCTTCGTCGCGCAACTCTTTCGCCGTCACCGCCGACAGCCACAGTCCTACCCCCATTGGTTCGCGCGGAGAAATCAATTCGCGCACGCGCACCGCATGCTTGACCAGGTTCGCTTCGGTCTCGGCAAGATTTGCGCCAGCATGAACATTGGTGCAATATCCGATCCAGTCAGGCAGCGACATCCGGTTCTCCGAGGGGGCAAGAGCATCGTCAAACCGCTTGATCGTAACAGGGATCAACGATTGCTGCGAGTCTCCGCCTCGATTGGCGGTTCTAGCAAAAACAGCAGCGGGATCGCCGCCGCCGAGCGTAAAATCCAAGCCGTGAGGAAATAGGGAAAGTACGCTGCGACATCGCCGCGAATCGCTGCAGGGATCAAACTGTCGGCCAGCGCTCCATCGATCAAGACCGAAACGGCGTAAACCACGCCGGTCAGGCCAAAATAGACGCTGATGTTGGCCGGAGCCTGTTTGGGACCGGCGATCCGCAGCATCATCGCCGCCAGCGCCACGTTCGTGCCGACATAGGCGATCAGCGCCACATAGCTAGCAACATATCCCCATGCTCCTCCCAGATAAAGGAGCGGAGCCAGCGCCACGGTCAACTGGCACGCGATCATCAGACCGCGGCAGCCAACGCGATCAACAATTCGCCCGCACCAGGGCGCGAGAAGCGGTTGCCCGAGACGCATGAGCGCCTGACTCCCCAACACCAGCGCGAGCGATAACCCCAGCGCCTTGTGGATGTAGCTCCAGCCAAGAGCGCTGGAGACCCCGTTGGCCGCCGAAAAGCAAACGCCGTAAATTAACAATCGACGTAGCGGCCGACTACGTAGCAGCGCTTCCCCCGCCGGCAAAGGTTTCCGATCTCCCAAGCGGGCCGGCATATCGATCATCCCCAGCAATGGGATCAGCGCGGCGCCCAGCAGCAGCGCACCGCCGGTCGCCAAGATCAGCAACAGCGGCAACCGCGGCGCAGCGACAAATTGCTGGCGATACCAAACATCGAGTGCGCTGACCGCAACAAAGCCGACCAGGCGGCCGATGTTGAGCCAAAACTCGCGGCGCCCTGCGAAGCGTCCGTAGAAGCGCCCTGGAATGAGGAGCGAAAACCAACTCCAGAGACAGATCGTGCCGAGATATTCGCACAAGTGATAGAGACACCAGCAGAGGACCAGCGCCGTCAGGCTGAGCGTTTTGCTGGGAAGCACTCCGGGATAAGCCGCCGTCGGCAATAACAGCAGCAACACGACCGATGCAAAATAGAAAAGCAAGCAAGGAAGCCGATGGCCGCGAAAGCTGGCCAGAATGCGCGGTCCAAACCAACGCAACACGCCGGCAAGTTGCGGCGCTGCGATGATCCAGGCGATCAGCGTACTGCTGGCGCCCAGCTCTTGCGCCAAATAGATGACCAGGGACGTGCTGATGACGCCGTTACCAAACGCCCAGACGCCGGCGTTGGCGCTCGCGGCCGAGATCGCATGGCGGCGGTCAGCGGAGGTGATCGAGTCGGCGGCGAGCATGCGGTCGTTTCACCGGGCGCTATTCACAGCAGGGCAGGCCGTGCCTGCCGAATCAACGGATGGAGAATCAATTCGGCAGGCACGGCCTATCCTACTTCTACTTCGCCGATTCTCCGTCCATGCGATAGATCGCCAAATGCTTGCCGTCGCCCCCTTTGTATTCCTTCACCTCGAAGACGCCTTCGACGGTAATCGGACGAACGGTAAAGTCGACGCCGGCGCCTGTCATCTCGACTAATACGCAGTCGTAAAGCGCCGCGCCTGGGCCAAAACAGCATTCCATGTTGTCGCGCACCAGCACAAACTGCTTAATGCCGCGCGATTCAAAACTAGGCAAGATATAGCCGCGAATCCGAATCTTCTGGTTTCCTAGTTCTTCGATCCGCTCGGGCAACATCGACCGCGTGAAGGGCTCTCCCTTTTCCATCTCAAAGGCGATGTCGTCAAACGTCAGGTCTTGCACGCCTGGCTTGCGCGGCAAGGTTTTGTCAGGAGCCAGCGCTTTGGTCGGTGCGGTCGAAGCGGTGGCCGTCGGCGTCGTTTTCTCGTCGTCTGGTTGGGCCGGCATTGCGTCGCTCGTCTCTTCCGGTTTCGTCGTCTCGACTTGCGGAACGTCGCTCTTCGGTTCGACTGCCGGCGTTGTCGGTTCGATCGCTTCGGCTGGCGTTGTCTCGGGTGACAGAACGCCGTCGAGACCGGTCATATTGGACGAGTAGGGAGTCCCCTCAGGCGTCGCCGGAGCACAGGCGGCGTAGAACAAAAGAATCGCGAAGGCTGAAAATATCGCGACGGCTGAGCAGCGGATCCACATAGGCGAGCTTGGGGGGGAAAGAGTCGCGGCAATCGTGAAGCGTTTACTTCACGTAGTCGGCGTCGATTTCACTTGACGTAATCGGCATCAATCTCATAGTAGACCCCGGTCAGGTCTTTCATCTGGTGCAAATGCTTGTTGATCGTCAGCGTACCCCCAATCTTACGCCGATTGTAAGACCAATTGACTCGCAGCGGATCACGCAGACGAACTTCGATCATATCGGTCAGCTTGGGCTGGCCGCCGAAACAGCAAGTATCAAAGTCCGGCACCAACACAAAGCGGTTCAGACCTTCTTTTTGATCATGCGGATAGACGTAGCCGTTGATCAGCACGCGCTTGCCGTCAAACTTCCACGCTTTTTCAGGAACGACCGCGGTATTGCCCAGATCCGGCTGCAGCGAGCCAAAGGCCATAACTTCGTATCCCTCGGGGATGTTCACGTACTCTTCGTAGTAATAGCGGCTTGGGCTCAGCACCAGCGCCAGCGCGCTGAGCGCCGTTCCGGCGATCGCGACATTACGACCGGTCACCAGATCACGATTTCGGTCGACGGTTCGAATGGTGAACAAGCCGAAGCCAACGCCGACAACCGCCAACGGCAATAACGAGACGGAAAAAATCGACAACAAGCTCAAAATGCCGACTATCAGCGCGCCAACCGCCAATCCGCTCAGCGATCGATAACGATCGTAATCGGGCTGTCCGTCAGGAGTTTGAGCTGAGGGTGAATCCAATGTCGCAGTCATGAGTCGTTCAGGATAAGTTCGAAAAGTCGTAGGCTTCGTGCGTCTAGTCAGGAATCGCCTTCGCTGGCGATTCGCTACTGATTTGATGATTGCGTTACGCGCTGGGCGCTTGATAAGGACTTCGCAAGATCAGCCACATCCCCAAGGCCAGTAGCAAACCGACAACCAGCGGCGTCGCCACCAGAACCAGTCGATTTGCCGACGGGGCTTCCGCCGCTTGCGGATTTTGAATCGCGTCGGCCAACAAACGATCGCCGCGAGTCGCAAAACGTTCTGCAGACGTTGCCTCGGCGGCCGGCTCGGTCGTCGGCTCTTTCGCTTGGTCGGTCGCAATGACCGGTGGTTCGGTGACGTCGACGGCCGCTGCTTTGTCTTCGTTCAGCGGAGCTTCCTCGATGTCGTCGGATTCCGTGTCCGCCGTCAGCTCCTGCGTGGTCTCGGCCGAGACCAGCTGCACGCCTACTTTTTGGTCCGCCATTGCGATCGCCTGCTCGGCGTCGCGCGACGGAGTGACTCCCGAGTTGCGGAACGGGAAGAAGGTTTGCGCCCGCTTCATCGCTTCGGGATCCACTTTTTCCAGTTCGGCCAGCGCTTCTTTGGCTTCCGGCTTCGGGCAGGCCATCAAGTAACGAATCACCGGCACACGCACCCAGCTCGAATCATCATTCGCTTCTTTGAACAGCTTCGACAGTCGATCGATCACCGACCAGTCTTCCCAGCGAGCGAGGTCGACAATCACCAAGTCGGCCAGCGACGGGCGATCGAGCATCAAATGCAACCCTTGCAGCAGACGTTCACGCGGAATGATGTCGGTCTCGGTTCCATGAAAGCGAATCGCCATGATCGCGGCGTAGGTGTCGGCGTATTCCGCTTCTTTGTCTTCCAGAAACAACTTCTCGATCAACGGCATGCCGTCGGCGCCGCCGAGAGTCAAATAGCAACCGATCAGCGCGTCGAGACCCGCCTTCTGTTTGCGATCATCGCTTTTCAGCATCGTTTCTAAAAAGGGCAAATCGGCTTTGCTGCCGCAGACGCCCAGCATGGTGAAGTACAGCCGGCGATGATTCGCCTGCAGATCGTCTTTCTTCAGCCACTCGATCAGTTGATCGTGATTCATTTCGGGCTTCAGCGAGTGCAACCAATCGTAGGGCGCTTTGGCGAACTCGTCGTAGGCGTCGCGCGCCGCCATGTCGTCTTTCCCTTCCAGATACTTCTGGAAGTAGATCAGGCGGTGATAGTCGTCTTTCGGCTGCTTGATCGAGCCGAGGATATAGTCGACGGTCGAATCTTCGAGCAGCGTCGGCGTCGACCACATCAGATTGGTCGGGTCCGAGCCCATGATCAAAAACTTGCGTCCTTCACGTCCTTCGCCGTAATAGAGCGTTTCGACACTCTTGGCGTCGTTGAGATGCTCTTTCCCTTTGATCACCTGCGTGATGATGAAGTTCGCTTTGACGCCGCCGATGCTCGGATCGGGGGTCGTCGCCGGAACCTTTTCGAGCTTGGCGATCAGCGCCACGTCCATCGACTCGATTTCTTCCGAGAACGTTTGCGAGACGGCCGCACAAAACGGACAGGCCAGCGCCGTGGACAGCGGAGCCGTGGCCAACACTGTCAAAATTAAAAGCCAGGTCAGAACAGAGCGCATCGACTTCTCGCAGGCAGGGAAGGGAAGGATCAGTCGCCGAGCGACTCGGCCACATCGGTCTTATAAGCAGTATACGCCGGTATGAAACCAACCAGCACCGCCAACAGGATCAAGCCGGGAACGATCAGCAGCTCCAGGCTGAGCATCTCCCGCAGGTAGGAAGGCAACGCATTTATTATGGCGGGTCCCATCCACAATTCAAACGTCATCGGTAAAGGGGCCAAGTCGAAAAAGCCGATCGAGACGCCGGTTTTCGCTTCAATCATCGGACTGGCCGAGGCCATCATCGCGTGCCCGGCGATCCAGCCGATCAGGCCGCCACCGACCGACAAAATAACGGATTCCAGCAAAATAACCATCATCACCGTGCCGCGACTGGCGCCCAACGCACGCATCACCGCAATTTCATGTTTGCGGTCGTTCATTGAGTTGTAAATGCTTACCAGGATTGAGATTCCGGAGACAATGCAGATCATCACCGTGATGACTAGCAGCAGCGTCTGGATCGGTGAGACGATCAATTCAAACAGATTCGAGATTTCTAAGACCGGCAGCACCACTTGGGCGACATTTCCCTCGTTGACGGCGTTGCGGATGAAAATTGGCGAAAATGGGTCATTGGTCCGAATCAGCACCGCGGTCACTTCGCGCTGGTCAATCGGCAGCGGAGAACGACGCAGGGAGGCCTCTTTTTTGGTTTCTGGCGAAGAATCTGGCGCCTCGTCGTCGACCGGCTTGGCGTGCCCCTCCATCAAATAGAAGCCTTCCATGTTGATGAAGACCCCCCGATCATTCGGCGTGCCGGAGGGTTCCAGGATGCCGACCACGATGAACGGAGACTCGTCGTGGGCGTGTCCTTCGTCCGAGCCGTGCGCCGCAGCGATCTTGTCCCCCAGCTTCAGACCGGTTTCGCGGGCGACGATCGAGCCGACGACGGCTTCGTAATAGCCATGCTCCTGGTCCCAAGTTTTGAAGTTGCGTCCCTGGGCGAAGCGATAACGGGGCTCTTCGGCGTTGTATTGATCGCGGAACAGCTCGAAAAACTTGGGGAGCGTTCCGATCACGCGAAAGCGTTTGAAGTAGTCGCCCAGACAGACCGGAATCGCGAAGTCGGTATTGCCTGCGTACTTGCCATCCTTTAGTTCGCTGAGCGTACTCTCAGGCATCAGCTCCAGCTCTTTTTTCTGCTGGTCGGCGGAAAGGAACTCTTGGTAGAACGTGTAAGGAATGTTCTCGACCGGCTCACTCAAGTAGTAAGTCGTATTCAGGACCAGCTGCAGCTTGCCCCCTTTCGCTCCGGCGATCAAACCATATCCCAGGTTCGAATTGCCCATGAACGAATCGGAGACCATGCCGTAAGTCAGCAAGACCGCGGTCACCAAAGCGACCCCCATCGCCATCGACAAGGCCGTCAAACTGGATGCGAGCGCCCGTTGGGTGACGCTGCGCCATGCAATCGCCCACCGCGTCATGACGTCACCTTGCTCATTTGATTGATCTCGTCCAAACGTTCGACCCGGTCAAACTGACCGGCTACTTCCAGCGAGTGCGTCACCATCATCAAAGCGATCTTTTCTTCGTTGCAGGTTTGGCGAATCAAATCGATGATTGATTGCTGATTGCCCGGATCGACGTTGGCGGTCGGTTCGTCCGCCAACAACAGGCGCGGTCGATTCGCCAAGGCGCGTGCGACGGCGACGCGTTGCTGTTCGCCCACCGACATCGTCTTCGGCTTGTGACTCATGCGTTCCGCCAGCCCGACGCGTTCCAGCAGCTGAATCGCACGGCCGCGATCGGTTCCGCGGCCCGAGAAGGCCATCCCCAGCAAAACGTTCTCCAGCGCCGTAAAAGCCGGCAACAAGTTAAACGTTTGAAAGACATAGCCAATCTTCTCGGCTCGCAAACGATCCCGGCCTTGCTCAGACAAGCGGCGGAGATCGATGCCGTCGATCTGCACGCTGCCAGAGTCGGCATGGCTGATCCCCGAGATGACATGCAGCAGGGTCGTTTTTCCGCACCCGCTGCGCCCGATCAGGATCATCTGCTCGGCGTCAGATAGCTCAAATCGGGGGATATCGAGGATGGGAAGCGGTTGGCCGTTGGGCTCAATGTACGACTTTTTGACGTTTTCCAGCAGCAGCATGTTGCTTGTCTGTCTAACGTTAGAGCAATGAAAGGGGAATGGTCAGCCGCCCCGCAAGAGCAATTCCGACCGAACCGGGAAACCGTTTATTGAAGTTCAGTCAGCCCCGATCGTCCAGGGCTGCGAGCCTACTTTTTGCAAATCGTTTGTAGAAACTTCATTACGGGATCGCTAGCAAAAAGGTTCGCAACGGTTGTAACAACACGTTAAACTCGCTCTTTCCTCCCAACTTTCCCCTTCGCAAATCCCCGCCGGACTCTTCTCATGCAACGCCATGTATTGCCGCTCTTCTTGCTGTTAGCCGCTTCGATCGCCCACGCAGAACCAAGCAAGACGCCTGAGACCGACATGCTCACGTCGCAACCGGGAGTCGTTTCGGTAGAGTATCTCACCGACGGCGCTCCGCATGACAGTTGCCATGCTTCGACGATCGCCCAAACTCCGGCTGGGTTTGTCGCCGCCTGGTTTGGCGGCACGCGAGAAGGCGCCAAGGATGTCGGCATTTATTTCAATCGCCAAGTAGACGGCAAGTGGATCACGCCGATCGAAGTCGCCAATGGGGTGCAGTACGTTTCGTCCGCGGGCAAAGAGCATCGCCATCCTTGCTGGAACCCAGTGCTGCATCAAGCGCAAGACGGCACGCTGATGCTGTTCTACAAGTGCGGGCCTACTCCCAGCACCTGGTGGGGCATGTTGATGACGTCCAACGATAACGGCGCTACCTGGAGCGAGCCCCAGCGGTTGCCGGAAGGAATCGATGGGCCCGTCAAAAACAAAGCAATCGAGCATGACGGGCGCTTGGTCTGTCCCTCAAGCAGCGAAAACGTCGGCTGGCGCTTGCACTTGGAAATGACGTCCGATCAAGGGCGCACGTGGACACGCGTCGGCCCGCTGAATGATGGAACCAAGATCGGCGCGATTCAGCCGAGCGTGCTGATCTATCCCAACGGCCGCTGGCAGATTTTGGCGCGCGATCGTAACAATAACGGCAACGTCTGGTCGACCTGGAGCGATGACCAGGGAATCACCTGGACGCCGCTCGTTTCGTCCGGCTTGCCGAATCCGAACAGCGGAACCGACGCCGTGATGCTGGCCGATGGTCGAGCGCTACTGGTCTACAACCACACCCAGCGCAGCGGACCTTTCCCCAACGGGCGCAATATGCTCAACGTCGCGGTCAGCCAAGATGGGCAAACATGGGACGCGGCGCTCGTGCTTGAAAAGAGCGCCGGCGAGTTTTCGTATCCGGCGGTCATTCAAACGCCGGACGGTCTGGTCCACATCACCTACACCTGGCGGCGAAAAAAGATTCGCCATGTCACGCTCGATCCGACCAAACTGCAAACCAAGCCGATCGTCGATGGCGCTTGGCCGCTGTAGCCAACGTTCATTTTGACTGTAGTTCGAGCGGAATCGTGTTTTTCCCGGCTTCCACCGTCGCGGTGAGCCCCGAATCGCGGGGATTATCGTACTTTTTCGGCACGATATAGGTCTTTTTGGCGACCACCTGGCGAGAACTACTCGCCGGAGTTGGTCCGGTGACCGCTTTTCGTACGGCGATCTGGTATTCGCCGGGGAGCGTGCCGCCGGCGAATTCCGCCTCTTTTCCTTCGCCAGGCGCTAGGACGGTCAAATGATACAGCCCGCTCGAATCGGTATATCCGTTGGCGGTAGCCCCTTGGTCTTCAATCACCGGAACAAACTCGACGGTCGCGCCTTCAACGGGAACTCCATCGAGCGTCACAACTCCTTCTACATACTCGGTTTGAAGTACGTTTGCATTACCGGTGCATCCCATCAACGCGGCGATAACCGCCAAGCTGATGCTTTGGTAAAACCTGGGAATCGCAGCCATTGCGTCAAACTCCACCTAAAACATTCGTAACAGATAAAACCGGTTTCGCCTCGACTTCCCTAGCGATGTCGAGGCGTTGCATGGATCTTCGTCCACCGCAGTCGCGGCAGCAGAACTACGGGAGAGACGTCACTTCGCCACCGCTGGAAGTCCCCAACGAGCCCCAAACGCCGTAGAGAGAGGGACCGGTATATCGCTGCGGTTCGCTCGGCGGATTGGGGGTATCGGCGACGCGGAGACTGGGATCACCGGCATCGATCGTGTCAGGGATGAACTTGACCGCCCCATCTCCAAATACGACGTTGACGCCGCCGGGGTGATAACTGCTGGCCGTCATCAACTCATTGTCGAGCGTTCCTCCAGAGTCGTTCGAGCAGGAGGGGGAGTTTGGGGGAAGCACGACATGCCACTGCGTAAACACGGTGTGCGCGTCGGCCCAACGCCAGCCTGGCAACTCGTTATCTCCACGAGAGTAGACGCCGCCGGTCAAAGTGCCGCTCGGCCCACGCCGCGCCGAACAAATGCTCGCAGCGTCTCCATTGCTGTATCCGACGCTGTTGGCGACTCCTTGGCCAATTTTTTGGCTTCCGATGACGCCGATCTTCATTTCCGTCAGAAACAACGTATTGCTCGATCCATCGGTCAAGCTGCTGAACTTTTTCGTCACGCGGTATTGATTGCCAAAGACGCCGCGGCATTCCCACCAATCCCAGGGGTTCCAATAGTCGCCGCGATTGACGTGATAGCTGTTACGCCCCATTTCGCCTGCATTGGTCGCCGAGTTTCCATCGGAAGGACAAAGCAACGTTTGAACGGACGTTCGCAATAACGTCGTGCCATTCCAGGGGAATTCCGTCCCTACATGCGTGCTGACGAACTGATCATACATCGCTTGTTGCTCAAGATACGGCAACAACACGGTGATGTAGCTCCAGCGGCCGCGATCATCGTGGTGATACTCATCGGGGTTGGTCCGGCTGAAATCGCGAAACGCGTCCTGATGCGACCCCCCCGGGAATTTCCCGAACGTATCGTGAAAATTGTGGGTGGCCAGCCCCATTTGCTTGAGCTGATTGGTGCACTGCATGCGTCGTGCAGCTTCGCGAGCCTGCTGAACCGCCGGCAACAGCAGAGCGATCAAAACCCCAATAATGGCGATTACCACTAGTAACTCAACCAGCGTAAAACCTTTTTTACGTGTTAGCATAGTATGTCCTTCCGGATAAATATAAGACCGATCCACCACCGCCAGACGTGTTTCCCGCCTAGGGATTCTTTTTCTACCGCAGACGAGGGTTAACGGAAGCTACGATTCTACCGACAGAATAGCAAAACTCCAACAAAAAAACCTGACTTCCGTTATTATTAGTTTCTGCGCGATATTTTCGTTCGGTCACATATCTCAAAACATACCAGTATTGCAATTTATGTCTCCACATCCCTGTGCCTGGTTTCGCAAAATGACTGCGTGATTCAGGACTGTTGAGATTTTTGACGCCGGCGATTCGGCTTCGACCCGTTGTCACTATACAGGCGTCCCCTAGAATAGAGAGTTTCGCTGAACTTTCGCCCGAATCGACGCATGGATGGGCCCTTATGCCGGTAACCGATATCGAGATCAAAGGCGCACGCGAGCATAATCTTCGCGACGTCTCTCTCGTTCTTCCCCGGAACAAGCTGATCTGCCTGACCGGCGTCAGCGGCAGCGGCAAAAGCTCGCTGGCGTTTGACACCGTTTACGCCGAAGGTCAGCGCCGATACGTCGAGAGCCTCTCCAGCTATGCTCGCCAGTTCATGGGGCAAATGCCCAAGCCCGAGGTTGACTACATCGGCGGGCTCACGCCGTCGATCTCGATTTCGCAAAAGACGACCGGCAATAATCCGCGCAGCACCGTCGGCACCATCACCGAGATCAACGATTTTCTCCGTATCCTGTTCGCTCGGATCGGTAAAGGACATTGCAACGAGTGCGGCAAGGCGCTGACCGCCCAAACCCGCGAACAAATTCTCGAGCACATCCTCGCGATGGAGGCCGACTCGCAGATCATCATCCTCGCGCCGCTGATCCGCGGCCAAAAAGGAGAGCACCGGGACCTGTTTATCGATCTGCTGAAGCAGGGTTTCGTGCGGGCCCGGGTCGACGGCAGGATTACGAATCTGACCGATGACCTGATGCTCGATCGGCAGTTGCGGCACAACGTCGAGTTGGTGGTCGATCGGCTGACGATCACGCCAAGCGTCCGGGGCCGTTTAGCGGAAGCGGTCGAGCTGGCGATGAAAATGGGGGACGGCAGCCTAATCATCGCTCCTCGTGTAGAGGAAGATGAAGAAGCGGAAGCTCCGGAAACTCCCGCCAAAAAAACCCGCTCGCGGAAGAAGCAGAAAAAGAACGAAGTCGCCGGCGACATGATGTTCTCGGTCGACTATGCCTGCGTCGATTGCGGCGTTTCGTTCGATCCCCCCACGCCGCAGTTATTCAGCTTTAACAGTCCGCATGGGATGTGTCCTGTTTGCGACGGACTGGGGCAGATCTACACGTTCGATCCCGAGCTGCTCGTCCCCGACGTGACCCTCACCTTCAAAAAAGGGGCGATCGAAATTCTGGGCAAGTGGACCGATCTGGGCCGCTGGAAGCGCCATATCTACAAAGGAGTCGCCGAAACGATGGAGCGCAAGCTCAATCTCGACGCCGGCGCGTTTCTCGATACTCCTTGGCGCGACATGGACGAAAACGTCAAACAGATCCTGCTGCATGGCGCCGGCGAGCAACATATCACCTTTACGTGGCGCGCCGGGTCGGCGCCGCAAAAGTATGGCGGAACCTATGACGGCATCGTGCCGGAGATGCTCGAGAAATACCGCAACAGCAACTCCAAGCCGCAAATTCGCCAGCTCGAAAAATATATGTCGACCGTCGGCTGCCCCGAATGCGGCGGCCAGCGACTGAACGCCCAAGCGCGGTTCGTCAAATTGGGCACCACCAGCAAGGCCTTTACGGACAAACCGGTTCTTTCTCTGCCGGAAGTGTCGGAACTGGCGATTCAAGACGCGACCGAGTTCTTCGCACATCTTGATCTCGACGCAATGTCGCAAAAGATCGGCGCCGAAGCGATCAAAGAAGTCCGTGGGCGGCTCGGCTTTCTCGAGAATGTCGGTCTCGAATATCTGACGCTCAGCCGCACCGCGCCCACTCTCTCTGGCGGCGAGTCGCAGCGCATTCGCTTGGCCGGGCAAATCGGCTGCGGCCTGGTCGGCGTCACCTACATCCTGGATGAACCCTCGATCGGCCTCCATCCCCGCGACAACGACCGCTTGTTGGCGACTCTCAATGACCTGCGCGACCTGGGCAACACGGTGTTGGTGGTTGAGCATGACGAAGACACGATGCGCGTCGCCGACCATGTGATCGACTTTGGTCCCGGCGCCGGCGTCCGCGGCGGATTTATCGTCGCCCAAGGTTTGGCCGAAGAGATCGCCGCCAATCCGGAGAGCGTCACCGGTCGGTTTTTGGCCGGTACCGAAAAGATCGACGTGCCAGAAACGCGGCGGCATATCGGTGAGAAAAAACTGACCATTGTCGGCGCCGCTGAAAACAACCTGAAGAACGTCAACGTCGAGATTCCGCTCGGCGGCTTTGTCTGCGTGACCGGCGTCAGCGGCAGCGGCAAAAGCAGCGTCGTCAACGATATCTTGGTCGAAGCGCTGCGCCGCGATCTGAATCATGGTCTCGGCGAACCGGGAGCCCATGAGCGGATCGACGGGCTCGAGCACCTCGACAAGATGATCGCGATCGACCAATCGCCGATCGGGCGAACGCCGCGCAGCAACCCGGCGACCTATATCAAGGTCTTCGACGACATCCGCAACCTGTTTGCGCAGCTTCCCGAGTCGCGGCGCCGCGGCTACAAGCCGGGACGCTTTAGCTTTAACGTCGACGGCGGGCGCTGTTCGGCCTGCGAAGGGAACGGCGCCAACAAGCTGGAAATGGACTTTCTGGCCGACATCTGGGTCACCTGTCCGGTCTGCGAAGGGCATCGCTTCAACCGCGAAACGCTGGAAGTCCGCTTCAAAGAAGCGTCGATTTCCGACGTGCTCGAAATGGACGTTCAGGAAGCGCTGAAGCTGTTCGAAAACGTCCCGACGATCGCTCACAAACTGCAAACGCTGCACGATGTCGGTCTCGACTACATCAAGCTGGGTCAACCTTCGCCCACGCTCTCTGGCGGTGAAGCGCAGCGCATTAAGCTGGCCAAAGAACTGGTCAAGCGCAGCACCGGACGCACGCTGTACTTGCTGGACGAACCGACGACCGGCCTGCACTTTGCTGACGTCAAGATGCTCTTGAAAGTGCTGCACGCCTTCGCCGAGCAAGGGAACACCGTGCTAGTAGTCGAGCACAATCTTGACGTGATCAAGACCGCCGACTGGCTGATTGATATGGGACCCGAAGGGGGCTCGACCGGCGGAAATGTGGTCGCCTGCGGAACGCCGGAAACGGTCGCGGAAGTCGCCGAGTCGCACACAGGTCAAGCGCTGAAGGCGGTTTTGGCCGGCAAACAAAGCCGTGCCGTAACCGAGATCAAGCGAGCCGCCAAAGCGGCCCAGAATAAGCGCGATCAAAAAGCGGCCAAGGTGATCGATGTCCGCGGCGCCAAGATGCACAACCTGAAAGACGTCGACGCCCAAATCGACCGCGAGAAGATGACCGTCTTTTGCGGACCGAGCGGCAGCGGCAAGAGTTCGCTGGCGATGGACACGATCTATGCCGAAGGACAACGCCGCTATGTCGAAAGCTTGAGCGCCTACGCGCGGCAGTTTGTCGGCCAGATGCAAAAGCCGCGAGTCGATCATATCGAAGGGCTCTCGCCGGCGATCGCGATCGAGCAAAAGAACTTGGGCAACTCGCCGCGGTCGACCGTCGGCACGGTAACCGAGATTTACGACTACCTGCGCGTCATGATGCCGCGGCTCGGTACGCCATATTGCCCCGATTGCGAAATCCCAATCAGCACGCAGACCTCGTCGATGATCACCGACAAGATCTTGACCGAGCCCACCGAAACCAAGCTGTTTTTGATGGCGCCGATCACGCTGGAAGTCGGTCAGCAATACGCCGAACTGTGGGAAGACCTGAAAACGACCGGCTATCAGCGCATCCGCGTCGACGGTGTTGTTCATACGCTCGACAAACCGCCGAAGGTCGATCGCCGCCGGCATCATGATGTGGAAGTGATCGTCGACCGGATTTCGGTCAAAGAAGAATCGCGTACCCGCATCGCCGACAGCGTTGAAAATGGGCTCAGTCTTGGCGCCGGTTTCTTGCATGTCGCTTATGTCGACGAAAAAATGCCCGAGCATCGCTGGCGCGTGAAACGTCACAGCCAAAAGCTGTCATGCGGCAATTGCGATCGGAGCTTCGATCAACTTTCGCCCCACAACTTTTCGTTCAACAGCCAACTGGGTTGGTGCCCTGACTGCGAAGGGCTCGGCACGCAAACCGGCGCCGATCCGACGGCGCTGCTGAGCGATCCCAAGTTGACGCTTCGCGAAGGAGCGCTGAAACTGTGGCCCGGCGTGCAGCACGATATCTCGCTGCTGATGCTCGAAGCGCTTTCGGCCGGCGCCGGGGTTCCGCTCGACACGCCGTTCGAGCGGCTCAGCAGTCGCCATCGGCGCGTGCTGCTGCACGGTACCGCCGACCAATGGTTTGACGTCCACTCCGGCGAAGATCAGGCCCAGCGACCGATTTTCCGCTTTCAGTTCAAAGGTTTGTACCCGGCGCTTGAAGAAGCGTCGCGTCTGTCGCAAGCCTTCCGCATGCAGTTGGAAAGCCTGGTCGCTGAAGTCGAATGCACCACTTGCTGCGGCAGTCGACTGCGTGACGATACGTCGGCGGTTCGCTTCCGCGATCAAACGGTGCTCGACATCTGCAGCATGCCGATGGGCCTGTTGCTGGAATTCATTCAAGGTTGGAAGCTGAAAAAGCGAGAAACGAGAATCGCGGGCGAAATCGTCCGCGAACTCGAAAATCGCGTGCAGTTTCTCTGCGACGTGGGGCTCGAATACCTCACGCTGCGGCGCACCGCGCCAACTCTCTCGGCCGGCGAAGCGCAACGTATTCGTCTCGCCAGTCAGCTCGGCAGCGGCCTGTGCGGCGTTCTTTATGTGTTAGACGAACCGACGATCGGGCTGCATCCTCGCGACAATCGGCGGTTGCTCGCTGCGCTCCATCGCCTGCGCGATCTGGGTAACACGTTGATTGTGGTCGAGCATGATCACGAAGTGATCGAAGGGAGCGACAAGTTGCTCGACTTCGGCCCTCAGGCAGGCGTTAACGGCGGCACGATTGTCGCCTCGGGAACTCCCAAGCAGGTCGGTAAGAACAAGGACTCGGTCACTGGTCCCTATGTCAGCGGCAAGAAGGCGATCTCGATTCCGTCGAATCGGCGGATGCCTTCGATCCGCAAGCTGGCGGCTCAAGGCGAGCCGTTCGATTTCACCTCTCCCAGCGGCGATTGGCTCGAGGTGGTCGGCGCACGACACAACAACTTGCGCAACATCAACGTTCGTTTACCGCTCGGCGCGCTAGTCGCGATCGCCGGTCCCAGCGGCAGCGGCAAAAGCAGTTTGATGCAAGAGGTAATTTACAACTCGCTGGCCCGCACGTTGCATCGCGCTTCGACCACGCCTGGCGCGCATGACGCGATTCGCGGCATCGAAGCGATTAACAAAGTGATCCGGGTCGATCAGCAGCCGCTGGGCAACTCGCCCAGTTCCAACGCGGCGACCTACACCGGCGTCTTTGACGTCATCCGCGATCTCTTTTCGCAACTTCCCGAAGCGAAGCTTCGCGGCTATACGCCGCGTCGATTTAGCTTTAACGTCGAAGGGGGACGTTGCGACACTTGCGAAGGGATGGGGCAAAAATGTATCGAAATGCACTTCTTGCCAGACGTCTGGGTCACCTGCGAAACATGCGACGGTCATCGCTACAACGAAGAAACCCTTTCGGTCCGCTATCACGGCCAATCGATCGCCGACGTCCTGGAAATGCCGATCGGTCAGGCCGTCACCCTGTTTGAGAACATCCCCAAGATTCGCCGCATTTTGCAGACTCTATGCGATGTAGGTCTCGACTACGTGACGCTCGGCCAACCCGCTCCAACGCTCTCTGGCGGTGAAGCCCAGCGCGTCAAACTAGCGGCCGAACTGGCGCGTCCTGATACCGGCAAGACCCTCTATCTGCTTGACGAACCGACGACCGGTCTGCACTTTGAAGACCTTCGCAAATTGCTCGACGTCTTCCATCGCTTGGTCGATCTGGGCAACACGGTCGTGGTGATCGAACATAACCTGGATGTCATGAAGCAGGCCGACTGGATCCTGGAGATCGGTCCGGAAGCAGGCGCCGAAGGAGGTCAACTCGTCACCGCTGGTACTCCCGAAGATGTGGTCGACTACAGCAACGCGTTCGACAAAGGAGAAGAGCCGTATCGCTCGCACACCGGCGAAGCGCTGAAGCCCTATTTGGCCGCCGGACCGTACGAAGAACGAGGCTCGTTCGATCCTTCGAAAGCCGAAGACGAGCGCGAAGGGGATATGGACATCGCCGACGTCGGTCGCGCCACCAAGATGCCGTGGGAGATGGACGGCCGCCGCTGGCACACCAAAGATCGGGTCGGTCGCACCGGCGAAGCTTGCAACTGGGACGGCAAAATCCTCTCGGCGGTCGTCGATCGAATTGTCGACATCGGTGAGTTCAGCGATATCAATTGGAACTCGCGCACCATCGTCGAGATCTCGGGGCTCAAAAAGAGCGACGGCTGGTTCTTTCACGCGATCACCGGCGAAACCTGGCTCCTCAAGATGAAGTTCCGCGTCCATAAAGGAACATTCGACCGCATGGAGCTGCCGAGTCGCCTGGCTTTGCCGACGCTGAACGAACTGGAAGATCTGCCGATCTACAGCAATGAGCCTCGCGTCAAAGTGAAAAACCTCCGCGGGCCGTTCCAGGAGATCGAGATTCGCGCTCATACGCATGAAGAAGTGAACCGCCCTGAATTTTGGGAGTTTCTCGAACAAGCGGTCGCTGGTTTCGACAAATACCTGAGCTTGCTCACGCAAAACGTCGAAGATCACATGCCCTGGAAAAAGCTGGGCGAGAAATGGCATCTGTCACGCAAAGGATTTCCGCCGGGCAAAAACGCCCAATGGGACGCCAACGTGCTGGAAGATCTGCTGTCGCTGCTGATGGAGACGGCCGACGACTCCGAGATCCTCTGGAACAACCAGATGATCGTCAACGTCATGGCGGCCGGAGTCAGCGGCTCGTGGGCCAGCGTCACTAGCAAACGCCCGGAAGACGTCCGCCTGACGATTCGCGTTCCCCGCGGCGCCGTCGCCTTGGGACGGATCGCCGGACTGGGGCAAGAGCCCGACATCGACGCCAAGCCGGACGGTGACGTGGTGAAGATCCACTTCCGCACGACGGAAGATCTCGAGAAAGGAGATCTCTCCGAGTTCCTGCAAGAAACGCTGCAGGCCATCGCCAACGCTAACGGGCAGAAGAAGCTGTTCTAAGAAGAAAAACGGGAAAGCCGAAAGCGGATTAGAGATTGGCCGCTGGAGGCTTTGATCCCAGCGACCAATTCTCTGCCAATCCAGACCGATTTCCCTCGGCTCGCCCACCAGGCGATGGCCACAACCTTCTTGCTCCGCTTTGCGGTGCTGCTAGCAGCACCGCAACATCCCTTGCATCCAACCAGCCGCGGCAAGTATAAGTCGCCCCCTACGTTCCGCTGCGGCGGAAGGTCTCGTTTCGTTGAGGGAGCTGACGACATGTTGCGAACCACACTGCTGCTGGCGACCGCCTGCTTGATCGCCGCAGGCGGATGCACGACGACTCCGCTGATGTTCGGCAAGTCGCTCGCCAAAGAATTGGTCGAGGAGAACCTATCGATCGTCCAGCGTCGCGTCAGCGAAGAGATCCCCGGCGACACGCCGCAAGAGACCGCGCTCGCGGCGCTGAAACGGATGGGCTACGACTGCAAGATCGAGCACGCCGAGAAGTTCGTCTACCACAAACCGCTGGCCGACGGTTCGCTGGTCCCGGTCGAACTCTACAAGCGCGACTTCATCCAGTGCAGTTACACGCAAAAACATTATTGGGCTGAGGAAGATACGACCACCTTCGCCATCCTGCTAGAAAACGGCCGAGTCGAACGAATTCTGATCAACTGGGAAGCCGATGTTGCGGATATCGCCCAGGTCGATGTGAGCGTGAAGACGCGTTAAATCTGCGGTGGGCGGGACGAACCTCTCTTTTGGCGCCCGAATTGCGATGCTTGTCTTCTATCTGCAGACCACGGGCAGCGTGCGCCTGTTCAGCATCCTTACCCCAGGAGTGAACTGCGATGAATCTCGAAAACAAAGTTGCCTGGATCACTGGCGCCGCCTCTGGCATTGGCCGTGCGACTGCGCTGTTGTTTGCTCGACAGGGCGCCAAGGTCGCTTTGCTCGATTTGGACGAAGCGGGACTGACCACGCTCGCGGACGAGATCACGTCGCTCGGGGGGCAACCTTTGCCGCAAGTGGTTAACCTTCGCAATCCCGAACAAATGGAAAGCGCCGCGGCCGAGATCATCGCCCAGTGGGAACAACTTGACATTGTCATCGCCAACGGCGGCGTCAATGGAACCTGGGCGCCGATCGAAGATCTCTCGCTCGACGAATGGAACGCAACGCAAGAGATCAACCTCCGCGGCGCGTTCCTGACGCTCAAGTATGCGATTCCGCATTTAAAAAAACAGGGGGGAAGCGTCGTGATCACTTCCAGCGTCAACGGGACGCGCATCTTCAGCAACGCCGGCGCGACCGCCTATTCGTGCAGCAAAGCGGCGCAAGTGGCGCTGGCGAAAATGGCCGCGTTGGAATTGGCCGAACAGCGAATCCGCGTCAATGTCATCTGTCCAGGCGCGATCGAAACCGAGATCAATGACTCGACGCTTAAGCGCGATCTCGATGACATTCGCGAACCGGTCGAATTTCCCGAAGGAAAAATTCCGTTAACCGACGGCATGCCGGGAACCGCGCTGCAGGTGGCCGACCTGATGCTGTTTCTCGCTTCCGACTCGGCGAGTCATATCACCGGCACCGAAATTTGGATCGATGGCGCTCAGTCGCTGTTGCAAGGGTAAGCAAGAAAGTGAGGAAGAAAAGGGGGTCAGGTCCGAATTTCGCGGCGAAATTCGGACCTGACCCCCTTTTCTTTACCGCGCGGCGAAAAAACAAGACGAGTCGACGACTCGGGGGAAGAGTCGCCGGCTCGCCTTGCAGTGAGAGCGTTACTCCGTCTACGGAAGGCTCTCGCTCGGCAATCAACCGATCGCCTTATTTTCCCATCTTCGCCGCCTGGTTAACGGTCAGCGCGATTTGCGTCAGTTTGTCATCGGCCGCTTCTTCCTCTTCGATGTTCTGCTTCAATAATTGCAGGCCATCCACATAATTCAAGAGCTCGGCCCAAGTGCAAAGCGTTCCGTAGGTCGCAATCTCGTAGTGCTCTACTTTTTGGGCCGCCGCGATCAATAGCGCGTCCATCACTTCGTCGTCCGCTTGCAGGCGCATGATGCCGGCGCCTTCTTTGATCAAACCGGCCATCGCTTCGCAAGTTTTGGACTTCGGCGATTTCCCCATGGAGCGAAAGACTTCTTCGACCCGCGTGATATGCGTTTCGGTCTCTTGCAAATGACTTTCAAAAGCTTGCTTCAATGCGTGATCGGAAGCCTTGTCCGCCATTTTCGGCAACGCTTTGGCCATTTGCATCTCCGCGCTAAGCACATCTTGCAATTCTTCCCAAAAAGCGTCGGCAAGCGTATGCGTGGCCATCTAAATGACCTCCTTCAAAAGTCGATTATGGATTGCAGTTCCGTTCTACTTCGAGGAAATTGCAAACGACATGCCGAACAAAAACAGCCGCTTTTGCAGCAATTCCAGGGGAAAACCTGATCGTCTTATGACCACGCCGGTCGTCTCCCCATCGCGCTGGGGGCTACGAAGAGAAGAAGCGCTCCGCCCAGGCTTGCGCCGCTTCCGCAATTTGCGTCTCGTCAAAGGCCGCGAAGCCGAGAATCAGGCCTGGCGTTTTTTTGCCGACGGCCGAATATTGATCGACGGCGTGATATTCGACGCCGGCCTCCTCGGCCGCGCGTTGCAAGCGGCGATTTTGTCGCGCATCGCTGGTTTGCACGACGACATGCAAACCAGCTTCGTGACGCTCGTAACCAATCGCCGACCCGAACGCCGCATCCAAGGCGGCGAACATCGCCTGTTGCCGTGCTGCGTAGAGCTTGCGCATCCGGCGAAGATGCCGGGCAAAATGTCCTTCTTCAATAAAGTCCGTCAGCGTCGCTTGCTCGAAGACCGGCGAATGACGATCGGCCAGCCAACGCGAGGTGGCGAACGAGCGGACGAGCGGCTCTGGGACGACCAGATAGCCAAGTCGCAGACCGGGAAAGAGCACTTTGCTGAAGGTCCCTAGATAAATGACCGAACCATGCGGATCGTGCGCCGCGAGCGCTTGTTGCGGCCGACCGGCGAAACGAAATTCGCCCACATAGTCATCTTCAACGATCCATGCTTCGTTGCGCTCGGCCCAGTCCAGCAATTGCAACCGGCGGGGCAAACTCATCGTCATGCCGCCGGGCCACTGCACGCTCGGCGTGACATAAGCTAGTCGCGCGGCGGGGCAAAGTTGCTCGCCGGCGACGACATCGATCCCTTGCTCGTCGACAGGAATCGGCACGCCAACAGCCCCGTGCGCAGTAAACGCGTGCCAGGTCGGACTGTACCCTGGTTCTTCAAGCCAAAACGAATCGCCGGGATCAAGCAATAGTCGAGCGATTAGCTCTAGTCCTTGTTGAGCGCCGCTGGTGACGACGATTTGTTCGGCCGAACAAGCCACCCCCCGCGAAGCGCCCAGATAAGCGGCGATGGCGCTGCGCAGCGGAGCATATCCGGCCGGATCGACGCCCATGAAGGTGAGTCGCGGCAATCGGCGCAGCCGCCGATCGGCCAGCCGCTGCCAGATGTCGCGGGGGAAATGATCGATCGCCGGCGTATGCGGACGAAATGGTTGCGGCGGCGTAATGATCCGTGGAGCCCAGTCGGCGAACCGCTGGATGCTCTCGGCGCGTTGGGCCAAGCGGCGTCGCGAAGTTCGTGAGGCCGCTTGTTTGGCGCCTGGGGAAGGAGCCGTTTTCTCTGGCAGTTGCTGAGAGACGCGCGTGCCAGAGCCGATCTCCGCTTCCAAAAAGCCTTCGGCCAGCAATTGCTCGTAAGCGGCGGCGACGGTATTGCGCGCGATCTGCAACTGACGACAGAGTCCGCGCGTCGAAGGGAGCTTCTCGCCGGGCCGCAATCGCCCAGCGCGGATCGCGTCACGCAGTTGTGACTCCAGCTGGCGATGCAGCGGCTGGGTCACGCTACGGTCGATCTCAAGCGTATCAAACTGAAAGCGTTGCGAACGGCGCTGGACCATGCCAAAGTGGCTCCATGAATTAACAGGCAAGTGGATCTTCTTTAGATCCAAACGAATCGTACCATGTGGGAAGTAGCAACGCATTACTTCCACTTTTAGGGAGCCGAGAAATGTCGGAACGATTGGACTATTTCGCTTTGTCGCCGGAACCATTTCGTCACCTCATGGCGATCGAGAAGCATCTGCATAAGTCCACGCTGGGGCATGTGTTAATGGAATTGGTGAAGCTGCGGGTCTCGCAGATCAACGGTTGTGCTTATTGCTTAAACATGCACTCGACGTTGCTGCGTAAAGCAGGCGAACCAGCGCATCGGATTGATCTGGTCGCCGCCTGGCGCGAAGCGCCTTGCTATAGCGATCGCGAGCGCGCCGCGTTGGCCTGGGCCGAAGCGGTCACACTGCTGCCGCAGCATCAAGTTACAGACGAGCTGTATGACGCATTGGCGGCTCAGTTTGACGAGACCGAGATCGTTGATCTGACCGCGGCAATCGCCAATATCAACGCCTGGAACCGATTCGCCGTGCCTTTCAAAAAGACGCCGGAGATTGAAGCGGCGATGTCGGCGTAATTTTTTACTCGCAACCACCCACTTAGGCGGAGAGTTGATGAAACGTTTAATCATGATCGCCGCAGCACTGCTCACATGCACCGCGGCCTGGCGGATCACCGCGCACGATACGGCGCACGGGCCTAATGTCAAACCAGTGATGGTGCAGGATATCGTCGAAAAAGTAGACGGCGTCGTCACCCGAGCGACGATGGCCGAAGTCACCTGGCAAGGAGGCGATTTCTCCGAACCCCATCGGCATCCCGGCCCAACCTTCGTTTATGTGCTGGAAGGAGAGATCGAGACCCAAGTCGACGACGGTCCAATCTTACGTCTCAAAGCAGGCGATACGTTATACGAACCGTCCAAGGCCTTGCATCGAGTCACGCGGAACGTCCATCCTGACAAACCGGCGAAGATCTTGGCGCTGCATCTGCACCCTGTCGATGCGAAGGAGTTGGTGATCCCGGAGCCGATCCAACCCTAACTCGGCCCACAGCATAGGTTTTCATGTTGTGTGATTCCTCCGTTTGTCCCGGTTTGCAGCCCAACTCTTTTTGTTTCTAACATCTCAATCGACACCAAAAATCAGGTTGGACCGGATCGGACAAGGTTGGACCAGACCGAGCAAGGTTGGATCGGATCGGACAAGGTTGGATCGGATCGGACAAGGTTGGATCGGATCGAGCAAGGTTGGATCGGATCGAGCAAGGTTGGATCGGATCGAGCAAGGTTGGATCGGATCGAGCAAGGTTGGATCGGATCGAGCAAGGTTGGATCGGATCGAGCAAGGTTGGATCGGATCGAGCAAGGTTGGATCGGATCGAGCAAGGTTGGATCGGATCGGACAAGGTTGGATCGGATCGGACAAGGTTGGATCGGATCGGACAAGGTTGGATCGGACCGAGCAAGGTTGGACCGGATCGGACAAGGTTGGACCGGACCGCTGAAGATTTTTTGGCCATCAAATTATCCAGTTCTGCTTGAGTGTTAACTTGGGGGCTTTTGCCTTGCGAACAGGATCGTGCGGCAAAGTAGGAACGTCGGATCGCCAATGAACAAAGCACCTCGAATCCTCTGGCTCGTCAACCAATTCGAACGACGTACCAACGGGATTTGAGGGTTTGGACCTCCATCTGTAATCGATCCGAATTGCGTGCGCTATGTCAATCGACAATCATTCGAGGCGATTCCTGCAGTGGCCAAAGATCCCAGCGATCCCCTCTTTCCGTTCTTCCTCCGAGGCCTTGCCGGGTTCCATTCTTCGATTACGAGAAAAGATCGCAACTTCCCAAGATTTACAAGTTCGTGCGCTGGACCATCGGGACGCGGGAATGCGTGTTGACATCAGCCGTGCGGCTGATTTTGGGGGAGAAGCTGGGCCCGCTTCGCTATTTCAACACGCCCAGCAGGTTGCTGTAATCGTCTGTCCAAAGACGATCGACCGCCAGTTGCGCAGGGGCGCTCGTCGTTGCGCGTCGGACGACTTCGTCGGCGAGCAGCGTCTGATTGTTGGTCGCGATCACCCAATGGGCGCCGGTCTTTTGCTGGGCGACGTCGGGATCGGCGACGAAGTAGAGCGTTTGCAGATCGCACTCTTGGGCTAAACCCTCGACAACCGGTCGCAGGTCGACATGGATGTTGCTGATATGGACCGCGATGACGCCATCTTGGGCGAGACGCTGTCGATAAATGTCGAACGCTTCCCGCGTCAGCAGATGGGTCGGGATCGCATCGCCGCTGAAAGCGTCGAGCACCAACAGATCAAACCGTTCGTCGGTTTCGGCTTCGAGCGAAAGTCGCCCGTCGCCGAGCACGATCTCGATCTCCGCAGGCGAGTCTTTCAGATAGGTGAAGTAATCATGGGCCAGTTCAACGACGTCTGGATTGATCTCGTACATGCGAAAGGTGTCGCCTGGCTTGCCGTAGGCGGCGAGCGTTCCGGCGCCGAGACCAACCACTCCCACACGCAGCGGTTTTTGCTGCGATGACAATTGACGGAGCACGATTCCGACGCCTGTTTCGGGCGCGTAGTACGAAGTTGGTTCGGTGCGGCGCTGCGGTTCGAGAAACTGGAAGCCATGCACGATGCGGCCGTGGAACATCATGCGGCGACGCTGACCGGCGGCTAGTTGATCATTGACATGCAATACGCCGTAGAAGTTGCGGCGCGATACTAAGTAGTCGCCGCTGAAATTGCGGAGTTCGCCGTAGACCACGACTAACAGCAAGGGAATCGCCCAGGCCAGCCGCTTGGGCAAGGGGGCTGCGACTTGGCTGGTTCCTGGATTGGCGGCGAATGTTTTTCCGGCGGCCGAAATCAAAACGCCGCCGGCGATTAAAAAACTGCCGAGGATAAAAATCGGCGCTTCAAAATAGTCAGTCAAAGCGAGCGGACAGACGAGCGAGACCAAGACGCCTCCGATGGCGCCGCCGGCGGAGATGGTCAGATAGAACTCGGTCAGATGCGCCGGTCGCGGCTTTAAGCGGACCAGTTCGCCATGACACGCGAAGCAAGCAAAAAACAACGAAGCAAAGTAGACGCCGATCGCGGGGATCAAGCCCAATGATCCGCTCATCCAGTCGACCAGCGCAACGCCGGCGAGCGACGCCAGCGCAAACCAGGCGACCGTTTCGCGGCGATACCAACCTTCGTTATCGAAGGCCAAGATGAACGTCAGCAGGTACAGACTGAGCGGAGCGACCCACAACAGCGGAACGACCGCCATGTCTTGGCAAACATGATTGGTGACCGCCAGCAAACCGAAACTGGCCCAAGCCGGCAACAGCAGCCATTTGGTGCGCGTGCGCCACGAAATCGCAGGCGCAGCGCCATTCGTTTTGACTGCAGTCTCTGTCAGTTCTGGCGGCGTCTCGGGCGCCGCGCGAAGTTGCCAAACGACGATCGTCAGCAGCGCGGCGAACAGGCCAAACCCGATCGACCATTGCGAGGCTTGCGTCGAGACGGCGAAGTTCGGCTCGATCACAAACGGGTAGCTGAGCAGCGCCAACAGCGAGCCGACGTTGGAAAGTGCGTAAAGTCGATAGGGAGAAGCGCCCGGGAAGCGGCGGCCAAACCAGGCCTGGAGCAAAGGTCCGTTCGCGGCAAGCAGAAAATAGGGGAACCCAATTGTCGCTGCTAACAGCGCCAGAATCCGCAGCGCCGGAGCATCTTCCGGCGACGGCTTCCAACTAACGTCGGCCAACACGGGCGCAAGCGCCGCAGCGGCGATGACCAACAACCAATGAACCGCGCCTTGCCAGCGGAGCGGCAAGTAGCGCGAGAGGAGGTGTGCATAGAGATAGCCGAGAAACAGCACGACCTGGAAAAAGAGCATCGCGGTCGTCCAGACCGCTGGACTGCCGCCAAACCAGGGGAGGATCGCTTTGCTAACGATCGGCTGAATCTGAAACAACAACAGCGCACTGGCGAAAACAGCCGCAGCAAAACAGCATCTCAGGAGTGCAGGCAGGCGTTGCATGTATCGACATTTACTTATGTGTGGCGAAATGGCATCGTGCAAAGATAGCTCACAGGTCGAAATGGAACGCCACAAAGAGTTGAAATGCGCTTTCGAGAGGGGAGCAATTCAACTCTAGCTCCACAGGTGGGGGTCGAATTATGCGAATTGTTCATAGTTTTTCGCCAAGAAAAGGTGTGAATTTAACAGTGTTGACACTGGAATTGTGCTTTTCATGCCGGAAAGGCCGACATTAGAATCGGGTTTGTTGTCCTCATCCCACCGTCACTTGGGTGTTAGTGCTTGATTGACGGAAAATCCTCTTCTGTTGCTTGGAGACAATTAATTCGTGTACGCCACTGTTTCTCTTGAAGCGGAGGCGATGGCCGTCTTACGAGACTTCGCCAGCGCTTACGCTAATCGAGATCTGGAGAAACTGCTGGCGGTGTTTCTGCCTGAACCGGACGTCGTACTTCTCGGAACGGGCCAAGACGAAAAACGACTTGGTCTAGCGGGAGTATGCGAACAGGCGGAACGTGACTGGCAGCAAGCCGATACGTTGCATTTTCGCTTTGGATGGCGAAGCGTTTCGTGTTACGGCGACGTTTGCTGGGTCGCGTCCGATTGTTTTGCCCTGGTTCAAGCGGGTTACCGCCAAGCGGAGATTCCACTCCGGATTACTGCAGTCCTGGTTCGCACCGTAGAAGACTCGCTGCGAATCGCCCAGCTCCACTACTCCTCGCCGGTCCTGCCGGATGAAGAGTCCGATACCTGTCTTGAGTAGATTTTTAGCACTTATTTGATTACAAGCGATATTCCTTGACAGGCAAAAAGCCCCTCTGTTTACCAGAGGGGCTTTTTTCATGCGCGGACTTAGAAGGTATAATAAGCCGTTCTCTCTCCGTAGCCGCAATCCAAGTAAGTCTGGGATGATCCGAACCTTTCTCAAATCGAAGATTCACCGCGCCACGTGCACCGAGGCTTGCCTCGATTACGAAGGAAGCGTGACGATTGACAGCCTGCTGATGGATGCGGCTGACCTGCTCGACCATGAACAGGTCGATATCTACAACATCACCACCGGTTCGCGGTTGACCACCTACGCGATTCTGGGCGAACCCGGCAGCGGCGTGATCTGCATCAACGGCGCGGCCGCACATCTGGTAAATCCCCAAGATCTGGTCATCATCGCCAGCTACGCTCAATACAGCGAGCAAGAACTGGCAGATTACGCGCCGATCGTGGTCCAGGTCGACCAACGCAATCAGATCATGACGCCGGTCGAAAAAACTTAGTGGCTGCGCGAATGCCGCAACTACTGAGGAACTTTTATCTTGCGCCTAATTTTTTTACCTTCCCCCCTCTCCGTGGTGAACTGATTCCGCCGATTAGAGGATTTTACTCTAGGCAGGGATAGGGCTACGCCGATGTTTGTTATCTAGAACGCTGTTATCCGCGACAAATCGCTGAACTTCGGGGCAGCCTCCTTTTTGGAGGGAGAATTCAGCAGGGCAGCACGGATAGCAGCGTTCTTTATTTCTTGAGCTACCGGCACGGCCTCGTCGCGAAGGCAAATCCCTCGCAAGCGGCGCATGCGGCAAATTAAGAAATCTACCGCGTCTTATCTTCGCTAACCCGCAATCTGGCCGAAGTTAACCGACACACGCTCTTTGGTCGCAGCACCATTGGCGATAGAGACTCCCTCCCCTGATTTCGCTTGCCAAGCCTACGAGGAACCTGCCGTGTTGAGCAGTAACGCCGTCCACTGGTACGAAGGAATGTTCCTTTCGCCGCATCATTTTCAGGCGTTCGAACAGCATCAATCCCAACAGAACCGACGTGGCGACCTTTGGATTGAGCGACATCATTGGGGCTTGCGCTCCATCGATCTTGATATCGACGCGCTGACCAACTCGCGTCTGGTTGTTCGTTCGTTGGAAGTTCGCCTACGAGACGGAGCGACGATCTCCGTTCCTAGCGATGGACAGTTGCCGATCCTCGATCTGCGCCACGCGATGGCCGATCGTCAGAACCTGACAATCTATCTGGCGGCACCGCAACTAGTCTCTGGCCAGTCAAACGTCGCCGACACCAACGCCGCAACGGCTCGCTATCTGGTCGAGAATCTCGACGTGGAAGATCAGAACAGCGGCTCGAATCAACAAACCATTCAGATCCGCCGGCTCAATTTGCGACTGCTGCACGACGGCGACAATCACGCCGGGTACGAGACTCTGCCGATTGCGCGGATTCGCCGCTCGGATCGGGGCGAAGCGGTCCCGCAGCTCGACGAAACTTACATTCCGCCGCTGTTGGCGTGCGACGCTTGGCGTCCATTGCAGGCGAACATCTTGCAGCGCATCTACGATCGCCTGGGCCGCAAGCTCGACTTGCTCGCTTCGCAAATCGTTTCGCGCAAGATTTCGTTTGATAGTCGCGGACAAGGGGATCAACAGTTGCTGGAGCAGTTGCGGGCGATCAACGAATCCTATCCGGCGATTCAAATGATCGCGTTCACCCCCGGCACGCATCCTTCGACCGCCTTTTACGAGCTGGCGCGAACGATCGGCAAGCTGGCCGTGTTTGGTTCGATGCGCAGGCCGCCGGAAATGCCGGCTTACGACCATGACGATCTGGCCGGCTGCTTCTGGCGACAGAAACAATACATTGACGCACTGCTCGACGCCGTCGTCGAGCCCGACTATCGCGAACGACACTTCGAAGGCGCCGGTCTCCGCATGCAAGTCGATCTCGAGCCATCGTGGCTGGAAGGATCGAACAAACTGTTTGTCGGCGTCGAAAGCTCGCTGCCGTCGCAGCAGATTGATCGACTGCTGACGCGCGGTCTCGACATGAAAATCGGCAGCTCAGACAAAGTGGTCGAGCTCTATCGATTGGGTCAGGCCGGTCTGCGTTTCAACTATGCAAGTCATCCGCCGCGGGCATTGCCGGCGCTGCCGGGGGTCTCGTACTTCGAGATCGATCGCGACAGCCAACCGACGCAATGGGACCAGGTCAAACACTCATTGACCTTGGCGATTCGTCTGAACGAAAACCTGATCGTCAGCGATATCGAAGGGCAACGCCGTTTGACGATTCGCGTCGATGGGCAATCGACCACGCTGCAGTTCACGCTGTATGTGGTCCCCAACGAACCGGGGATCGGCTAGGGCTTCGCCCTTGATTTCGGTCTGATTTTCCTGCGCTAAAGCGCTGCACCAGGGCGATCGACATGGTAAAGTCGATCGCGGCTCTTGTTCCTCGACAGAAGCCGAAGTGGTCCTTCCCAGGCGCAAAGGAAAGTCTGTGCAAGTCGCTGTATTTAGCACCAAGTCGTACGATCGAGAGTTCTTGCTGCGCGCTGCCGCCGACACCGAGATCCGCTACGATTTTTTTGAAGAACGTCTGACCGAGCGTACCGTCGTTTTGGCCCGCGATTTTCCGGCGGTCTGCTGTTTTGTAAATGATGAACTCTCGGCCGAGGTCATCACGGCGATCGCCGCCAACGGCACGAAAATGATCGCGCTCCGCTGCGCCGGTTTTAACAACTGCGATCTGCCGACGGCGGCGGCTCTGGGGGTAAAAGTCGCCCGCGTTCCGGCTTACTCTCCTTATGCGGTCGCCGAACATACCGTGGGGCTGATTCTGACGCTCAACCGTAAGTTTCACAAAGCGTACAATCGAGTGCGCGAAGGGAACTTCGCATTGCATGGCATGCTCGGGTTCGACCTCCATGGCCGCACGGTCGGCGTGATCGGGACCGGCAAGATTGGCCAGATCGCCGCGACGATACTCCAGGGTTTCGGCTGCCGAATCCTCGCGTATGACGTGCAGCAAAATCCGGAGTGCGTCGCCAAGGGAGTCGAATATGTCGAGTTGGATCAGATCTTCGCCGAGAGCGACATCCTGACGCTGCATTGCCCGCTGCTGCCGGCGACCAAGCATCTGATCAACGCCGCAAGCATCGCCAAGATGAAGCCCGGCGTGATGCTGATCAACACCAGCCGCGGCGCACTGGTCGACGCCAAAGCGGCGATCGAAGGGCTGAAGTCAGGCCAGATCGGCTACGTCGGACTCGACGTCTACGAAGAAGAGGCCGAACTCTTCTTCGAGGATCGATCAGAACTCGTGATCCAAGACGACGTTTTCTCGCGTCTGCTCACCTTTCCCAACGTTTTGATCACCGGACACCAAGGATTCTTTACCCGCAACGCGCTCGAAGCGATCAGCCAGGTAACGACCAACAACTTGCAACAATTCTTGCAAGGCGCCAAGCTGACGAATGAAGTCCTCGCTGGTTAGTTTTAAAATGTCAGTCCTATGACGCAGCGTCAAATCATTCTGACGACAATCACCGCCGCGTTCGTCTTGGTCGCGACGGTCGATCACTATCAATACGAGGCGCACGGCAAACGACGCTCGGCCATCGTCTCTGAGTTCGGCGGTCGCACAGGCTCATTGATGGGCTGGCCCTGGGGAAAAGAGGTCATGATCTCGCTTCCTCGTCCTTTGAGCGATGAAGAACTACAGCGACTAGCGATCCTTAATACGGCCGGTCGCGACTACGTCTCGGTATGGTTTCAGTGCGAATTAACCGACGAGCAGCTGCAAGTGGCCAAACAGGTTCTTTCGCGCTGCGGGGTCCACGCAAGCCCTCAAGAAGTCGACCGCTAATCACCTATCGCGCCGTCGCCGCCGTGAAGATGATCGCTGCGATCATCAAGCCATAGAGCACGACCGAAAACAAGCCAAACAAAATCGCGATCACCGCGTGAACGCTGCCTTTGACTTCCGGCTGACGATTCCGTTTGACGAGACCCATGATTCCCAAAATGATCGACGCGCAGCCAAACGGAAATCCAACCAAAGGAATCAGCGCTACGATCCCCAAATAATAACCGACCAGCGCCGGAACATTCTTGTAAGGAATGATGCCGCCGGTTGCGTCGCCGCCAGGTGTCGCCATGTTTTTGGTCCTGAAGGTGGATATAGAGGTTGCCTCCACAATGTACTAATTGGAGATCGGAAATTCATCTAAATGTATTTGATTACCTTGAAATAAGAGAAGTTTTCCGTACAGAATCTCAGCTTCCCATTCGCCGTTGGTCTGCAAGTTCGAGCCTGCAGCCGCTTCATGTTATGCTGGAGGGGCACTCTCCACCCATGCCGCTCGGCAGATTTCCCCCCCAGGGTCCGCCTGATGAAACGACGTCACTTTCTCGCCGCGACTTCCGTTGCATTGGTCTTACCGCAGCTCACTTCCGCTGCTGCTATGAAGCGCAAAGTCGCCGTGATCGGGCACACCGGCCGCGGCAACTATGGACATGGACTCGATACCGTCTGGCGACAGATCCCCAGCACCAAAATTGTCGCCGTCGCCGACGCGAATCCCGCCGGACTGGCCCAAACGCTGACGAAGCTGAAGCTAAAACAGGGCTTTGCCGATTATCGTCAGATGCTAAGCCAAGTGCGGCCCGAATTTGTCGCCGTCGCGCCGCGGCATGTCGACGAGCATCGCGACATGATCTTGGCGGCGATCGAGTCTGGCGCCAAAGGGATCTATTGCGAAAAAGCGTTTTGCCGTACTCCGGCCGAAGCAGATGAGATCATCGCCGCCGCCGATAAGACCGGCGTTAAGATCGCCGTCGCGCATCGCAATTGCTATCAACCGGCGCTCCAGCAAATTGACCAGCTGATCGCTTCCGGAGAACTTGGCAAACTGCTCGAGCTGCGAGGACGCGGCGTCGGTGATCGGCGCGGCGGAGGAGAAGATCTGTGGGTGCTGGGGTCGCACGTTCTTAATCTGGTCAACTACTTCGCCGGCGCTCCCAAGTCTTGCTCAGCGCTGATGCTGCAAGATGGTCGACACGTGACCGCCGAGGATGTGAAGCCAGGCGCGGAAGGGCTCGGGCCGCTGGCCGGCAACGAAATTCATGCTCGTTATGAAACCGAGAAGGGGATCGTCGCCTACTACGATTCGATCGCTGACGACGGAACCAATCGCCAAGGATTTTGTCTGCAGCTGATCGGCGGCAAAGGGATGGTGACGATCTTTCTCGATCAAAACCCAATTGCTTATTTCACGCCGGGCAATCCGTATCTCACCGCGAAGCCGCGCATCTCACTGCCGATCACCACCGCCGGAGTCGGCAAGCCGGAGACGCATCCTGAAATTTCCAAACAGGTCTCCAATCACGTCCGCGGCGTTGAAGATCTGATCGACGCTGTCGACAACGATCGACAGCCGCTCTGCAGCGCCCGGGATGGAGCAACCGTGGTCGAGATGATTTGCGGCGTCTTCGCGTCTCACGTCGCCGGTGGGAAGACGATCGACTTTCCGCTGCAGCCACGGGGGAATGCGTTGGGGGATTGGTAAAAATTGGCAATTATTGACAATCGTGATATCCTTCTAGGAGAAGACCGTCCAGGAGCCCTGTCATGCCGACTCGAAATATCAATCTGACCGAGCAGTACGATCAATTTGTCCAGCGGCAAATCGAATCTGGCGCCTTCAAGAACGCTAGTGAGGTTCTTCGCGCCGGTCTGCGATTGCTCCAACAACAGAGCGCGACCGAGGAGCAAAAGTTGGCCCTGTTGAAACAACTGGCCAAAGAAGGGTTCCAATCGCTTGATCAAGGTGAGGGTCTGACCGCAACGAGCGAAAAGTCGCTATCTAATACAATTGCGAAAATTGGCCGCCGAGCTGCGAAGTCGACCCCCCAGCGAACGTCGGACTAGAGGATGGCCCGCTATCGCATTTCCGTAATTGCGGAACAAGACATCGAAGCCATTCTTCGTTGGACCCAAGAGCAATTCGGAGAGCAGGGTCGACTCCGCTACGAAGCCTTGTTGATCGAAGCAATCTTGGATATTGCGGACGATCCAGAACGGACCGGTGTGCGACTGCGTCCCGAACTTTGGCCAGGCGCATTCTCTTACCACCTTTACTTCAGTCGCAATCACATCGCGTCAACGATAGAACGTATTCGACGACCGCGACATTTTCTCCTCTGCAGATATGCGGAAACCGGTGATTTAGAGATTGCCCGCGTTCTGCACGACAGTATGGATTTAGATCGACATCTTCCTTGGGATGGCGAATAGCGTTTCCCCTAAAAGAATCCGCCGCCTCCACCGCCTCGCAGTTGTCCGCCTTCTTCGGCTTCTTCTCCACTGTCAAGCATCTCGACGGCGATCACTAGCGCATGTCGAACGCCGAGAGAATTGCGGATAGAGAGGATGGTCGCTTGTCCATCTTCCAACAGCACTTGCGTATCGATGGTCATGGTCGATGTCGACGGCGGCGGGTCGTTCGCGACACGCGTTTCCTCTTGGTCGTCGGCGTTCACTTCTTCGTCGTCATCGGGGTAGGCTAAATCGGAACGTTCAAAGGCCAACTTCAACGACGCCCGATTGCCGAACATCTCTGGCGAAACGGTCAATATGGAACCGATGTTTTGCAGGTTGTACTGATTCCTCTGCATCGCAGTCGCACGGCCATCGGGCCCGCGCTGCGGTATCATTTGCGAGCCGGTGACGACCGGTTGTCGGCGGCCTTGTTGCATTTTGGTTTCGTGTCCGGTGACGGTCGTCAGATCAAAGCTGTCGATCAATTCATACTGCTTTTCGTCATCGACCATTTCCAGCATTTCGTCGGCCGACATCAAAACCGACTTGGGAGTTGGCGCCGTCGGTTCCACTTCAAATAGCGCCACGCGAACGCGCAACATGCGCACCTTAGCTGCCGGCGGAGCGACCAGCGGTCCCTTTCTCATGGGACCGCCAAACGGGTCTGAGCCGTTTTGGACATTCGTACCGGCGGGCTTGGTTGGATGCGGCTGTGGTGCTGGCTCAAGCTGCACAGGAGCCGTGCTCTTCGAAGTGTCGATGGGGCGCGGCGAAATTTGCTGAACCGTCTGGTCTTTCGCTGCGATTTGTTTGTCAGAATTGCCGTCTTTTTGCGCGGCGACCATCGTAGTTGGCGCTGAATGGATAACGCCGATGTTTCCATGTCCGGGAATCTCGAACCGGCGTATCGCGGTCGTCGCTGGTGAATCGGCATGGGATCCACTTGCCGCTTGTTTCCTTTGAGCTTCGGTAAAGTCAAGAAAATTGGTCATCGGCGTTTTCAAAATCGCTTTTGGCTTGTCCACTGCAAAGGGATAAACTTTCGCCAACAATGCACCTTGCTTCCATAAGCCGCGACGGAATTCCTGATCGTCAATCGAGAACTTGGCGCCGGTGACGACGTCACGGAATTCGTAACTTGTCGAAACACGATACGTGCGAGCTCCGGCCTGTGGGACAAGCAGCGGGTAATTCGCGACGGTTTCGTTTTTTCCCAGCGGCAAAACGGGATAAACGATATCCATCGATTGACGATTCAGGTATTCACAAATCTGTTTCATCGGTACATGCACTTCGCGTCCTGTCGGATCGTGAAACGTGAAGATGCGATTTTCCGCTTCTTGCTCAGCGGTGATTTCTGTGAGGGAAGGTCGTTGCGCGTGCGCCAAAAGCGGAACCCGAACTAACATATGATTCAGCTTCGCGGCCGCTTTCTTGACCATTCCTAAGGCGACCGCACTTTTTTTGCTTTCGCTGACGTCGAGCCAAATAATTTCTCCATCCCCTATCGGCTTCGCAGCAGCGTCTGGAAACTTCGACTGGTCCTGAACCGGCACAAAAAAGATTCCTGTTTCCGCTGCTGTCTGTCTCAATTGCTTTCCGGCGACCTCGACTCGAACTCCATCCAAGTCGGTCAACTCGACTTTTTCTTCGGGATGCGCGATCCAATCGACGGGAATGGTTGACTTGAGCGCCAAGGAGAAGCGAGAGTTCCCTTGGCTTGGCCTTGTCGGCTTTGGCAAAATTTGCCGGACGCCTTGTCCAGCTTTTAAAGCGCTGTCGTCAACAACAGGAGGAGCAGGCTTTAGTTTTCCATCACTGGGATACGGCACAGATGGCGGAGATTTCTCAGGCGCATTTTGCGCTGCTGCGTCAGCCAATTGCTGTCGCTCGGCAGGATTGATTGGGTATTGCTTGGCGACGATCAGTCCCTTTTTCCACAAACCGCGGCGGAGCTCTTGATCGGTCACCGTGACCGGCTTGCCGGTGACGACATCTTGCAATTCGAGCGTCGATTGCCACCACACCTGAAATCTGGCGGGGAGAGGATTAAACGATGGAGTTAGTGGATCCTGTTTCGAGCTTCCGAGCACCGGATGCACAAGTTGCAGGTCTTGGTTAGCCAGGATTCCAGAGAAATCCTTTAGCAGCACATGCGCTTCGTTCCCTGCAACGTCACGAACGGTGAAAACGCGATCTCCGATCGCTTCCTTTTCAACCGTCTCAATCGAACCGAGAACCCGCGGCACGCCTAATTCAAAGCCGTGCTTCTTGGCGAGATCGCTAAATTCGCTCAGTTGGATCAAAACCTTGTGGCCATCCGTATCTTCCAGCTGCGCAATCCGACCTTCTTTGACTGGTTCGACAAACAGAACGTCGCGGCGAGTTTTCCATTCGGTGGACATGAAAATATACCCCCACGCTTCGACTGTCTCGCGCATTTTCTGACTGGTGATCGTCACCCGTTTCGCATTCACGTCGAAGACATCGATCGCGTAATCCGAATTGCTCAGCCACTCGGGCGTTTCGATCGGCTTCTCGGCTTCGCCAGCCCGTAGTGAGCTGGTCATCGCTAGCAACAGAAAGCAAGCAACGCCAAAGCAAAATCGCGCGTTCATCATCATTTCTCCCACGAAACGGGCAGATGGGTCAATTCGCGTTACGGCTTTTCGCGCCGCAGATCGAGCACCCAATCTTCGCGGTTGGGCGCCGTATAGGTCAATGTCGAAGCATCGCCAGACGACGCGACCGGCTGACCAAACTGGCCGGTCCGAGGATTGAACCAGCGAGCGACGATCGGGTTTTGCAGTTGATCCGCGTTCAAACTCACTGTTCCGCCGACCGGCAGGTAAACGACTTGCCACGAACCATCTTCGGTCGAAGCGGCCGCGACATAATTATTTCGATTTTTTTCGCCCGGTTGGGATTTCAACAGCGCTTGATCGGGGCGCAGTTTCTCGCGCGGTCCGCTGGCGAAATAATCGACCAGCACCGTCATCGATTTTGTGCCGTCTGTTTCCAGTCCTGCTGACCAAGGAACGACGTTCTTCAGATTTTCATGTCCTTCGGCAGCGCCTGGTTTGTCATTCCAAACCCAGATCGAATTGTGCCCGAACGTGACGCCGGCCGGAGGTGAAATCAGCAGCGACCAGTACGCCGCGCGGCGGACATGCTGGCCATCATGCCGCTTTTTCGATTCGTACGCGGGATGGGCTTCGTAGTTGGGCTCTAGGTTGACGATCGGTCGGGCAACTTTCCCTTGATTCCAAGCATCTTTTATCGGACCGTTGACATGCCATGTAAGCGCACCGGCGCTATCGCCGTGTCCTGATTGATAGCCCACGAAGTCAAACCAGGTTTGATCGGCGAATTTGTCGCCGATCCAGTTTTGTCCCGAAGCGTGCAACGTGCAAAGCCGTTGCTGATCGCCAAACACATTTTTTCCGATCCGCTTCCACCGCTCGACCGAATCTTCCTTGAAGTGACAATCGCCGGAGAGCATCCAAATGACGTTGTAAGCGCCCCAGCGGGCTTTGATATATTCGGCCAATCGCTGCGCGTCTTTCTCTGGCAAGACATTGCCGGGATCATTCGGCTTGAGCGCCCAAAGCACCACCGGACAAGCGACCATGCCGTGCTGGTTGATCGCGGCGACATGCTGATCGAGCCGTTGGAACTCTGCGGCGTTGACGCCGATCGGATTCGTCGGCAAATAGACGCGAGCCGGAATCGTTTTGTCGCCGCCGCGCCACTGCGTACTGACAAATTGAATCGCGGTGAACTTTTGCTTTTCGCGGGTCGTTAGGTATTGGCTCCACTCCCCATCGGCGGCGCGCAAGACGCCGTTCCATGCCGTATCACCCAAATAGAAGTAGGGCGTGCCGTCGTCGTATTGAAAGAACAATCGGTCCGGCGATACGCGTATCGGTCCATGCTGGTAGATCGGATTGTCGCCAGCGTAAGCGGTGCAAGCGTACGATCCCGATTTACCATCGAGCGAAGGCTCCTCTTGGCAGCGCGTGCTCCACTTCCAGGCGCCCAGTTGATTGGGACTATGACGAAATCGCCAAGTGCGACCTCCATCCCAAAACGCTTCAACCGTCGTTGTCTTGCCGCTGGGGGAAGTAAATTCGACTTCAACCCGAGCATCCCACAGCGGCTTGGCGAGTTCACGATCGCATTGAATCGCGTCGTCAAACACCTGATAGCGAGCGACTTCGACGGCTGCGGTTGGTGCAGCAGTTAGCAGAATCACCGCAAGCGCAGCGAGTGGACGAAACATGCGAGGCGTCTCCGGGACAGGGATGAGGCGATTGCCTAGTATTGTAGAGCCGCCGGAGAACGGAACGCCAGAAAAAAGCTGGGTGTAAATTGCTTTAAAACACGCCTAGCGCCATCAAGCTATAGCGAACGACGAACCCGGCTCCGACGACGCTGACCATGCTCATCAGTTTGATCAGAATGTTCAAACTGGGGCCGCTGGTATCTTTGAAGGGATCGCCGACCGTGTCGCCGACAACCGCCGCTTTATGCGCGTCAGAACCTTTGCCGCCGTGGGCGCCGGCTTCGATATACTTCTTGGCGTTGTCCCACGCGCCGCCGGAGTTGGCCATAAAGATCGCCAGGCAAAACCCGGTCGTTAGGGTACCGACCAACAACCCCAGCACGCCGCCGACTCCCAGCAAAAAGCCGATCACAATCGGCGTCGCCAGACCAAGCATCGACGGCAACACCATCTCCCACTGTGCGGCCTTGGTGCTGATCTCGACCGGCGATGCGTAATCAGGCAATTCGCTGCCGTCCATGATGCCTGGCTTTTCGCGAAACTGGCGGCGGACTTCTTCGACCATCCCTTTCGCCGCGCGGCCGACTGCTTTCATCGTCAGCGCGCAAAAGACGAAGGTCGCCATCGCGCCGACGAACAACCCGCCCAGCACCTTGGGATTCATCAAGTTCGCTTCGTAATAGTTGGTGAAGTCGATCAGCGTCGCCGTGTGGATCGGCAACAGCTCAATATCGCGACCGACCATGTTCATATGGAGATGCCCATCGGTTGTCTCGGCTTCGATCATTTCGGGCGGAATCTTGACGGGGCCACGCGAGAAGTCGAGATTGTCCCAAGCCTCGACGACGCGTTTGTCGCGGCGATCGCCCGGCAGCGCTAAGAAACCGTGGACATGCTCTTGTTCGTCTTCGACCGTTTTATAAATGATGAAACCGCTGGAGACGCGATAGGGCTGATCGTTCTCGATCACGTGAGCCAGGTTATCCCCCCAGCGTTCAAATCCAATCCGCACTTCTTCGACATAGGCGGCCAGCAGCGCCAGCGCCGTCAATGCGGCCGAACCAATGGCGAAACCTTTGCCGGTCGCGGCGGTCGTGTTTCCTAAACTATCGAGCGCATCAGTCCGCTCGCGCACGATCGCTTCCAGCCCTGACATTTCGGCGTTGCCGCCGGCATTGTCGGCGATCGGTCCATAGGCGTCGGTCGCCAGCGTAATGCCGAGCGTGCTAAGCATGCCGACCGCCGCGATGCCTACTCCGTACAGACCCAGGGCAAAGTAATCGGGATCCGAAAATCGCCAGCCGTTCGCCGCACCAAAAGCGACCAGTGTCGCGACCGCGATCACCAGCACCGGCGCCCAGACCGACATCATTCCGTCGGCGATTCCGCCGATGATGATCGTCGCCGGCCCGGTCAGCGCTTGATCGGCCAGTTTTTTGGTCGGTTCAAATTCGTCGCTGGTCGAGTACTCGGTCCATTTGCCGATCAGCCAACCGGCCGCCAAGCCGGTGAAGATGCTCAGCGCGACGCCGGGAACATACCAGTAAACGGCGCCGTCGACTTTCGGCATCAACCACATCGACAGAAAGACCGCCGCCAATGCGACCATCCCGGTCGAGAAGTTGATTCCACGTCCTAGTGCGGCCAGTAGATTCTTCTGCGTCGCTCCTTCTTCGGTCCGCACCATGTAGACGCCGGCGATCGACAATACGATCCCTGCGGCGGCCAGCGCCAGCGGCATAAACAGCGCGTAGAACTGGGCCGTAGGAACATCCAAATGAGCGGCCTCGGCCAACGTGGGCGAACTAAACGCCGCGACGCCGAGTGCGGCGGTCGCTAATAGCGAACCGCAATACGACTCGTACAAGTCAGCCCCCATGCCGGCGACATCTCCAACGTTGTCTCCGACGTTGTCGGCGATAGAAGCCGGGTTGCGCGGATCATCTTCCGGTATCCCTTGCTCGACTTTGCCAACCAGATCGGCCCCCACGTCCGCCGCTTTCGTAAAGATGCCGCCGCCGACGCGAGCAAACAGCGCCTGGCAACTCGCCCCCATCCCAAAACAAAGCATCGTGACCGTCACGTCGACCAGATTCAGTTGAAACACCCAACGCAGCACCGCGAACCAAATTGTAATATCGAGCAGCCCCAAGCCGACAACCGTCAGACCCATCACGGCGCCGCTGCGAAACGCGACCTGCAAACCTTGATTGAGCGATACTCGTGCGCCAGCCGACGTTCGACTGCTGGCCGCCGTCGCGGTTTTCATCCCGATCCAACCGGCCAGGCCGCTAAAGAAACCGCCGGTGACAAACGCAAACGGCACCCACACGCTTTGCGCTTGAAAAACATACGAGAGCAGCGAAAGCAACGCAAAGATGGCGATAAAAAAATAGGCGACGATGCGATATTGCTGCGTCAGGTAGGCGTTCGCTCCTTCACGTACAAAACCGGCGATCTCTTGCATTCGCTCGTTGCCAGGATCAGACCTGAGCATTTGCATGAAAAAAACGTAGGCCTGAGCCAACGCGGCCAACGCCGCAAACAACACGAGAAACCAAATCAGTACCTGCATGGCGAAGCTACCTTCCTTGAAACTGCCTCGAATGGGGGCCAACTCTAGCCGTCGGTCGAGAAATAGCCCCAGGCGAAGCTTCGCCGGTGCGCAGAAGAAGTGGGCGAATCTCAAGACGGATAATCACGCTGCACAGCCAACTTACAGGGGGTGATAGCATCCCGATTATCAACTTTGCGGCAGAATCATAAAGGCTAAATCTCAAAAAAGCGGGTAAATTCTTCCCTCAATTTTTCTCCGCAGAAGAGAAAAAGTAGACCGTCAATCGTCACAATGCACGATTTGAACAATATTCTTAGGTTAGGTCGAGATTTGCCTGCAATTCATTAGGAGCTTCTCTACCGATCGACTAGGGTGAGGACTCACGGAAATTCCATAGCGACGCCGCGGGCGCTGCCGATTGGCCGTTCGTGCGCTAACGCTCGTCTTTTTCTTTCTCAAGAATTCGCTAAGGAATTTCACCATGAAGGTGCAGTTGGTCCAACGTTTGGCGATGACGCTCGCCCTCATCGCGTCTCTCACTTTTTCGGTTCGTGCGATTGCTGCGGACGATGCAACCGGCCGCTTCGCCGATGCGGAAGAAGTGAACATGTTCCAAGGGATCAAAGATGGCGTCCTCGACGTAAAGTTCATTCCGATGAACGCGGAGAAGGGGACCTTCATCATTACCAATAAAACGGCCAAGAAATTGAAGGTCGAAATGCCCTCGGCATTTGCCGGCGTTCCGTTGGCCCAGTTCGGCGGCGGCGGCGGTGGTGGTTTTGGCGGCGGCCAACAAGGGGGCGGCGGCTTCGGCGGCGGTCAAGGCGGCGGCGGTAACCAAGGCGCTGGCGGCGGCGGCGGCGGATTCGGCGGCGGCCAAGGTGGCGGCGGCGGTGGATTCGGCGGTGGCCAAGGGGGCGGCGGCGGCGGCGGGTTTTTCAACCTGATGCCTGAAAAGACCCAAAAAGTGAAGTACGACGGGGTTTGTCTCGATCACGGTCTGGAAGATCCGAATCCGAAAATTCCGTACGAAGTCGTGCCGATCGAACAATACACCAGCAAACCGGGCGTCGGCACGCTGCTGCACATGCTCGGCAGCGGCAAGATCGATCAACGCGTCGCTCAAGCTACCGCTTGGCACCTGAATAATGACATGAGTTGGGAAGAACTGGCCGCCAAGTCGATCAAGCATCTTGACGGACGAGTCGAACCTTACTTCTCACGCAAAGAGATCGTCACCGCGATGCAAGCGACGCAGTTTGTCGAGAAGTACGAAGCCGAGCTGAAACAAAAAATGAAAACGCCCCCATCGAGCAGCGATAGCTTCTCGACCAGCGTCGAGTAGTTTCCGTTCGCTCGCGAATCCTGAACCAATCCCAAAAGCCTGGCCGTTGCGACCAGGCTTTTTTGTTTCTTGGCCACCCCTCCAAGTTGGGGAAGGGCAATGGGTTCCATTCTGTAAGTTTGCCTACGAAACATCCTCCTCCGTCCAGGGGAACTGCGCTTTATGCGCACTCTTCGCCAGTCGAGGTAGATTTCTGCCGCAAATCGCTTGGACGGCGTCCATTTCTCGATTAGTCTAAAAATTCATGAAGTCCCAGGGCGACCTCGTGCGTGCGAGCGCTCCCTAGAGACAGTTCGATAGCGCGAACTCGTCTTCATCTCTATTCGATTAGGCGCCGCAGTCAGGAGCTCTCTCTTATGAAGGTGCGATTGTTTCAACGATTGGCCGCATCGCTGGCCCTCTTAGCCACCCTCGCTTTTTCTTTTCCTGCCGCGGCTGACGACGGCTCGTCAGGTCGTTTTGCAGACGCCGAAGAAGTGAACATGTTCAAAGCGATCGAAGATGGCGTGATCGACGTCAAATTCATCCCGATGAACTCGGAAAAGGGAACCTTTATCATCACGAACAAGACGGCCAAGAAGCTGCGGGTTGAAATGCCTGCCGCATTTGCCGGCGTTCCGCTCGCACAGTTTGGCGGCGGCGGATTCGGCGGCAATCAAGGGGGCGGCGGATTCGGCGGCAATCAAGGGGGCGGCGGCTTCGGCGGCGGCGGCGGTAACCAAGGCTTCGGCGGCGGCGGCGGCGGCTTCGGCGGCAATCAAGGGGGCGGCTTCGGCGGCGGTGGCGGTTTCGGCGGCGGCAACAATGGCGGTGGCGGCGGATTCTTCAACGTCATGCCCGAGAAGACTCAGAAGGTGAAAGTGGACGGCGTCTGCTTGGACCATGGCCTGGAAGATCCGAATCCGAAAATTCCGTACGACGTCAAACCGATTGATCAATACACGACCAAGCCCGGCGTCGCAACTCTGTTGCACATGCTCGGCAGCGGCAAGATCGATCAACGCGTCGCCCAAGCGACCGCTTGGCACTTAAACAACGACATGAGCTGGGAAGAGTTGGCCGGAAAAACGATCCATCATCTCGATGGCCGGTCCGAATCTTACTTCTCACGAAAAGAGATCAATACCGCGATGCAGGCTTCTGCGTTCGTCGTCAAATACGAAGCGGAAATGCAGCAAAATCCTGGACCGAGCGAATCGCTGGGCGGCAGCGTTTCGACCAACGCTCGTTAGCAACCAACGCAAGAAACAAAAAAAGCCTGACCGCAATGGTCAGGCTTTTTTGTTTCTTGGCGCCTAGAACGTGTCGCGTGACGAACCGCTAATCGCCGGCTCGCATCTTTTGTGAGAGACCCCGTTCAGCAGCCGCCAAACGTGCGGCCTGTTTCTCCAGATCCTCGTGCCGTACCGAGAGCCATTGCTGGAAACGGCGATACTCTTCCGCGATCTCGGTGCGACGTTCTTCGAGTCGCGCGAGCAACTCTTTCACTTCGTTCTCGCGACGTCGCCAAATTCCGGCGGCGTCTTCGTGCGATTGACGAATCTTGACCCGCAGTTCCGCCGTGCGACGCGTCAGCTCGGCGGTCGGCGTTTGTCGCATCAGTTCGGGCCAGAGTTCGGCGACGACCAACTGCGATTCGAGCGCTTCACGATGTTTTTCGCGCAACTCTCGTTCGATCTGTTCGACCGCCGCATGGCGCTGTTCCAGCCGTGATTGACGCTCGTCCAACTGCGTGGCCAATTGAATCAATTCAGTCTCGCCGCGCTGACGGACTTTTTCTTGCAGCTCGCGCTGTCGCAATACTTCCGCTTCCCATGCTTCGCGCTCGCGGGCCAAATCGGCCTGCCCGCGCGTGTAGACAAGCGCGTCGCCGGCCTGACTTCGTTGGGCGTCGGCGAGTTGGGAAGCGATTTCATCGAGTTCGACTTTTCGCGTTTCGAGAGCCGCATAGCGGTCTTCCAATTGCCGCTCACGTTCGTGCAATTGGGTCGAAAATTTCTCGATCGCCGCTTGCTGGGCTTTGACTTCGGCCAGTTTGCGATCGACGGCGCGTCGCTCGGCGGTCGACTTCTCTTCGAGCGACTCTTGCGTGATCCGCAACTGTGAAGCGCTTTTCGCCAAGCGTGCGTCTTCACGCTTTTGCGCTCCGCGCGTTTGTTCGAGTTTACCTGCTTGCTGGTCGAGCTTGATGACTTGCGCCTCCAGCTCGTTTTGCCGATCATTCAGCGCTGCGTCCCGCTGATCAAGCTCCCGATCGCGGCGATCTAGCAATTTGGTCCGTTCGGCCAGTGCGGCCGCTTGCTGTTCGACGCCGAGTCGCGCGATCCGAGTTTCGTTATCAATCGCAGCCAATTGCGACTGCAATTGCGCCTCGCGGCGCTCTAACTCGGCGCGTTGCTCACGGAGGATCGCCGCTAGCTCTTCGAGATGTCGACGTTGGGCTGGCGATAGTTCGCCTGGCTCCAACTTCGCGACGATGTCGTCTTCGATATTTTCGGCTGCCGACGGAGATCCGGCGGCAGCGCTGGGAACATGCGGCCCATCGACGCGCAGCGCATCGACCGGCTTCTTTTCGGCCGTCGGTCCAGGCGTCGGATTCTGTTTTGTTTTGCGCTGAGTTGCCATGTCGCGTTCGACGAGTTTGCTAGCGTTATAACCGGAAAAGTTCGCCGCTACTGCTTCGTCATCGGCAAATACCCTCGTCGACATTCAACCTGGTTCGTCTTGGTAAACTTTTGCGCATAAAAAAAGGGAGACCGAAGTCTCCCTTTTCCATTTTTGCTATCGCTGCTGTCGTTCTCAACCAGTGCTTGCAGGCCCAATTAGCTCTTGGCGCTGTCGATCGCTTCTTGCAGTTTCGATTTCGGCTGCACGCCCATGAATTGCGAGACGACTTCGCCGTCTTTGAAGATCATGACCGTGGGAATGCTTTGGATGCCGTACTTGCGAGCCAAGCCCGGGTTCTGGTCGGTATCGACCTTGCCGACCTTGGCGCCGCTTTCATATTCCTGGCTTAGTTGATCGATGACCGGGGCGAGCTGACGGCAGGGGCCGCACCAAGGCGCCCAAAAGTCAACGAGAACCGGCTCGGTCGACTGCAGTACTTCCGTCTCGAAGTTTGCTTCGTTAAATTCCTTCGCCATGGCGAATCATCTCCACAACCGTAAAATGTCTCATTAAAAAGCGCCAACGATCCAGGCGCTTCTGGTTTTGCTGGCAGAAACCGCTCAATTATAGGTGGGGGTGAGGGGGTGTCAACGAACCCGACCCTCCCAACAAACCCTCCTCAAATGGCTTTTGACCTGCTTTACCGCGTTAGCGGCGTACTTATTAGGATGCTCGATGGCTGCCCAGGTTACGATCTATCACAATCCCCGCTGCCAAAAGAGCCGTCAAACGCTCCAACTCCTGCGCTCGCATGGAGTTGAGCCCAAGATCGTCGAGTATCTGAAGACGCCGCCCGATGCACGGTCGCTAGCAAAGTTGGTCCAACAGCTAGGGGGGCGAGCAAGCGATCTGGTCCGCGATAAAGATTGGAGAAAACTCGGATTGCCGCAACTCGAGGATCCTCAACAGATCTTCCAGGCATTAGCGGAACGCCCGGAGCTGATTGAGCGTCCGATTGTTGTCAGCGGCGGAAAGGCCCGACTCGGCCGTCCCCCCGAGAATGTCCTGGAATTGCTGTAGCTTCTACGGCGGTTTCTCACCCCACAGTTCTCGCATTCCCCTGTCCGCAACAGCTATAGTAGACTTGTCCTCCTGCTGTTAGCGGGCGAAGACCTGCTGTTAGCGGGCGAAGAGCTGTGCACCTATCGACGAAAACCTTCGAGAGCCGATGGCGATACCGTCCTCGGCGCTTGTCCATAAACATAGAAACGACTCATGGCTGATTACGTTGTCCGTTACGGGTCGATGCGTCTCTTGGGCGTATTTTCGGCTCGAGCGAAAGACGAGTTTCAACGAGATGAGTCGGTCATCGTGCGCACCAAGCGCGGTCTGGAACATGGCGCAGTCCTTTGTGCGGCGACCGATCAAGCGGTCGAAATGCTCCCCGATCCGACGCGCGGCCATATCTTGCGCGGGATGACCACCGAAGACGAAGGCGAAATCACGCACCTGCGAGACAATGCGTCGCGCGAGTTTGACCTGTGCCGCAAGTTTGTCGAGCAACTGAAGTTAGAAATGCAGTTGGTCGATATCGAGCATCTGTTCGGCGGCGAGCGGATCGTGATTTATTACCTGGCCGAAAATCGCGTCGACTTTCGTGATCTGGTCAAGCTGCTGGCGGCCGAGTTTCATACTCGGATCGAAATGCGGCAGATCGGCGTCCGCGACGAAGCAAAGCTGCTGGCCGACTATGGCGACTGCGGCAAACCAGTTTGTTGCAACACGCATTTATCCGAGATGCCGCCGGTCTCGATGAAGATGGCCAAGCTGCAAAAAGCGACGCTCGATCCGACGAAGATCAGCGGGCGTTGCGGGCGCCTCAAATGTTGTCTCCGTTACGAGTACGATACGTATGAAGAGTTGCAGCGCGAGTTGCCGCCGATCGGCTCAGAAGTCGTGACCCGCGATGGTCGCGGCAAAGTGATCAATCAAGAGATCTTGGCCAGCCAAGTTTTGTTGCGAATGGAAGACAATCGCACGATTCTGGTCGATGCGGCCGAAGTATTGTCGGTGGTGAAAGCAGCGCCTCCTCAAGCCAAAAAACGCCGAAAATCAGACCGCAGCGAAAATTCGCCGCAAAATAAAAGTAGCGAGCCGCCGTCAGCCGATGATGCGCCTGCATCCTCGTAGTACGGATGTTCCAGCGATCCAATCATGGTCGCAAATCCTCCCAGTCCATGCCCAACTTTTCGCCCAGCTAACGTACGACATGACAGACGAAACTTATTCCGACTTTATGCGGATGCTGAAAGAGGATCCGCGATTTAAGCTGGAAGCGTACCAGTTTGTACGCGAAGCTTTGTCGTTCGGTCAGAACCTCTTCGAATTGGAAGAGGATGACGACGACGAAGAGGAGCTCGACCTCGACGAAGAAATGATTTTGGACGAAGAGGAATTCGATGACGAGGAAGATGACGTCGAGTGGAGCGAACCGGAACGTCACCTAACTGGGCAAATGCTGTGCGAAGCGATTCGCAACTTTGCCCAGCAACAATATGGCTTGATGGCTAAGACGGTGCTCAATAGTTGGGGAATCGAAACGACCGGGCACTTTGGCGATATTGTCTATAACCTGATCGAAATCGGCATGATGAAAAAGTCGCCGCAAGATCGTCGCGAAGACTTTGATGATGTCTATGATTTCGACGCCGCATTTGTCCGCGATTTTCGCATTGAAGTCTCTGAGGAATCTTCGCCGCGATGAAACGTTCGCAATCCAAATCGAAGTCGCCGGCGCTCCCCGTCTCGCCGTACATGCTGCCGATCTCGGATCCGCCGGTCAAACGACCGACAGCGCTCCGCTGGATGTTGGCGCTGTTGGCCGCTTGGCTCATGTTTCTCGTCGCAATGGCGTCCGATCGACTTTGATTGAAGATGGTTGGCCGTAATAGCCGTAGCTATCAGGGGCCAACCGAAAGGGATTGCAACTTCCCAACCTGGCGCAAAAAAGAAGCCGCCTTCGAACGCGCAGGCACGCACGCTCCAAGGCGGCATTCGATGCAGTCGGCCGCGCGAACAAAAGGGTGGATTGGCCCTTTTAACGTCCGCAGTAGGCGCTCGCTTGATATCGACGCTTCGGATCGATCCAGTAAGAAGGATCCATTTCGAGCGCGAACTAGCCGAGATTCGTCACAATTATCGAAGAGGGGAACACGTGGTTGCGACAAAGCGCCGCAGATGGACGAATCGCGATCAATCAAGCGAGCAGTAAACCGACTGCTCGTGGTGGTACGACGTTTCTCCGTCGTCCCGACGGCAATATCGCGCATCCCTTCGCGTCAACTCACTATGACTAGGCTTTCAGCTGCGAGACATTTATGTCCAACGGCGGAAAACCGGACGTGACGCATTTTTTGAGAGGGGTTTTTGACGCTGCGAACTTTTGGATCACCGAATTAAAAAAACGCAAATCCAGAGCCGCCGTCGTCAAAACTAGTACTATCAGAAACGTCAACCTAGCGAAATCGCGAGCAAAGTTCAAGCAAAAACCGAGAGATATTATCCAACCGGGGGGCATTTCTCTCGACTTGATACGAGCGCGGTCGCATGCCAGAATCGTGGCTTGCCTCTTTTAACGCGCAAGCCCCTTTTTTGCGCTGCATAGATCCATGCATGTGGATCGGAAAGAGACTCGCGAGAGAAGATCGATCGCGACTTTGCGCCTTGTATGGAGTTCAATCCAAAGATGAAGATCGTTCCCCTTGGTGATAACCTGGTGGTGAAACGTCTCGACGCCGAAGAGACGACCGCCGGCGGCATTGTGCTGCCCACCGCTGCTCAAGAGAAACCCAAACAAGGACGCGTACTGAGCGTCGGCGATGGGCGACTGTTGGTCGACGGCAAACGGGCGCCGCACGACGTCAAAGAAGGGGATCGCGTCTTGTTCTCCTCCTGGGCTGGAACCGAGATCAAAGTTGGAGATCAAGAACTGTTGATCATGAGCGAAGCCGAAATTTTGGCCGTGCTCGAATAATCGCTACAAATAGAACTTGCTAGCCTCCTCGGCTAGCGGTCCTAGAATGGAAGCATCCCACCGAAAAATCGGGGTGGCAGGCCAGTAAAGTGCTAACGCCGGTTTCCGAGCGGATACCAATCAGGATCCGCTCCAGGTACTTTCATTCCAGAAGAGGAAATCTTGATGCTTGCTCTTTTCACGCTCCGCAAAGGCCTACTTGGTCGGGGACTAGCGTTTGCTGCGCTAGTCGCATTCACGTCGCCTAGCTTGGCCGCCGACGACGATCGCGCCGCCTATGACAAAGCGATCACTTCGGCTGTCAATTTTCTGGCTGCTCAACAAAACGAGGATGGCTCGTTCAGCGACGCTGCGCCGATCGGAGTCACCGGACTGTGCGCGGCCGGAATTCTTGAACATGGCCGCACCGCCGATGATCCGGTGGTGAAGAAGGCCCTCACTTTCCTCGAATCGAACATCAAGGAAGATGGCGGCATCTACGGCGAAGGAAGCAACCACAAAAACTACGAAACGTCCTTGTCGGTTCTCGCCTTTGCGGCAGCCAACAAAGATGGCCGTTACGACAAGCTGCTCGCCAGCACCGATAAGTTCCTCAAAGGAATTCAGTGGGACGCTAGTGAAGAAAAAGAAGAATCGGATCCTTTTTACGGCGGCGCCGGATACGGCGGTCACAAACGACCTGACCTATCGAACACCGCGTTCATGATGGAAGCGCTGAAAGCGACCGGAACCGGCCCCGATGATGAAGCGATGAAAAAGGCGCTCGTCTTCGTCTCGCGATGTCAGAACCTCGAGTCGGAACATAACACGTCCGAGTTTCCGGCCAAGAACCCCGACGGCGGTTTCTACTACACCATCGCCGCCGGCGGTAGCAGCCAAGCCGGCGAAACACCCAACGGCGGTCTGCGCAGCTATGCGTCGATGACCTACGCCGGTCTGAAGAGCATGATCTACGCTGGTCTCGACAAAGATGACGAGCGCGTTAAAGCGGCCGTCACCTGGCTCGGCAAGCATTACACGCTGGACGAAAACCCCGGTATGGGCCAACAGGGATTGTTCTACTACTACGTCACTTGCGCCAAAGCGCTCGACGCTTTGGGCGAAGAAGAGTTTGTCACCGCCGACGGAACCAAACATCCGTGGCGCGCCGAACTACGTGCCGAACTGCTCGGCCGTCAACAGAAGAACGGCAGTTGGGTCAACGAAACGACTCGCTGGATGGAAGGCAATCCGCAATTGGTCACCGGCTATACGCTGTTGGCGATCAAATATGCTCAGCCGACCGCAGCGAAGTAAGCTGGTTGCCGCCAACGAAATTCAAAAGCATGCCAGGGCAATCTTGGCATGCTTTTTTATGCGCGGCGAGCATGCGCCGCACTTTACATCCAGCGCGTCGTCAGGTCTTCCAGCAGCAGCAACTCGGTGTTCCAATGATGTGGTTCTGGTCGATTGCAGATCTCCATTTCCGTGGTTTCATCCTGGCTGAAATCTTGCGAGACATAGTCGGGGTGGTTGGTCGATTGAATCATCGTTTTCCTTTCCAAGAAGTACGGCCTGGAGCCTCTCGATTGCATGTCCAATCCTAAAACTCCTACCTAAGGTCTTCGTGATTCGAACCTAAAATCGACTTCATGTTTCCTGTCCAGCTAATCTCCGCCGCCGAATGTATGGGTGACGATCGCACTAGCAAAAGATGTCTATGACCCCAACATCACGATTTCACCTCCACGCGATCCGGTATCAAAAACTTGCCGGTATCGTATGCCTGCTGACGATCGCTGCATCAGGCGTCGTCTGTCGTCCCAATCTCGATCAAGCGACGAGCGCGCAAACACCGTCCGACGCAACGATCGCTTCCCAGTGGCGCAATCCTAACGGCTCGATCCGTTGGCCTCCCGATGAAGGATTTGCAGGCAAGCCCCAAGAGGTGAAAATCGCGATCGGCGTCCAGTTAGAACGTTACGGTTATCCCAGCGGTTCGTTCGTAGCGCCGGTCGGAGAACCGGCGCCGGAACTCTCGATGGCGCCCGGCACGATCGACAAGCCATATTATGTTTACGAAGTGCTGAAACCGCTGCCGGCGCTGGAAGGGAAAGCGGCGCCCTGGTTTGATCAGCCCGGCGGCGGCGTGCAGTACGACCTGGTCAAGCCGATCGAACATTGGCTCACTACCGGCTTTCTGAAAACGGTGAAGCAAGCGATGCATCTAGAAGAGCTGGCGAGAAAATTGGAAGCGAGTAACGTGCCGGCCGACATGGTTTCGCTCGTCGGCGGTTTGCCCAACGAAGCGCATTGCATCGAACAAGTGGCCGATGGAACGTGGCGCACCTATTACAGCGAGCGCGGGCGACGCTCGGGGCTAAAGAGCTTTGAAACCGAAGAAGCGGCGTGTGAGGATCTGTATCGCAAAGTGATGAAATAGAAACCGGCGTATCAAACAGGATCGCTCTAGGAGCATTCCCCCTCTCGGCGTTATCCTGAGGTCGTTCTGTTACCTAGGAGAACCCAATGCGAATCCTCTTTACTCTCTGCTTCGTGCTAGCAATCGCCGGCATCGTCGCCGCAGATCAAGAGCTTGATTATCGCACTGCTGGTAATATTCGACTGGTGAAGGGGCCATTTTATTTTCTGTCCCTCTCGACCAGGCGCTGCATTCCGCCGATTTTGGAAACCCCTGAACAGCGCAAGCGACAGATCCATTTCTCGGCCGACTTGGTGACGCCGCTACGACCGCCGATCAATTGGCTCAACCTGACGCCGGGCAGGTCGCTGATTGGGGAAGAAGAAGAATTCAAACTGGGCCTAGGGGATTTGAACTAGGCGCTTCGACAGGCCAAAACCTGGCCGACAAATTCGTGCTGGATCACGTCCGACGCTGAGGAGAAACCGCGATGCGAACTCTGCTTGCCATTTTGATCCTGTTGACCTTGTTGTCGACGACTCACGCTGCGAATGTCCCTTTTCGCTCGGCCAAACAGCTGACGTTGCCGGCTCTGTCAAAGCTGTTTTGTCGCCAGGCGACGCCGCGTTGGTTGCGACCGATTCCACAACCGCCGGTTGTCAGACCGATCATGTTTAGCGTAGTAACGCCGCGGATTATTATTCAACCAGAGGAAGAAGAAGAACTGAACCTCGATGATTTGGCGGATTAGCGCCGTCAGATATTTCGCGTCTGCTTGGGTCTCGCGACGTTTGTTGGAATCTCTCTTCGGCAGGCCAAGGCTAGAGCGCTTTTCAGCGAGCTGAATAATATAGTCCCCTTTCGCGCCGGCAATCTGTGCTGGAACACCCTCGTGAAAAGCGATCTAGCCCTAGCAAACCCGTTTTCCCACTTTGCTTAGAATGGCCTGCCGTCAGTTGCTGTCCGCAAGATCTTTCACGCTGACCATCTTCAAACGGCCGTGGGGATTGTGCATGGGACTCTGCGGCTCAAAGTCGTCGCTCGTGATGGCGACGACCTGAAAGCGAGGTCCATCTTCATCGGCGATTAGATGACCCACTTCCATCGGTTTACTGCCGCCGCAAATGTAACGCATGATCTCAATGATCGCCTGACCTTGCTCATCAATGTCAGCAGCCCCCATAAGCAAGTCGGCAAATCCCATCGTCTGCATCCCCATGGTGTAGGTCGTTCCCCGGCCGCGAATGATGGAAACAAACGCGAAACTGATCGCATCGGGACCTCCATCCTCGGTCATTTCAATCCAGTCCTCGCCGCCGTGGGCAAGCGCGCAATTGTCAACAAATACGCCGGCGCCCCCGGCGCGCACGATGGCGGCTGCGGCTTGCATCATCACCAGCGCCGATTTCAACGAACCGCCGGGTCCACGCAAACCGATGTTGACGCTGTATTGAGAAATCGTCGCTTGCTCTGCGCTGGTGGGCGCCTGGCGACACGAGGATTGAAAGATGGAGACAAACTGGTCATCCGCCGGCATCGGGAAGAAGTCGATCTGCGTCTCGTCCGGCAAAATCAATGTCTCCGGCGTCAGGCGATATCCGGCAGGCAAACGCTGCAAAAGTTCACTCGGATCAGACCAAGCCCCAGGAATACGCAACGTGATTTGGGAAGAGAGATCGTCGTTCGCGTTCATCGTTCATTCGCCCCCTGGCATTGCGTTTTGGAGTTAGACCGGACCGTCTGTCGCTTGGTCGCAATCGTAACATCCCCGCAACGCGGCGGCGAATTTTCGACGTTTGCGCAACGATTCCACGAAAAACGGCCTCAGCGAAATCGCCAAGGCCGTTTGTTGTTGCTGGGAAGCGAGCGGACGGGAAGTCCGAAGAGCGACTAAGCGAGATTACTCTTCACTGTCGTCCCACTCTTCATCTTCCTCTTCATCATCTTCGTACTCTTCTTCGTCCTCATACTCTTCTTCTTCGTCGTCTTCGTACTCGTACTCTTCGTCGTCCTCTTCATCCTCGTCGGCGTCGTCGTCTTCGACTTCTTCCCACTCGGTCTCTTCGTCGTCGTCGTATTCCTCGTCGTCCTCGTCCTCGTCTTCTACTTCTTCATACTCTTCATCGTCGTCGTCTTCCTCTTCCCACTCTTCATCATCTTCTTCGTATTCTTCATCCTCGACATCGTCATCGTCCTCGTCTTCGATCGGCGCTTGCGCAAGTGGATGCGCTAGAGTCAGCGACAATTCCTCTTCCGCGGTGCGAAAAACTTCGGGAAAAAGCGTGATCGACACGTTAAGCTCCTTTTCACTCCGCACGGCCTTCGGCCGTCGATTCAGTACTGGGTGTTTTAGTTTCGTCGGTATTCCAATCCCCAATCGGACGGCGAAAGTCGTCCGCTCGAGGCAAATCGTCTAAATTCCGTAACCCAAACATACGTAGGAATGATCGGGTTGTGGAGTACAGGTAAGGGCGTCCCAGCTCTTCGCTTCGTCCGCTGATTTTCACCAGGTCGCGATCCATCAACTGACGCAGCATTTCTCCGCAATTCACGCCGCGGATCGCTTCGACATCAGCCCGCAAAACAGGCTGACGATAAGCGACGACCGCTAGCGTCTCCATTGCAGGAGAGCTGAGCCCGGACGCAACCGGTTGATTCCCCAATCGGCGAATCCAGTCTGCGAACTTGGGTCGCGTCATCAACTGAAAACCGCCGGCCGACTGTTCAACGCGAAAAGCGCGATGCGCCGCGTCATACAGGCGATTTAGGAAACGAATTAGTGTACGAGCTTCAGTTCCGTCCGCCAAGTTGGCGAGCTGGGCCAATTTGCGGCTGGAAAGGGGTTCTCGCGCCAAAAACAAAATCGCTTCCAATCGCTGCATCCGCGAATCGCGAAATTTGCTTTCTGATTTCTTCGCAGGAGCAGTCCGGCGTTTTATTCGGCTTCCAGGGCGATGGTTCTTGCGGATTTTCGGCGTCCAGGCCGAAGTTGCGCCGCTTACTAGTCGACGCCGATGCGTTTGAAGTCGAAGTCGAGTAGGCATTGCGGGGATTTTGGCCAAACCGAGAGAAGGACAAACGACTGGTCGCTATTCTAGCGAGATTGCGAATCATCACGAGATTTCAGCTCTTTGTGCCAACCGCGGAGCAAATCGAGCGTCTTTTGCATCGCGTCGATCGGGTGCTGGGCGGTCGCCTCAAAACGTTTCGACTCTTCCTTGCCGGCGACCCGTACTTTCGCCATGCAGTGAAAGCGGTAGACCCGCGGTTTCTCACCCCAGGCTTCGAGCCGATAGTAGGAAGCCCCCATTTGCTGTAATTGCTGCTCTAATTCGCTGGAGCGCTGTGATAAAATGCCATCCAGGGCCTTCCCTAAGGTGGGGCCATGCTCGTCAAAAACCGGGACAATTTTGTCAGAACTGGGGGATGGGCCCGATTCGGCGAACGGATCTTCGACCAACGGAAACGCAAGATCCCGGTTGACCGGCTCTTCGCGCGGTTGCGTGCGAACTTGCGGCTTGCCGAGATGTTTTTCCGGAGTGTCGCTGGTCACCCCTTCAACGGGTTTCGGCGGTTGGAACGCGGCGACGACGCGCTGCAAACCATCCGGCGCAAGCGCCGCGGCAGGCAGAAAAATTAAGAACGCCAGCATCACCAACGATCGCAAAGTGACGGACGCCGAAGACTCGTGACTCACGTATTTCCTATCCTCTACAATTCTGAACGCAGCGCAAAATCTTAGGTGGATGGGCGTTACGCGAGAATACGTTTTTCCGCCGCGACACCCTTTTTTTTTCGGTTTCCGTATCCTTATTTACGTTCTACACCGCCGCTAGCAGCCTGATTGAACCCATTTACTCTGTGAACCATAGAGCCCGCACCGATGGCGAATTCCCCTACTTTTCCTCATAAGCCGACCGCTGGCGCCGGGCGCAGTTGGCCGATCCTGTTTCCATTGATCGTCTTCAGCGTCGTGATCGCATTCGTCCTGTTCGTCGTCTGCTCCGGCGGATTTATGATGGTCAGCGGAACGCAGTTTCATCCGGCCGGATTCCGCATTCGCCGGTTTGTCGCTTTACGTCTGCCGGTGGTCGGAACTCAAGCAGGAAGAACCAGCTACACTGACGAGACCCCAAAATTGTCGCAATTGTTGGTCAAACGAGGTTGGATCAGCAAAGCGCCGCTACAAACGCCTGAAGACGAGTGGGACCTGATTGAGCTCGACCGTGAGTGGCGCGGAATTCCTTCAAATCTGACTGATTATCTGCGTGATGAAAATAGTCGGGTCGATTTGTATGCCTGGAGCGAAGCCAATCCGCTGTTGGCCGGAATGCTTTGGAGCGAAGTCGAACATGCGGCCAAGTTAAAACTCTATTGGATGGCGCCGGAGTTGATCGACAAAATGGTCGACTTTTCTCGCCGGAAGCCGCTAGACAAATCACTCAGCAAAGAGGATCGCTCCCTACTTGCTCAAATAAACCTAACCTCTTATTTGCTTTCTGTTTATCAAAAAACGGAAGACGGCGCCAAAGCCGCAGGAGAGACGCAACTTGCCGCCGACTGCCGCAAACAGATCGAACGTCTCAGCAGCGTCGGCGTCGTCATTCCAGAAATGACCGTAAACCCAGCAAAAAGCGACCAGCCCAAGCCGAAAACCACCCAAAAGCCGACGACGAAAAAGTCAACAACTTCCCCGAGCGAAGTTCAGGAATCGAGCAATTGACCAGCGCTGATCCAATCTATCTCGATAACAACGCGACGACGCGATTGGCGCCCGAAGTTGCGCAGCTGCTGGCCGAAGCCTTCTCGCACGGCTACGTCAACTCGTCGAGTCAGCACGCGCTGGGACGCCGTTCGCGAGCCGTCTTGGAACGCGCGAAAGAAGAAGTTTTGGCGGATTTAGGGGCGAAAACCGCCGGTTTTACCAGCGACGAGTTTCTGCTTACCAGCGGCGGAACCGAGTCGAACAACCTGGCGATTTTTGGTTTGGTAAAGCCTCAGCCGGGTCGGGTGATCGTCTCTTCGATCGAGCATCCCAGCGTCTCGGCCGCAGCCGATTTGCTGCGACTTCGCGGTTATGACGTGCAGACAATCGCCGCTTTAGGTACCGGTGTCGTCGATGTCGAGCACTTCCGCGAACTGCTCACGCCCCAAACGCAACTGGTCAGCGTAATGCTGGCCAACAATGAGACCGGCGTTCTGCAACCAATCGTCGAAATTGCCGCGATCTGCCGGGAAATGGGGGTGATAATCCATACCGATGCCGTCCAGGCGGTAGGAAAAATGCCGGTCAACTTTCACGCACTGCAAGTCGACGCGATGACGATCACCGCACATAAATTGCATGGCCCGCGTGGGGTGGGTGGGTTGGTCCTACGCCATGGGGTGCAGCTTTCGCCGCAATTGCATGGAGGAGGGCAACAATTAGCGAAGCGCCCCGGCACCGAAGCGGCCGAACTGGCGATCGGGATGGCGAAAGCACTGCGGATCTCGATTGAAGCAGCGCCGCAGTACCAAGCGTTGGTTGGACTACGCATAGAGCTGGAAACCGAACTGCGCCAGATCGATCCAACCTGCGTCATCCATGGCGCCAAATCCGAGCGGCTGCCGCATACGATCAGCGTCTCCTTTCCCGGGATCGATCGCCAGGCGTTGGTGATGGCGCTCGATATGGCCGGAGTCGGTATTTCGACCGGTTCGGCATGTGCCAGCGGGTCCAGCGAGCGGTCACCGGTGCTGATCGCGATGGGGCTAGAAAACGAGCAAATCGAGAGCGCGGTGCGAATAAGTTTGGGCCGCGACACGACCCGCGACGAAGTACTGGAAGCGCTGCGTCGTATCTCTAAGTGTATCAATGATTTGCGTCGATAGAATTCGGGCGATTGCCGTCCGCTTAAGGCTATTCATCTGGCCATAAATCCGCTATAATCCGGGCTTGGAAAAAAGCTCATCGCGTGCACACAGCAGCACGTCTTTTGGGGCCGCATCTT